>JBMTCD010000054.1:0-17368 GCA_049430545.1 Luteolibacter sp.
CGGCTCCTTCCAGGTCGGCCGGGGAGGTGGCGAGGCGGGGTTCGATGGTGAGTTCGCACAGGGCATTCGCGACGCTGCGCAAATTGCCGGCGCCATAGTCGATGAGCGCTGGATTCACAATGCTTGCTTGGTGCTGGGGATGCCTGACACACGCGGATCGCGCTCGCAAGCGTCGCGGAGGGCTCGTGCGAGACCTTTGAAAATGGCCTCGGCGATGTGGTGTCCGTCGCGGCCATAGAGCAGCACGACGTGGATGTTGGCGCGCAGGTTGGAGGCCACGGCACGGCAGAATTCCTCGACCAGGGAAAACGGCATGTTGGGTGCGGACGGGGTGCCCGCCGGCGCATGGAATTCCAAGTGCGGGCGGTTGCTCAGGTCCACCACCACGCGGGCGAGGGTTTCATCCATGGGAAGATAGCAGCATCCATAGCGCCGGATGCCTTCCTTGGTGCCGAGCGCCTCGCGCATGCACTCGCCGATGACGATGCCGGTATCCTCGATGGTATGGTGCGCGTCCACCTCGATGTCGCCGATGGTCTTGAGCTCGAGATCGATCAAGCCGTGTTTGGAAAACAGGGTCAGCATGTGATCGAAGAAGGGGATGCCGGTGGCAACGGTGGATACGCCGGAGCCATCGAGATCGAGGGAAAGCTCGATGGAGGTTTCCGCAGTCTTGCGGCAGCGGCGGGCTGTGCGGTTGGCGCTCATGGATGCGGATGCGGAATCGAGGTCAATTGGCGGCCGCCTCGAGGATGGCGAGGTATTTTTCCGGCATGCGGGCGCTGCGGGCTGCGGAGATCGAGGTGGTCATTTCACTCTTTTGCGCGCCGGAGCGGATTTTGTTGAGGGTCTCACGAAAGAGCTCGCCAAGGTCCGGGGTGGTGGCGGATGCGGCGGCGTTGAGGCGGTCGAGCTCGCGGCGGCCGAAGTTCAGGGTATCGGTCATCGCCGGCTTGAAATAGGTGTCGAGACCTTCACCTATCGCATCATGGACTCCACTGGTGAGTTCAAGCTGATCGCTGCGGCAACCCGCTTGTCGTAGGCACCGAGCATGGCTTCGGTGTGGGCCATGTGGCTGCGGATGGCGCGCTGGACCAGTGGCAGCAAGCCGAGATACGGCTGGGTGCCACGGAAGTCGGCCTCGAAGTTCTGGAACTTGCGCAGGGCTTCGAGCAGGTTGCCTTGATCGATCAAGCTGCGGATGCGGGATTCTTCAATGCGTGCGTCAATTTCGAGCTGGTTGCTGCGATATTCCTCGGCGGGGATGATGCGGCCACCGAGTTTGATGCCGCCGGCGTGGATCTCGTTGGCCTCGCTTTCGAGCACGCCGAGCATTTTCCTGGCCTCGCTGAATTTGGTGCTCACCCGGTGTTCCTTGAGGAATGTTTCGATGCTGGCGATGCGGCGCTTGTAGTCGGCGGCATCCAGCAGATCGGGTGCGGGGACGAGGTCCTTGATGGCATCGAAGGCGACCAGGTCAGGCTGCGCGCGGCGGATCCGGGCCACCTGATCCTTCGGGATGACGCGCTCTTCCTTGATGGTTCGGGAGAAGGGGACCGCGACCACGTAGGAATCATCCGTTTCCCGAAGGATGGAGCCTTCGATTTCAGAGCCATCCTTGAGCACGAGCGTTTCAGCTATCGAGGAAGGGGCCAGGGCGAGGAGCGCAATGGCAAGCGGCAGGAGGTGGGTTTTCATGGTGGGGTGAATGCGGTGGGCAGGCGTGCGGTTATGGTTCGGAGGTGGGAGATGGATCCTGGGCTTCGGCCACTGGCAGGATGGCCCGTGCGAGTGCCTCCGGCGAAGCGACAGAGACTTTACGGCCATCGGGGCCGAAACGCAACTCGACCACGCCGGGCGCGATGCTTTCTCCGGCGCGGGCCTGACGGCGGTGGACGGTGCGTGGCGGCAGGCGTTCGATGGCGTGTTTCCATTCCGGAGTGAGATCCCCGCCATGGACGACGGTGATGCCGTAGTGACGGGCAAGCGCCGCGTGGAACAAGTCGGTGTGCAGCACTGGACGCTCGCGGGCGTAGGTGGGCAGCGGGGTGGCCAGTTTGCTGAAATCCCTCACCAGCGGTCGGCCGAGTTCCGCCAGGCGGCATTCCGCCATTGAGATGAGGCCCGCGGTGGAGTCGTCGAAAAGCATGACCAGATCGGTCACCGGCAAATTGATGAGATTGGCGGAGTCCGGGCATTCCTTGAGGAGTTCCTCGCCGCTGAACAGTTCGGCAGCGGTGGTGGCGAGGTCTTCGGCCCAGATGAGCCATGATTCGTCGGAGGTGATGGCGGCGACGTCGAGCGCGGCCTGCATCGAGAGGGCATAGAGGGAAGTCCGGCCGGCTGCCACGGTTGCGGGGGCGTCACTGACGAAGGCGCGCAGGAAGCGGCCGTCTGTGAAACGCTCGCGGGCACTGCGCAGGACCCGCAGGGCCTTTTCGCGGTAGGCCTCGTCACCGGTGGCCTGGAAAGCGGCGGCGTAGGCGGAAACCATCCGCAGGGTGGCCGACGGATTGGGAGAGTCGTCGCGGGTGACGCGGCCGATACGCGCCTTGCGCGCGTCAAGCAGTGTTGCGCGCGCGGCTTGGAAGCGGGATTCGAATGCCTGAGGATTGAAGCCCGAACTGGCGGCGATTTGCGCCGGGTTCTGGTTCAGGGCGAGCGTGTTGGCACGGAAGTATTCACGGCGAGGATCCACCTCGGACGGCAGGTTGCCGAGGCCCTTCATGCCGGTGGCCTGAATCCACCATTGTGCATCCTCCGGTCCGAGCAATTCCCCGATATCCTCGACACTCCACAACCAGGCTTCGGGCGGCGTGGGTGGCGTCAATCCAATCGCGAACAAATCATGGGCCGCGGCATAGTTTTCCTCCGCGAAGGCGATCAGTCCCAAGGCCCGCTCCAGCGCCAATGGCTCGCCGGTGGCTCGGTAGGCCTCGATCAGGGCCTTGGCCACGCGGCCGTGGGTGATGCAGTCCTTGGCGAAATTCGGCAGCGTCCATGAAGCGCCGCGCCGGCCGGAGAACACTCCGCCATCGAGAGGGTCGAACATCGGGCTGCCGAGCAGGTCCTTGAGCAGGTTGCGGGTGGTTGCCAGGCAGGTGTCGCGCAGATCCCTGTGCAGGCCGGGATTCACGCTTGCCGAGGCGAGCAATTCCAGCGTGCTGGCCGGGAACAAGCCGCCGGTTTCATCGAAATTCCGGGACAACGGGTCGTAAAGCGACGCGAGCTGGCGCAGACCTTGGAGAAGGTCCTCGGCGGGTTTTTCGCTCATCACCTTGACGTTTTTGCGAGCTTCGAACCGCGCGCGGCGGGATTCATTGTCGAGCCGGCTGTTGCTGATGACATACCCCGGGTCGTCGCGCCACATTTGCGAGATCATGGTGTGGCTTTGGAGGAACATTTCGGAGATTTTCGATGCCTTCTCGGAAAACATCGGGATCCATGCCACCGGATTTGCCTCATGGGTCATCCAGAGGAACAACGGCAATCCGACAGGCTGGCGGATCTCGGCGCACAGGTCGGATGTGAGAATGCTGAACTCGCGCGCCGCATCGGCGTCCAACAGGACGGGCACGTATCCGTCGTTGAGTTCGTTGACTATTGTAACATCGGACTCCAGAGCGCTCAGTATGTCGAGGAAGGCGGAGTGTTGGGGCATGGCGACCACGCAGAAGACCAGTCTGCGGGCGTTGCGGGCGTGTTCCAGGGTTTCCTCGGTCCACGGTTGCCAGCGGATCGGTGAGCGCGCTTGGTTTTTGTAAACCGCTCCCGGCAGCGTGCCGAGCTGGTTGGTCATCAACTCGGGCGCGATCAACGCTTGGGGCAACTGCTCGCGCGGGTCCGCGCTGTCAGCTTTCCGGCAGGCCCCGCATATTGCGGCGATCGCGCCGGCGAGAGCGACCGCGGCGGCCCTTTTGGTGATGAGTCGAGATTTCATGATCTTGGGCGGGCGCATGCGCGCCGTGCTGGCGGCCGATGCGGGTCATCATGAAGAAAAGACTTCCGGTGTGGCAAGCGGAAGCTAACGTGCGCCAGCAATTCCTTCCGCGTGATCAATATCGCCGTTTCCAGCCAAAAAGGGGGAGTGGGGAAAACCACCGTCTCGATCAATCTGGCCCATGCCTTCGCCAGGTCGGGAGTGCGCACCTTGTTGGTGGACGCCGATCCGCAGGGCTCCGTGGGTCTTTCGCTCACCCGCCAATCGCGCCTGCTCAGCGGGTTTTACGATTTCCTCCAGGATCCGGGCATCCCGCTCGACCGCCTGATCGTGCCCACTCGCCTGGAAACCTTCGCGCTGGTGGCCAGTGGGCAGGCCAGCGACTACGAGGCGGGCGGCGGCATGGGGGCCCATCTCGCGCGGGTGCGCGCTTTCCTGCGTGGAGCCGCGGCCCGCGGATTCGATCTCTGCATCATCGATACCGCCGCCGGTCTGTTCGGCGCCACCGGTGACGTCATCGCCTCCAGCGACGCGATCATGATCCCGCAGCAGGCCGAACCGCTGGGCATCCGCTCGGTTCCCAAGCTGCTGGAGGGTCTCAACCGCTTGCGCATCATGAATCCGCGCCTCACAGTGCTTGGCGTCTGCCTCACGATGGTGCAGCCCGAATTGGCGGATAGCGCCGAGGCCGCTGCCGCGCTGCGCCAGTTGCTGCCCGCCGAAATGTTGTTCCAATCCCAGATCCCGCGCGATCCCCTGTTCGTGCGTGCCAGCGCACGCGGCCTGCCGGTGGGCGTGATGGAAGACGGCGCGGGTGCCCAGGCCGTGTTCGATTCCCTGCGCATGGAAATCGAAGCGAAACTCCAACCCGGCGCCTCCTTGCGCGCCAATGCCGGCTGATGGACCCGCTCCGCCCATGGCTGGATGCCGCTGAAGTCCACCGTCTTGCCGCCAGGCTGATCGAGCCGGCCCGCGAGTCGGCCGCGCCGGTGACCACGGGCGAAGTAGGCTTCGATCGGGGTTTTGTCGGCTTCATTGGAGAGCCACCTGCGCCCGCCGCGCCACAATCCGCACGCCGTCCATTTCTGGAAGAAATCCGCTGTTTTCGCGATTGGATGGGCCGCGAGTTCTCGGCCTCCGGCGTGTTCATCGTCGACAGCGAGGGCACGGCGATCTTCGACGACGGCCTGCACGAGCGGCTCCATTTCCTGGTGCGCAGCCTGGCGCTGGCCTCGCGCGGCACGGGCAATGTGCGTGTGAAAATCGGTGCCCGCATGCTACTTGAGGTCATCCCCGTGGAAACCGCCGGCGGATGTCTGGTGCTTGGCGCGCTGGTCCCCGGCTCGTTGCCGCCGGAATCCGTGTGTGCCGTGAGGCAGGCACTGGCGGCCATCGCCACGCCAGCCGGTTGATCGATCGCATGCCGGGCTTCACGCCGCCCGCCCGGGATGCTAGACCGCCGTATGCAGAAGCCCGTTTGCCCCACCTGCCCGGAACCCGATGAGAACCACCGGATCACCGACGAGGATGTCCAACAGCAGCAACTCTTCGAACTGGAATCCCCCGACCGCACCCTGCTCTCCGGCCCAGCCTCGCGTCTGCGAGACCTGATGACCCTGTTGCGCGCGGGCAAGGATTTCATCACGGCCTTCCGCACGCTGCATTTCGTCGGCCCGTGTGTCACCATCTTCGGTTCGGCGCGTGTGAAGCCCGGCACTGAATACTATGAAATGGCGCGCCAAATGGGCGCGGCCTGCGCGCGGCTCGGCTTCACCGTGATCACCGGCGGCGGCCCCGGCATCATGCAGGCCGGCAACCATGGTGCCTACGAAGCCGGCGGCCGCTCGCTCGGCGTCAATATCGAGCTGCCTTTCGAGCAGGAGCTCAATCCCTACGTCCATCGCTCGGTCACCATGCGCTATTTCTTCACCCGCAAGGTGGTGTTGGTGAAGTATTCCTATGCCTTCATCGTCATGCCCGGAGGGGCCGGCACCATGGATGAGATGTTCGAAACCATGACGCTCATCCAGACCGGCAAGCTGCGGGAATTTCCCATCATCCTGATGGGAAAGGAATACTGGCAGCCGTTGATGGACTTTGTCCACCGGATGGCGGAGAACGGCATGATCAGCCCGGACGATCCCAACCTGATCTTTTTCACCGACGACGTGCAGGAGGCCGTCGCCCACCTCCAGCGCCACGCCGTGCGCCAGTTCGGTCTGCGCCGCAAGCGCACCCCGCAGCCCATCAAGGTGCTGGGCGAAAAACCACTCGCCGATCCATTCAAACAGCAGCCGTCAGGCTCGTGAAAACCCGCATGCTGCCACGGCCAAACGCCTTCAACGCTCTGGTGAGCGGCAAGCAAGCGCTGCTGTGCCTGCTGCCCAATTCATTGCCAATTCATTTTCTCCTCGCATTCTGCATCGCCTGGGAAAACCAGTCGTTGCTGGGCGCGGCGGCGGGACGTTGATTGCGGTTCCCCGAATGGCTTGCCCCCGGTCGCCGGCGGCGGTGCGGCGCTGGCCGTCGAGGTCGGGCTTGGATTTCATCGAGAGCGCGATGCGGTTGCGCTTGAGATCCACTTCCATGACGGTGACCTGCACCTTCTGGCCGACCTTGACGACTTCCGAGGCGTCGCGGACGAAGTGGTCGGAGAGTTGGGAAACGTGGACGAGGCCGTCCTGGTGGACGCCGACATCGACGAAGGCGCCGAAGGCGGTGACGTTGGTGACGATGCCGGGGAGCTTCATGCCCGGTTGCAGGTCGGACGGTTTTTCGACGCCTTCCTGGAACGAGAACAACTCGAACTGCCTGCGCGGGTCGCGGCCGGGCTTGGCCAGCTCTGTTAGAATGTCCTGCAGGGTCGGCAGGCCGACGTCCTGGCTGACATATTTCTTCAGTTCGATCTTCTTGCGCGCGGCTTCGTTGGTGAGCAGCTCTTCCACCTTGCAGCCGACATCGGCGGCCATTTGTTCGACCAGCGCGTAGCGTTCCGGGTGGACGGCGGAGGAATCGAGCGGATGCGCACCGCCGCGGACGCGGAGGAAGGCGGCGGCTTGTTCGAAGGCCTTCTCGCCGAGGCGCGGGACTTTCTTCAACTGCTCGCGGGATGCGAAGGCTCCGTTCTCGTTGCGGAAGGCGACGATGTTTTCGGCGAGGGAGTGAGTGAGTCCGGAAACGTAGGAGAGCAGTTGTTTCGAGGCGGTGTTGAGTTCCACGCCCACGGCGTTGACGCAGGATCTTACGGAGTCGTCGAGACTGGCCTGGAGTGCGCGTTGATCGACATCGTGCTGGTATTGGCCGACGCCGATCGACTTGGGATCGATCTTCACCAGTTCGGCGAGCGGGTCCATCAGGCGGCGGCCGATGGAAACCGCGCCGCGCACCGTGACATCCTCGTTAGGGAATTCCTCGCGGGCGACGTCGGAGGCGGAATAAATCGATGCGCCGCTTTCGTTCACGGCGATAATGGGAATGGTGACCTTGAGCTTTTTCACGAAGGCCTCGGTTTCGCGCGAGGCGGTGCCGTTGCCGATGGCGATGGCCTCGATGTCGTGTTTCTTGAGCAGCGTGGTCAGTTCCACCGCGGCTTCGTATAGCTGGCTGTTCGAGCCGGCGGTGCAGTGGAGCACCGTGTGGTGGAGCAGCTTGCCGGAGCGGTCGAGCACCACGGTCTTGCAGCCGGTGCGGAAGCCGGGGTCGATGGCGAGCAGGCGCTTTTCGCCGAGCGGCGAGGCGAGCAGGAGCTCGCGCAGGTTTTCGGCGAAGACGGTGAGGGCGGTTTCGTCGGCGCGCTTTTTCGCGGCAAGCCGGGCCTCGGTTTCCATCGAGGGCATGAGCAGGCGCTTGCAACCGTCTTCCACGGCGAGGGAAACGTGTTTGCCGGCGTTATCCTGCGACGGTCGCAGGCCGCCGCCACAGAAAAGAGGCAGCGCTTGCTGGACGACGCGGTCGGGCGGAACCTCGACGCGCATGAGCAGGAAGCCTTCCTTTTCGCCGCGGCGGATGGCGAGCATGCGGTGGGACGGGATGGATTTGAGCGGCTCCTTCCACTCGAAGTAGTCGCGGAATTTCTGGGCGTCGGCCTCCTCGTCCTTGCCATACATGACCTTGGAGGAAACGACGGCTTCCTCCTCGTAGATCTTCCTAACAGCCCCGCGCAGCGTGGCGTCGTCGGCGACGCGCTCGGCGATGATGTCGCGCGCACCGGCCAGCGCGTCCTCCGCGGTGGGAACTTCCTTTTCCGCGTCGATGTATTTCGCGGCCTCGTCGGCGGGATCCGCGTTTTGGTTTTCCAAGAGCCAATCGGCGAGCGGCGTGAGGCCGCGTTCGATCGCCTTGGTGGCGCGCGTCTGGCGCTTCGGGCGGAACGGCGCGAAGACGTCCTCGAGCGCGTTCAGGGTGGCGGCGGCCTCGACCTTCTTCTTCAGTTCGGGCGTGAGCAGGTTGCGTTCTTCGAGCGACTTGAGGATGACGGAGCGGCGGCTGTCGAGTTCCGCGAGCTGGAGCATGCGGTCGCGGATGGTGGTGATCTGGACTTCGTCGAGCGAGCCGGTCTGTTCCTTGCGGTAGCGGGAAATGAACGGCACGGTGCCGCCCTCGGCGATCAATTTGGCGGTGGCGGAAACGGAGGAAAGCGCGATGCCCGTCTCGCGGGCGATGGTTTCGAGATGATGCTGCATTGGGATGGAAATCGTAAGGGCGCGCGATGAAAGCAGGTTTGTCCCGCCGGGCAAGCGGCGGCGTTGGGAAATCCTCTGCCGCGGAAATCAGCGGGCCGGCATCCACAGCAGCGCCACTTCGTCCACCTTCACGTCCGTCCTGCGCGGCTTCAGGCTCTCGGTTTCGAGCTTCAGGTTCGCGGTGTCATGCCCGGCGCAGATCCGCGCGATTTCGGCTTCCAGTTCGGATTGCAGCGTCTGGATGTCGCGCGTGATGTCCTCGACGCGGGCGTTCGCCTGGGCGACGTCCTGGTGCTGTTTGTAGGCGCTGGTGGTGCGGTTGATGGCGCTGCCGCCGCGGCTGAGCGTGGTCATGCTCGCCTTGCGGCCGAGCAGACCGCCCAGCAGGCTGCCGAGGATGGATACCCCGGCCGTCATCTTGGCCGCGCCGGCCTCCGCCTTCTCCTTGGCGACGCGCGCCTCGGCGCTGCGCAGACGGGTTTCCAGGGCGGCGATCTTCTTCGCGGCGCTGTTGCGGACTTTTTCCACCTCGGCATCGCGCGCCTCGTGCGCGGCGTGGGTCAGCCGGCAGCGGAAGTCGCCCTCGCTTTCGCCGGGCTTCGACCACTGCTTGAGTGCCGGGCAGAGGAACACGTCGAGCCGTTCGTTGCGGTAGAGCCATTCGGAGAAATCCTTTTCCACCTGCTTGTAGTTCGCGGCATTCATCGCATAGCCGGGCAACTCGCCGAAGCCCGCGCCGGAAACGGGGGAATCCGCAATGTCTTGCGGTGCTTCGCCGGTGTTTTCCCAATCGATGCCATTGGCGAGGACCGGGTTGGCGAGGCGCACCTGCCGGCTGTCCCCGATGCCCGCCCTGGTGGAGGAAAAATGCACCGTGGCGGCGCGCAGCAGCCATGGCTGATAGATGATATCATTTTCACCGGAGTAAACCGCGAACCGTTCCACCACGCCCGCACCGACCGCCGGGCGCGGCGAGGCGCCGGCCGGTGCGGTCATGCCGGGCATGGCCATCGGATTGGCCGCGGCGGGCGGGGGAGGGGGAGGGGCGGCGGGCGGATTTTCGAAATCCGCGCGTTTCGGATCCATCAGCGTCTTGATCTGCCCGCGGGTGAGCGGGCCGGTGAGATAACTCATCACCCAGCGCACGTGGAACAGGACCGGATGGTCCTCGTGCACGTTGTTCATCAGGAACACGCGGTTGCCGAGGCCGGAAAGCAGGGTTTCCATTTGCTTGCGGTCGAACGGGGCGCTCTGCGAGCCCGCGGCTCCTTCCAGGCCGTCGAGCACGCGGAGTTTGTCGCGCTCGGTCTGCAGCCGGCCGAGGAACCAGGTGCCGGTGTTGGAGAGCGCCTTGTAATCGAGGTCCACCGGGTTCTGCGTGGCCAACAAACAACCGAGACCGAATGCACGGCCTTGTTTCAGCATGGTCATCATCGGTCGCTTCGACGGAGGGTTCGCGCTGGGCGGCAGGAAACCGAAAATCTCGTCCATGTAGAACAGCGCTCTCAGCGAGATGGTGCCGTTCTGCGAGCGCATCCAGCCGAGCATCTGGTTGAGCAACAGGCCGACGAAGAACATGCGCTCGGCATCCCCGAGGTGGGCGATCGAGAAAATCGAGATGCGCGGCTTGCCGGCGGGCGTGTGCAGCATCTTCGCGATGTCGAGCGGCGGGCCTTCGAGCCAGGTGGCGAACCCGGGCGAGGCGAGCAGGTTGTTGAAGCGCAGGGCGAGCGCCTGACGCGATTTTTCCGGCAGGAACGATTCCACATCGATGACGCCGACTTTTTCAAAGGGCGGCTTCTGGATGTGGCGGATCAGGCTTTCCAGCGTGAGGTTGCGCCCGGCGCACCATACGCTGTGGAAGACATTGGCGAGCAGAACCGCCTCGTGGCTCCGGATGGGATCGGCATCCACGCCCACCAGCGAGAGCAGCGAGGAAACCGTGCTCTCGATCCGCTCTCCCAACAGCTCCGCGTCATCCATCACCTCGAACGGCGGCGCGTCCAGCGAGCTGAGGATGGATACCGGAATGCCCGCCCTGCTGCCGGGAGTGAAAATATTGATATCCACCTTGTCCTTCAGTCTGCGGATGCGCTCCGGCGACTGCCCCCAATCGGCGAGGCCGGTTTTCCACATGGCGGCGGTTTTCGCAGCGTGATCGTCCGGGGTGATGCCTTTTTTTGCGGCGTCGTCCGCGTTGATCCATGGGCGGAAGCTCGCGGCGTCGAGGTCGGGAAACGTCAGCAGCAGATTGGAAATGTCGCCCTTGGGATCGATGACGATGGCCGGTATGTCATCCATCGAGGCCTCCTCCAACAGCGCGATGCACAGTCCGGTCTTGCCTGAGCCGGTCATGCCAAGCACCACGCCGTGGGTCACGAGATCCTTTGAATCGTAGAGCACCATGTCGCCGGATGCTTGTCTGCTTTCCGGATCGTAGCCGCGGCCGAGATAGAACTGGCCGAGCTTCTCGAAATCGCCGAGGGAAGTTGTCATGATGGCGGCATCGTGCATCATGCGGCGCGGATGGCCAGCAGGAAGCTATGCCGGGCGGAGCGGCGGGCGCTCCGGCTCGGGGATGTGTTTTTTCACGGCTTCCACACCGTTTTCATCAATCAGCCAGCGATGGTGAAGCTCGGCTGGCGTCGTGATTGACGATATTTTTCCATCGCGCTCGAGCCGGCGGAGGATCACGCGGAGGATGGCGAAGGCGGTGTCGCCGAGGTCGCCGTCGTCTCGGTTGCGGTGCACCCGGCGGGCGAGGTCGGTCTGGGCCACGCAGCCGAGACTGCCCATCCGCAGGATATCGATGAGATGGGCGATCTCGACGCCATAACCGGTGGGAAAGGCGAGCGATTCCAGCAGCTTCCGCCGCGCGGCATACTCGCCGGCAAGTGGCTGCAGGATGCCGGCGAGCTCCGGATAAAACATCGAGATGAACGGGCGCACGAGGATTTCGGAAACGCGTCCGCCGCCGTTGGCGTGCGGGGCATCGCCATTCACCAACGGCCGCTCGTAGTAGGCCTTCACATACTCAATTTCCCGATTATCCAGCAGCGGGCCGACCAGTCCCGAGACGAATCCGGGATGGAAATTCGCCACGTCGCCATCGAGATAACAAATGATATCTCCCTTCGCGGCATGCAGGGACTTCCAGAGGTTTTCGCCCTTGCCGGTGTGGCTGCCGGTTTGCGGGGCGATCTCGGCGGACAAACACACCACGGCACCGGCATCCGCGGCGATCCTGCGCGTTCCATCCTCCGATCCGGAATCGATCACCAGGATTTCATCGACGAGCGGCGCCTCATCGACAAACGCGCCCCGGATCGTCTGCACGATGCGACCAATGGTCGCCGCCTCGTTGAGTGTGGGAATGCACACCGAGATCACTGTGCCGGCGGCATTTTTCAAATCGCACAAGCGGCGGGTGTCGGCGAATTGCGTGTGGTGGAAGCGCTTCATCCTCGGATGGAAAACCGAGCCTAGTCCGCCGGATCCGCATCATGCAAGACCTGTGCGTTTCGACATTCGATGATGGATGGCCGCCGTTCAATGCCCGTTGTTGACGCCACATGAATGTCCCGCAAGCCACTGCCAATCCCGTCATTCTCGTCACCGTTGCCACACGCGACATCGGCTTGGCCGCCGCCCGCATGCTGGTCGATCGCGGGGCCACCGTCATCATCGGCAGCCGCGATGAATCCCGCGCCCGCCAGGCCGCCGCCAAACCCGGCGGGCGTGCCGAGGCATTGCAAATCGACATCACCCAACAGCTCGCCGCAGGCCTGCCGGATGCCATGATCAATTCGATTTGCCCCGGCTGGTGCCGCACTGATATGGGCGGCCCACAGGCTCCGCTCAGCCCCGAGCAAGGGACCGACACCTTGGTCTGGCTCGCACTCGACGCCCCGCCAGACCTCCGCGCCACCTTCGTCAAGGTTCGCAAGGTGATTCGTTGGTGAGGCGCCATTGCGCATCCTTCCCCGCATCTCCCGGACACCATCCCCGCTGCGGATTTTGTTTTTCCATCCGGCGCGATCCGCGTTTAGCTCCCGCCATGAAACACGCACTCGGCCTGTTGGCCGCCGCACTGCTCGTCGCGCCGATGAACTCCCAGGCATCGCCCGCGGAAGCTTCGCGCATCCGGAAAGC
Organism: Luteolibacter sp.; assembly: GCA_049430545.1. GTDB lineage: Bacteria > Verrucomicrobiota > Verrucomicrobiia > Verrucomicrobiales > Akkermansiaceae > Luteolibacter. The sequence continues at coordinate 12,775 of JBMTCD010000054.1, forward strand.
ATGGGAGCAGGAAATGGCGAAATGGCTAAGCGAAACCCGTGCCGCCGCCACGGCGGACGCGCGCGCCGCCGCGCTCGCCAAACAGCCCGATGCCATCAAGGCTCTCCGCGCGGTCTGGCAACAGATCGGCCCGGTTCTCGACCAACCATGGGTGCTCGAACATGCCGCCTGGTTCCTCAGGGCCGCTCCCGGCCATTACCAATCCGGCGAAAACGGCACCCGTGAGCAGGTGTTCAGCCAAGAGCTCCAAGCCATCCTCAAGGCGCTCGACGCCCATCACCTCGCCAGCGCCGGATTGGCTCCGGTTTGCATGGCGCTTGCCGACAATGCGGATCCGCGCACACTGCCGCTACTGGAAAAAATCATCGCCTCCCACCCCGATCCAAAGACCCAGGGCGTTGCCGCACTCGCCGCCTCAATCGCTTTGCGCTCGCTCGGCGACGAGCCGGAAATCATGCGCAAACGCCTCAATTACCTCCGCAAGGCGATCATCGACAGCTCCGACGTTCAGGTCACCGACAACGCCAGCGTCGCACGAATCGCCGAGGACGAACTCTACGTCATCCGCTTCCTCAGTAAAGGCCGCGTGGCCCCGGATCTCGCCGGCAACGATTCCGCCGGCCGCCCGATCAAGCTCTCCGATCATGCCGGAGATGTCGTCGTCATTGTCTTCTGGAGCAGCACCATGAACGAAGCCGACCACGCCATCCGCATCATGAACGAGATGCACGGCCGATTCCGCTCCCGCCCGGTGGCCGTGCTCGGTGTGAACCACGATACGCTCGACAAACTGCGCGATCTCGAAGGCTCCGGCACAGTGGCATGGCGCAGTTTTTCCGATCCCGACCACCAACTGGCCCGCACTTACCGCGTCGGCATGTGGCCGCTGGTTTACGTGCTGGATGGCGAGCGCCGCATTCAGTTCGCCGGGGCCCCGGGCTCCTTCGTCGAACTCACCGTCGAGGCCCTGCTGTCCGAGTCTCCCGCGACCCCGGATCGTTGACCGCGTCGAGCCATTTCAGAAAAATCCCTCCCTTGCCGACTTCCTCATTGATTTCGCCCCAGTCGCCGCTTTGATCGTTGCTCCGAAGCCCACTCAGGACCTCATCATGCCCGCCGATCAACCTCAACCCTCCGTGCCGCTTGCCGAAATTTCCCATGGCCCAGGCGCATTCGAGCGTTTTTTGGACAAAAACCAGAAACTGCTCGTCGTTTTCGCCGTCCTGTTGGTGATCGCCGCTGCAGGTCTGGTCGTCTATCGCGGGGTGGAAAAAAGCCGCCAGCAAACCGCCGGAGCAGCCCTTTTCAAGGCCGGCGAACTCGCGCAATTGAACCAAGTCATCGAAGAACATGCCGGCACCCGCGCAGCGGGCAGCGCTTCCATCCTGCTCGCCGATGCTCAATGGCAAGACGGTCGCCAGGACGACTCCATCGCCACGCTCCGTCAATTCATCGAGACCCACCCCGACCACCCGGCTCTCGCCTCCGCCCGCGCCAGCCTCGGCTCCAAGCTGATGAACCAAGGCAAAACCGATGCCGCCGCCACCGCCTTCCAGCAAATCGTCGACGATCCCCGGTCCCGCTATCTCGCCCCCTATGCCCTCGTCTCCCTCGGCGATCTCGCCAAAGTCTCCGGCGATGCCGATCGGGCTGAAACACTCTACAACCGCGCCCGTGCCGACTACCCGGAAAGCGGCTTTGCCAGCACCGCCGCCGAGAGGCTGGCCATGTTGCACGCCAAGATGCCCGCCGAAGTGGATCCCCCACCCGCACCGGAACCCACCGGAGCCAGCTCACCCAACGCCAACGTGGAAGGTATCCAGCCCGGAGCCCCTCCCTTCATCGCCGCTCCGCCACAAGAACAGACGGCACCGGCACCCGTGCCCCCCGAGCCCGCGCAGACCTCCGAGCCAGCCGGCCAACCGGACGCGACACCGAACCCCTGATTTTTCACCAAGCCCATCAGCCGAATCCTGCCACCCCAAACACTCCAAGACCGTGTTCAAAAAAGTCATCGGACAAGATCAAAGCGAAGTTTCCCTTTCTCCTCAACAATTGCCGGAAATCCGCCAGGCCGAGCCTGTTCCGGTCCCCGTCACATCCTCGCCGGCCGCCGTCGCTCCTGCCCGCAGCAGCAGCCCGGCCGCCACCCGCAACGTCCTCTCCTCCGACGTCGAGATCAAAGGCTCCGTCAAATTCACCAACGACCTCGTTGTCGATGGCAAAATCGAGGGTGAAATCACTTCCGATGGCAACCTCACCGTGGGCGAAAACGCGCGCATCAAGGCAGAAATCAAAACCGCCACCGTCATTGTTTACGGCAAGGTCCACGGCAACCTCACCGCCACCGACCGAGTCGAACTCAAGGCCAGCGCCGAAGTCGTCGGCGACATCAAGGCCAAGACCCTCTCCATAGAAGCCGGAGCCATCTTTGTCGGAAAATCCACCGTCGGAACCCCCGTCTCGTCAGGCTCCACACAGACATCCCCTTCACAACAGCCTTCCTCGCAGCCCGCAGCTGCCAAACCGCAGACTCCGGTCTCCCAAGCCCCATTCGCCGGCAAATCCGTAACTCCCGCCGCCGTCAGTCAAATCCCCAAGCAGGCCTCGCTGCTCCCCGGAGAAAAACCCTGAGGCCGAGTGCCCGCCAAATCACCCGCCGCCAGACCCTCCGCCATGAGCGATGTGCCGCCGCGCCATCCTCTCATCCAGGTGGAATGCCCCGAATGCGGCCACCAACAGGCTGAGCCCGCATTGGTCGTTTCCACCCAATGCCGGACATGCCGCATTCATTTTCAAGTCAGGGATGGCAAGGGCGTCAGCCGCTTCCAGCCCGCCGCTCGCATCGCCAAGCCCCGCAGGGAAACCGAAACGCAACCTCCGCCCGCTCCCGCCAAACCGACGCCACCCGTCCGCTTTGGCCCGCAAGGACCGCCACCCCGGCCGCTCCTCCTGCGCTTGTTCCGCCCCTCCAAACCACCCCGCGAGGTCGTCTGCTTCGGCTGCGGCCATGAGTTCAAGGCCATCGCCTCCGCCCAGTCCAGCCAGTGCCCAAAATGTGGCTGTTATGTCAGCCTCGTCGATCACGAGATCAGCGGCCATTCCAATACCCGCATCCAGACCCGCGGCAACGTCGTCATCCGCAAGACCGGCTCCATCACCGGTGGCATCATTCGCTGCCACCATCTCACCGTCCTCGGCACTCTCGCGGCAGATGTCGATTGCTCGGGTGACCTTGTCATCCGCAGCAGCGGCAAAATCAATGCCACCCTGCGTTGCCGCAACCTGCGCGTCGAAAAAGGCGCCCGCGTCGAATTCCTCCACCCCGTCACCGCCCACACCGCGAGCATCCAAGGTGATGTGCGCGGCCAGATTTTCTGTCACGGCGCCGTCACCCTTCACAAACGTTCCCGCCTCCACGGCCTCGTCCGCGCCGCGGCGCTCGTCACCAAATCCCGCGCCAAACACACCGGAACGCTCGAAATCATCCTCCCGCCCCCTTCTGCCTGAGCCGCCCCATTTGCCGTTGGCTCCTCATCATCCAGTGCTTTATTGAGAAACCATGCCCACCACCGCACTCGACCTCCGCGGGGAAATCCTCGCCCTCAAAAAACAACGCAACGCCGTCATCCTCGCGCACAACTACCAGACCGGCGACATCCAGGACGTCGCGGACTACGTTGGCGACTCCCTCGGCCTAGCCTACCACGCCAAGGCCACCGATGCCGACGTCATCGCCTTCTGCGGCGTCCATTTCATGGCCGAAACCGCCAAGATCGTCAACCCGGGCAAAATCGTCGTCCTCCCGGACAAGGACGCCGGCTGCTCGCTCGAGCAATCCTGCCCCGCCGCCGAACTCGAGGCGTTCTTGAAGGCCAATGCCGATAAAAACTATTATGTCATCGCATATATCAACTGCTCCGGAGCGGTTAAAGGGCTCTGCGATGTGATATGTACTTCCGGCAACGCCGTCAGAATCGTCAACCAGGCCCCCGCAGGCCGCCCCATCCTCTTCGTCCCCGATGAAAACCTCGGTGCGTGGGTCATGGAACAGACCGGGCGTAAAATGGACCTCTGGAAAGGCAATTGCTACGTCCACGTCGAGTTCACACGCGATTCCATCCGCCGCATCAAGGAGAATTTCCCCGATGCTCTCGTCGTCGCCCACCCGGAATGCACCCGGGCCGTCCGCCTGCTCGCCGATGAAGTCTGCTCCACCGAGAAAATGGTCTCATGGTGCAAGAACGCACCGGCAAAGAACATCATCGTCGTCACCGAAAGCGGCATGCTCCACCGCCTTCGCAAGGAATGCCCGGACAAAAAACTCATCGCCGGCCCCACCGACCGCTGCGCCTGCGCGGACTGCCGCTACATGAAGATGAACACCATGCAGAAGCTGCGCGACTGCCTCGCCAATCTCTCGCCGCGCGTCGAGATGGAGGAATCCCTCCGCAAGCGAGCCGAAGCGCCGCTCCTGCGCATGCTCGAGCAGTCCAAGTGACCCGGCGGAAAAAAATTCGAAAAAGAACAAAAAGTGGATTGACTGCCCTGGCGTGTCTGCCCTAGCTTCGCGGGCCGCCACGGAAGAGGGTGG
>JBMTCD010000055.1:0-17337 GCA_049430545.1 Luteolibacter sp.
CGTTCTGGATCAGCGCAGTGGCGGCGGAGTGGACGCTGGTGCAGTCGGCGATGATTTTCATCAGCGACTGGACCCGCGGGTCTTTTTCCACCTTGTCGAGGTCCTCGCGGGACATGCCCTCGATGCCGGGCAGGAAGGGACGGAGGTCGTTTTCATCCAGCTCGCCGGGGTGGAAGCGGAGGTCCTTGAGGTGGGGAACGAGGCGTTCCGGGTGGATGGTGCCGGGCTTGAGCGGCCAGGGTTCCGGCGGGCCGTGGGCGTTCTGGTAATCGTTGGAGACCATCACGCCCTTGGACAGCGGCTCGGCGGGGTTGGACGGCCACCAGCCGACGGTGATGGTGTTTTTGTTCTCCTGGTTGAGGATGTTCCAGATCGCCTTGGTCTTGCGGGAGAGGTTGGTGATCGGGCGGATGCCGCCGGTGACGGGATCCGGCTCGGAGAAGCCGAGGATGCCGTGTTTGTAGGGGCGCTTGCCGGTGGCGATGGAGGTCCAGAGCGTGGGGCTGAGCGCAGGCTGTAGCGTGGCGATGTTGCCCATGACGCCCTGCTCGAGAAACCGGGCGAGGTTCGGCATTTTCCCGGCGTCGAGCAGCGGGTGGATGACCTTCCAGTCCGCAGCATCCCAGCCGATGAGGAGGATTTGCTGTTTGTTCGAACTCAGAAGCTCGGATAAGGACATGAAATTGACGAGATGAGGCAGACGGTTTCGGATCGGGTCGTATCAAACCCGTGAGAGCCTGACCCTGAATTTCGCCCGTATCCGTGCCAATGGCGCTTGCAGGGTAATTTAGGGGCAATCAGGGCATCTCCTCGTTTTGATCATTGTCTGGAACGATTTTCGAATCCATGGACTTTGGCGTGTTGGATGTCCCCACCATGAGCATTTTGGCAAGCGCGCTCAGTTTGCTGCAGGCCATCGCGTTTGGAATTGTGGCGCGACTGAACAGCGGAGTCAGGGGCATCGGCCACTGGTCAGCAGCGGCTCTACTGAATGGCTTTGCATTGCCGCTTCTGAATTTGCGTGCCAACGTGGATTCGGTTCTGCTCACGAGGCTGCTGCCTACGGCGTTCAATCATGCCTCGAGTTATTTTTTCTGTGCTGGAGTGATCTGCTTTTTTGGAAGGAGGAGGGTTCACCGTTGGCCACTCGCCGTTTGGCTGGTTTTCTACACGGTGTTTTGCTCGATCATTCTGACAAATGAAGGTCATCGATTTCGTCCGATCGTCGCGGCGGTGCCCTTTGTGGCATGGTTGGGACTCGCCACAATGGAGCTCTTGCGAGAGCGGCAGCCGGGCTTGCGCTTTGCCACGCGTTTTTTGGCAACAGCCGCCTCAGTCATGGGTGGAATGCTCGTGGCCCGTGCCGTCTACCTGTTGTTTCACGGGAATTCTCACGAGCTCTTGTCCAACGAGGCACCCCACGTGGCTGTCTTCCTGAGCGCCATCCTCTGGGCATTGTTCTGGACCTTTGGAGCCATGATGCTCATCAACCAAAGGCAGACCTTGGATAACCTCAATTCGCATGCCGAACAACTGCGCGGCACAAAGGAGCTGGCTGCTGCGGAAAAGCGAATCATGACCATGCAATCCATCATGCATCGGGAGCAGTTGAGCCGCGAACTCCACGACGGCATCGGCAGCATCACAAGCCACATCGCCATGCTGTCTTATCAGGGTAAGAATGAACCATGCGCCACGAGACGGCAGGAGCACTTCAAGAATATCGAATATCTGGCGACGGAGTGGAATCGCGAGCTTCGATTGTGGATGAACGGCATTGAACGTGGGTCGCTGATGTGGGTGGACGTCATCAAAGACATGCAAAATTTCGGCCAACGCCTGTGCCAGTGTCATGATCTAATTCTGACCTGGCGCCAGAGCGGGACGGCACCGACGGCTCCGGATGCCAATGTTCAGGGGCTGGTCTCCGTCACCAAGATTTACAAAGAAGCTCTCACCAACCTGATCCGCCACTCCGACGCTGATTCTGCCAAAATCCACATCGCATTCCGCAAAAACAGGTTGGGATTGGTGATTCAGGATGACGGAAGCGGCATGGACGCAGCCGTATGTTCTGGCCGCGGAATCCGAGGAATGCGCCGCCGCGTCGCCGCATTGGGTGGCAGCATGATCATCCGTGGTCGGGTGGGCACCACAATCTGCATCACCTTGCCTCTGCCGTTGAAGTCACTGCCGTTGAAAAATCACTTGCCTTCCGCCACATGACTGATGCCCAAAACATCCGACTGGTTCTTGTTGATGACGATCAAAGAATTTTGGAAGAGCTCGAGGCTATATTTGAAGCACAAGCGGGATTTGTTTTGGTCGGTTGCCACGAGAGTGTTGAGGAAGCGCTTGAGGAGGTGAAGTGGGCTGAGGTGGATGTGTTGCTCTGTGATCTATCGCTGCCAGGAGAACCCGGGGAAACGCTCATCCTGGCGGCCACTTCGATGAATCCAAATCTTCACGCTGTCGCTTACACCGTGCACGATGACCGCCAGTCGCTTTTCAACGCGCTGAAAGCCGGCGCGGAGAGCTACATCATCAAGGGCCTTCCGGTGAATGAAACCATCGAAGCCGTGAAGTCGGCTTTCAAGGGGGTTCCGGTATTGAGCCCGCCGGTCGCACGCTTCCTGATCGATGATTTCCGCAGCCGCGTGGTCGAGCATGGCGATGCACTTTCAGTCCGCGAAGTGGAAATTCTCGAGCTCAGCGCCCAGGGCTTGATTTACAAGGAGATCGCCGATCGGCTGAGCATCAGCCCGGGAACGGTCCACAGCCACATCAAGAGGATTTACCGAAAGCTCCAGGCAAGCGACCGGCAGCAGGCGATTATGCGCGCCAAGGCGCTGGGGTATCTGAAATTCCAGCAGTAGGCACTGCGAGGTATTGTTCGTGGGTGTGGCAGGAGGGAAACGTGAGAAGTGAGGGCGGAGAAAAGGGACCCAGTCGATGAGCGCCCATTCGCTGAGCGGTTCGATAAGGCGGTTGGCCATAGGCGTTGTGGAAGGCTTCAACTAGCCGGACGAGCGGAGTGTCCTTGAGGATTTTGGTGCGGAAAAACAATCGCAGGCGTCAATAAACTCGCTGAAATTTAGACAGGTTTCACCGCTTAAAAGCGAGTTGATCCGTTTCAAAACTGCCGGAGGGCTGCCGGAATGCATTTCGCGACCCCTAACAAAAAAGAGTCTTTCGGCTCCCCATTTTCATTGAGAATGAAAATGGTGGGCAGGGCTGGATTCGAACCAGCGTAGGCGTTAGCCAGCAGATTTACAGTCTGCCCCCTTTAGCCACTCGGGCACCTACCCACAGGGAACACGCCATTGCGGCGCGGGCGGACTTTGTTGTCGGGCCGAACAGGTTTGACAAGCCAAAACACGAATACCCGTGGAATTTTCCGGTGGCGGGCCCAGGGCGTTTGGCTGGAGGCTACCAATCGTTGAAAAATCCTTCTCATCGCTCCATTTCTGATAGATTAGAGGAATTGATTATCAATGAGTTGGAAATTCCAGCCAAACGCCCTAGTGGCGGGCCCAAATCCGCGATTTTGGGCTGGCAGACGGTCGCCGGATTTTGGAGATCACAACGGTCGCGGTTTCGCCACGGTCGTGATGTTCCTGTTCGCAGGCCTCGTGCTGACGCTGATGGTGGAATCCTCCTCGGCGGCGATGGCGATCACGATCAGCTGCGCGCTGAACGGCTGACTGGGCGACATCTATGCCGACCCGCTCGGCGTGATGCGCAACTCGGCGGCGATCGTCCTGGGCGAGAACATCGGCACCACTGTGACGGCATGGTGGATGTCATGGGACGGCCAAACGAGGATCTCTCGCAGCGGGTCTCAGCGCCGAAGGGCATGGAGGACACCTGCAACGAGATGCTCCACGACATCACGGCCTATCTGATCCAGTGTTCGACGCACGAGATCGGCGCGGGCAATGCCACGCGCATCACGGCCATGCTGCGCGCCGTGGCCGAGTTCGAGGAAGCCACCGACCGGATCTACCATTTGGTGAAAGTGATCGAACGCAATACCGCAAGGGTCGCGATTTCAGCGAGATCCAACACAAGGACCTCACGACGATCACCATGCAGGTGCGCGCCTTGCTGGACGTGGCATGGAACTCGCTGGGCAGCGTGAACGGCGAGTTGATTGAAAAAGCGCAAATGATCGGGGACCGTGTGGACGCCCTCCGCAAGCGCAACAACAAGGCGGCCGCCCTGCGCATGCAGCAGGGTGCCACGGTGCAGACAGAAATGATCTTCATCGACATGAACAAGCACCTCGAAGCCGTGGCCAACCACGCGCTCAATGTGGTGCGGGCCAGCCGCCGCGAACCGGCGGTGTGATTTTTCAGAGACCAGAGTCCAGAGACCAGACTGAGAAACGCGCATGAGTCGAGCATCGCTCCGTGCATGGTCTATACTCTGTCTCTAAATATCACCACAGCCCGTATTTGCCGCTCTGCATGATATACAATCCCATGAGAAGGTTCGCCACGGCGTGCATGACGACGCAGGCGCCCAGGTTCTTGCTCCAGACGCAGAGCAGCCAGGTGAGGCTGCCATAGACGAAGGCCCCGGCATAATCGGTTGGCGAGTGGGCGGCCATGAAGAGTCCGGTGACGATGAGCCAGGATTTCCACGAGGCGCGACCGAAGGGCTGCCGCCAGTAGTCCCCTTCCCAATCGTGGACAAAGCGCATCATGAAACCGCGCCAGAAGATTTCCTCGACGAAGGCGACAACCACCGCGGCGCGCAGGAACCGCAGCAGCACGGAGGTCCACCATGCGGCGGGATTTTCGAAGACCGAGGGATCGAAGCCTTCGGCGCGCGCGTCCACGCCCAGCCAGGAAAGCATGCCGGTGGTCTTGCCGGTGAGACCGAAATGATCGTAGGCCATCGTCGGCTGCAGCCAGAACAAGCTGCCGAGCGCCCCGGCCGGAATGGCGACCAGCGACCATTTCCACGACCAATCGAAGGCATAACTCCGGCGGTAATGGCAAAGCAGCGCCAGCGTGACGAGCGTCTGGAGCGGATAGATGAAATAAGCCACATCCTGCCGCCACCACGGGGCCTTGGGGTGGTCCCAGCCGATCAACGCGTCCACCAGCGGCATCAGCAGCAAGAATACCATGAACACGGCGAACGGGACGACGTGCGCCTGCGTCAGCCGGACCGGATCGCCGTGGTTCCCGCTCATGGCTTGCGGAGTCGATTGACAAAGCGCCCGATGCGCTCGGTGGCGGTGCGGATGTCCTCGAAGGCGGTGGCGTAGCAACAGCGCAGGAATCCCTCGCCGGAAGTGCCGAAAGCGCCGCCGGGCACGCAGGCGACGTTTTGCTCCTCCAGCAGGCGGGTGGCGAATTCCTTGCTGGAAAGCCCGGTGGAGCGGATGTCGGGAAACACGTAAAACGCGCCGCCGGGCGTGTGGCAATCCAGCCCGATCTCGTTGAGGCGGCGCACCAGGAAATCGCGGCGTTGATGATAGCTCGCGCGCATTTCCAGCATCGCGGCGCGGCCGTTCTCGAGCGCCTCGATGGCGGCGTTCTGGCTCATGATCGGCGCGCAGAGCATCGCGTATTGGTGAATCTTCATCATCGCCTCGATGACCGGCTGCGGCGCGCAGGCGTAGCCAAGGCGGAAACCGGTCATGGCGAAGGCTTTGGAAAACCCGTGCAGGAGAATGGTGCGCTCGCGCATGCCGGGCAGCGCGGCGATGGAAAGGTGCGGCTCGTCATCGTAGCGCAGCTCGCTGTAGATTTCGTCGGTCATCACGATGAGGTCGTGCTCGACGGCGAGTTTGGCGATGCCTTCCAGATCCCCGCGGGTGGCGCAGGCACCGGTCGGATTGGTGGGGAAATTGAGCATGATCACCCGCGTCCTGGGCGTGATGGCGGCGGCCACGGCTTCCGGCTTGAGCGAAAACCCGTGCTCCTTGGTGGTGACCACCGGCACCGGCACCGCGTGTGCCAGCAGGATGCTCGGCGAATACGACACATAACACGGTTCGTGATAAATCACTTCATCACCGGGATTGAGCAGCGCACGCAAGGCGATGTCGATCGCTTCGGAGACCCCCACCGTGACGAGCACCTCGCCCGCTGGATCGTAGCGGACGCCGAAAAAGCCCTCCACGTAGCGGGAGATCGATTTGCGCAGCGAGAGCAGGCCGAGGTTGGAGGTGTAGGTGGTGTGGCCCTTTTCGAGCGAGTAGATCGCGGCCTCGCGGATGTTCCATGGCGTGACGAAGTCCGGCTCGCCGACGCCGAGCGAGATCACGTCGTCGCGGCCCTGCACGAGTTCGAAGAAGTCGCGGATCCCGGAGCGCGGGATGGCGGCCAGATTGCGGGCGATTTTCTTTGTATAATCCATGAGGCATCCGCAGCGTGGCGGGCGCGGCATCTCAGCCGTGCGACCGGCGCGCGTCAATCCCGGGCTTACGGCACCCCTGCGCAAAGAAGGTCGCGCGTGCGATCGATCTTGATCCGCCGCGTGTTTCTCCTACCCTGCGGCGCGCCTCGCACCTCCCAGCCCCCACGATGACCCTGCTTGTTTTCTACATTTCCCTGGCCATCGTGGTTTCATTCCTGTGCTCCATTCTCGAGGCCACCCTCCTGACGCTGACCCCGGTTTCCATCGCAAATGCCAAGCAGAAAGGCAAAAAGTGGGCGACGCGCATGGAAGCGCTGAAAGAGGACATCGACCGTCCGCTTTCCGCCATCCTGACGCTCAACACCTTCGCCCACACCATGGGTGCCGCCGGTGCCGGCGCGCAATACGCGCGGGTTTTCGGCAACGTGGGCGAAGCCGTTTTCACCGGAGGTCTCACACTGGCCATTCTGGTCTTCACCGAGATCATCCCCAAGACCATCGGCGCACGCTATGCGGTGCCGATGGCCGGTCCGGCGTCCATCATGCTGAACCTGATGGTGGTGGTGCTCACCCCGGTGATCTGGGCGTCGCGGCAGATCACGCGGCTGTTCACGCCGAAGCAGAAGGCGGAGCACATCGCGCACCGTGAGGAACTGCTGGCGATGGCAAGGCTCGGCGAGGAATCGGGATCGCTGGTGCCACGCGAAAGCCAGTTTGTGCAGAACCTGATCCAGCTCCACTCGATGAAGGTGTGGGACATCATGACTCCAAGGCCGGTGATTTACGCGCTGCCGGAAACGACGCCGCTCGCCAGATTCGTGGAGATCGTCAGCGAGAAACCCTTCACGCGCATTCCGGTTTACCGCGCCGGCCACGACGACTTCACGGGTTTCGTGATCCGCGGCGAGGCGCTGATCGCCCATCTCAAGAACTCGGGCCAAACCGGCACACTCGCCGATGTCACCCGGCCGGTCGCCGTGACACCGGACCACATTCCGGTGGATCAGTTGTTCCAGCGCTTCATTTCGGAGCGCCACCAGATCATGCTGGTGGCGGACGAGTTCGGCACCATCGTCGGATTGGTGACCTTCGAGGACATCATAGAGACCATCTTCGGCTTCGAAATCCTCGATGAAAAAGACAAGGTCCCCGACCTGCAGGAACACGCCCGGGGTCTGTGGCGCGACAGGGCGCGAAGGATGGGCATCCTGCTGGATGACGAGAAAACACCGCTGCCTTGACCGTGGCATGCCGCGGCGCAAGGCTTGCACATGCCATCTGCCACGGCTGCACCAGAGAAAATCGCTCTGTTCGGAGGCACCTTCGATCCGGTGCATCTCGGCCATATTCATCTGGCCCGCACGGCGGTTGAGGCGCTGGGGCTGGATCAGGTGCGCTTCCTGCCGTGCCGGATTTCACCGCACAAGTTGGGCAGCCACCCCACGCCTGCGGCCGACCGCCTTGAAATGTTGCAACTGGCGACCACGGAGTTGCCGTGGGCGGTGGTGGACGATTTCGAGACGAGAATCGAGGGACCGTCGTTTTCTTACCGGACGGCGGAGGAAATGGCGGCGCGTTTTCCGCAGGCGCGGCTGTTCTGGATCATGGGCGGCGACCAATGGGCCGCGCTGGATCAATGGGCGGAGCCGCGGAGGTTGGCGAAATGTGTCGAGTTCATCGTATTCACGCGCGGCGAACCGTTGGCGGCGCGGGAGGGCTGCCGCTCGCACCCACTGGCGGTGTTTCACCCGGCTTCCGCCACCATCATCCGCGAGGCTCTGGCAGAAGGAGCCGGAGGCCATGAGTGGCTGGACCCAGCAGTCGCCCGCTGGATCCGGGAGCATGGTCTTTACCGCGGCGGTCAATAACGGCAGCCATCACGCGGATGCCCGTAGTAGCGGCGTTCATGCCTGCCGCGGTAATGGTGGTGATGATGGTGGTCATTGTCGTTGGCGAGGGCATAGCCGATAAGCCCGGCCGCAGCGGCACCGGCCACGGCAAGCCCGGGATCCACCGACTGCACCGGACGGCCCGCACTGTCATAGGTGGTCATGCAACTCGTGCTGCCGATGGCGAGTGAGAAAATGGCGGCCCAGCGCAGGGTTGGGTTGGTTTTCTTCATACTCCGGTAAACGGACCGCCGCGCGGCTTATTCAAGCGGCTTGCGTTTTTTCCGGGGGCAGCCGCAACGGCTTCCACAGCCCGTTTTGCCGCGTGGCCGCCCCACGCGGACGAGAAACACCGCCAGCGTGAGCATGACAATGGCGGCGGCGGCAAGCGACTGCCAGTCCATGGTCAGAAACCGATTAGCCGCCCGCCCTGATACACCGCCAGGGCGGCGAGACAAGCGAAGGCGGACATGAAGACAAACTGTCCGATCGCCCATTTCCATGAGCCCGACTCACGCGCGACCACCGCCGTGGTGGGCAGGCATTGCAGCGCGAAGATGAAAAACACCAGCACGGAGCACGCCGTCAGCGGTGTGAAGAGCGGGCTGCCGTCCGGCCAGGTGGCGGCGGCGATGCGCTCGCGGATCCGGTCGCGCGTCCGTTCCTCATCATCGGCTTCCTCGACGCGGAAAATGATCGCCAGCGAGGAATTGAAGACCTCGCGCGCGGCGAAGGACGTGAGCACGGCGGTGCCGATGCGGCCGTCGAAGCCGAGCGGCTTGACCACCGGCTCGATCACCGCGCCGATGCGGCCCATCGCGCTGTGGGCGAGCGCCTCGGCCTCGTCGTCTCCCTCCGCCTTGGGATAGGTGCTCAGCGCCCACAGCAGGATCGAGAGGCCGAGAATCACCGTGCCGGCCCGGACGACGAAGGCGCGGCCTCGATCGAACACGTGGCGGAAGATATAACTCCACTGCGGCGCGCGGTAGGGCGGCAGCTCGAGCATGAAATGGCGCGGCACCTCATCCGGCCCGAGCCGTCCGCGCAAAAGGCGCGCCACCACGAAGGCGCTCACGGTGCCCAGCGCGTAGATGGCGAACAGGACGAGCGCCTGTTTCCAAGAGCCCTCCTTTTCGTGCATCAACAGCGGCACGAGCAGGAAATAAACCGGCAGCCGCGCCGAACAGCTCATCCAGGGAGCCACGAAAATCGCCACCATGCGCTCCTTGGCGGAGTCGATCGTCCGGGTGGCCATCACGCCCGGGATCGCGCAGGCATATGAGCTGAACAAGGGCAGGAACGCCTTTCCGCTCAGTCCGGCCTTCGCCATCACTCCGTCCATCAGACAGGCCGCCCGCGCCATGTAGCCGGAGCTTTCCAACAGGCCGATGAACAAAAACAACAGCAGGATCTGCGGCAGGAACATCAGAACCCCACCCACCCCGCCGATCATGCCGTCCACGATGAGCGAGCGAAGATCGCCCTCCGGCATGGAGGCTTCCACCCATGCGCCGGCCGCTCCCTGCAAGTGCTCGATCCAGCCCATCGGAATCTGGGCGAACGAGAAAATCGACCAAAACAGCACGAACATCGTCGCCAGGAAACACACCCAGCCGATGACGGGATGCAGCAGCCAGCCGTCGAGCCGGTCCGAGACCGTCAACTGGTGGGCGTCGGGCCGGCGGGCGGCGACACGGCACACTTCCAGAATGAAATCGCGGCGCGCGCCTTCGGCATCCGTGCCTTCGGATTTCCACCTGGCATGCGGCGCGGCGGGCAGCGGGAAACGCAGCGCCTGTTTGAGCTCCACGATTCCCCTGCCGGAGTTCGCCTGCATCGGCACCACCGGCACGCCGAGTTCCTCGGAGAGTTTGGCCGGATCGAGCCGAAGGCCGGCATTTTCCGCCACGTCCACCATGTTGAGGGCGACCACGACGGGCAGTTCGAGTTCGATGATTTCCAGAACGAGCCTCAAGTGGCGTTCGAGGTTCGAAGCGTCCACCACGCAGACCACCAGATCGGGTTTCGATTTTCCCGCGAGGCCTTGCTTGAGCGCGTTCACCGCCACCTGCTCGTCGGGCGAGCTGGCCCGGAGCGAATAGCAGCCGGGAAGATCCACCACTTGCAGCTTCTTGCCGTGGGGCGTGCGCGTCTCGCCCAGCTTGATGTCCACGGTCACTCCGGCGTAGTTGCCCACCTTCTGGTTGGCACCGGTCAGCGCATTGAATAGTGTGGTCTTGCCGGAATTCGGGTTGCCGACGAGCGCGACGGTGGCGGAATGATCCCGGGAATTTTCCATGATGCTGCCGGTTGTCATCGGAGCGGAGCCACCATCACCTGAGCCGCCAATTCACGGCTGATCGCCATCCGCGTGCCGCAGACCGAGCAGATCAGATTCCGCCCGCCAGCCAGCTTGCGCACCTGCATCCGCTCGCAGAATCCCATGTCGCGCAGCCGCTCGCAGGCCGGTCCACTCAGGAAACGGATCGTCATGTCGCAACCCACCACCGCCTGGTTCAAGGTCATGGCGTTGTCGATTTCCAGATCAGCTACCAGCGATTGTGACACGAAGAAATTGATCCGCAATTGAGATTGATTTGCAACAAGAAAGTCGGTGAAAACACCAAAAAACTCTGGCAGTCACCCGGAAACGCCGGCCCGATTTCCCGGAAAAATCGTGCTCAATTGGATTGCCCCGTTCCATCGCCGGGTTATTGCTGGTGGGGAAATGAGAGTGATGCATGCATTTCGATGGAGCTTGCCGGCCTTCCTTGCGGGCGCATTGGCGGCGCAAGCCGCTGAGACCAGGGTCTGGATGTCCCGCAAGGGAGGCATCCTCGAAGCGCAGTTAGGATCCGTGACCGGAGAGGATGTCAATCTGGTGAAAAGCGATGGCGGAGCGCTGAAATTGAAGGCCGGAGACCTCAGTCTGGCCGACAGGCAATACCTCGTGGAAGTGGGTGGGGCCGACGCCTCCATCATTACGAGTGGCGAGCCCGGCCTGGTGGAAAAGGAAGCCCGGATCGATGCCAAGGAGTTCAAGCGGCTGGATGGGCAATTGAAATTTCCGGACTCCACCTCGGCCACCTTCGATCTTTACGAGAGCCCGCGTTTCCTGATCGGCACGGCGGGTGATGTCAGGCCGCAGGCGGTGGCCGAAACCGCCGAGCGCCTTTGGCACGGGATGGCCTTCGTGCACATGAATTTCCGGCGGGACTGGGGCACGAAACGCATGCTCATCCTGCTGGCGGAAGACCGCGAAGTCCACGCTTCGCTGGGTGAATGGGTGGCTTCATACATCATGAAACAGTCCGGTGAACTGGCCGCCAACTCGGTCAAGGCCACCTGGGAAAAGAGCGGATCGACCTCGATCCCGCTGCCCGAGGAAATGCTCTCGGAATACCAGCTCTTTCCCGCGGCGCTGGTGTTCAACGTCAGGAACGAGCGCCTGTTTCGCAAGGACCTCGACCCCTTCCCCACCCATGCGATCGCCGGCCGCCTGCTCTCCAAGCAAATGGGGGGAGTCTCTTCGTTCGGAGCCGAGGGATACTTCGCCATCACCACCGGGCACGCTTATTTCAAGGAAATCAGCCTCGCCGGAAAGTCGGAGACCAGCCTGCTGACCGTGGAGGGAAGCTTGCAGGACGAGGTGGGATCGAAGCGCGGCTTCGAGGACGGCACCTCGTGGGCGCGGAGCCTGCGCTCGCTGGTGCGCAGTGACAAGGTGAAGCCGAACCTCGAGGAACTCCTGAAATGGAAACCGGAGGAACTCACCCCGGAACGTCTCGTTCTCATCTACTCGCTCGCCTGCTACATGCAGAGCGACTGGATGCGCCTCGCGAGGTATGCCGGGATGATCCGCCGGATCGAGTCCTCGAACCAGATCCCGCCGCCCGAGGAAATCGCGACCATCTTCGGATTTGCCAACCTTGGGGAATTCAACGAGGACTGGACGGAATTCATCAGGGAAGGGAGGTTCAAATGAGAGCTTTCCCGACGTTTGGTTTGTCCCTTTCGCTCCTTGCATGCATGGCCATCACGGCTGTGGCGTCGGCTTCCGACGCCGTGTCCCGGGAATACCGCGATTTCACCGGCACCAACGGCAAAGTGATCCAGGCCGCCCTGCTCGACAAGACGGCGGACACGGCGGTGCTCCTGCTGCGCAACGGATCCCGGACGAACGTGCCGCTCGACAAGCTCAGCGAGGAGGATCGCGATTATGTGAAATCCTGGAGCAGGGAAAAGGCGATCTTCCTGCAAAAGTGCCGCGGCCTCACGATCCGCCAGTGCCTGGAACTCCGCGGCTACGAATCATTCCCATTCCGCTTTGAGAACAACTCGATTTTCATCGACGCGCAAGTCAACGGCAAACCGGCCCGCGTCCTGATCGACACCGGTGCCGGCATCAGCCTGCTGCACACCGGTTACGCCGCCGACACAGGGCTCGAGGTCGGGCCGATGACCGAGACGATCCACGGCGTGGGCGGCGAGGCACCCGCCGGATGGACGCCGGTGCCCACCATCCAGCTCGGCGAGGCGGTGTTCGAAAACCGCAGGATCCTCGCCACGGATCTGCTCAAGGACAAACCCGAGGGCACCAAGTCGCGCATGGATGTGATTCTCGGTGCCGATTTCATGAACCAGCTCGACGCGGTGATTTCCTACCCGGAACGGCGGGTGTTCCTGCGGCCCGACCGCTCCGACCGGAATGAAGCCGGGGACACGCTCGACTTCCGTATTTTCAAGACCAAGGACGGCCAGACACTGCGGGGCAAGGTGGTTTCCAAGACTCCCACCGTCGCCACCCTCGCGCTGGTCAACGGCAGAACACTCCAGAAATCGATCGACTTCTTCGTCGATGAGGATGCCGCCTACCTGAAGTCATGGAGCGAGGCGGGGGCCTTGTTCCTGCAGCATTGCCAGAGCCTGACCATCAACGAACTCCTTCAGTTGCGGAATTACCATTCGTTCCAGTTCACCCGCAGGGGCAACCACCTGTTTGTCGATGGCGCGCTCAATGACAAGGACGTCACCTACATGATCGACACCGGGGCCGATGGCACCTTGTTGCACATCAATGCCGCCAAGGATGCCAAATGCGAAGTGGGCCCGATGGACCAGAGCGTCTGGGGGATCGGCGGCCAACGCCCGGCAGCAGTGGCCGACATCAAGAAGCTCACCATGGGTGACGTGATCCTAACCAACCGCAAGGTGCTCGCCAGCGACATGATGCGCGGCGACAACGATGACCAATACGAATACGTCGGCCTGTTCGGCGCGGATTTCCTGCGCGAACTGGACGCGGTGATCACCTACACGGAAAACCGGATCTTCCTGATCCAGCGCTGAGCGGGCATTTCCAGCTCCTCAGCGCCCTTCGGCGATGCGCTCGGCGAGCATTTCGGGCAGGCCGGCGGCGCGGATCTTCCGCTGGGTGGACTCAATGTCGTATTCGACGCGCCTCAGGACCACCCGTTTCTGGTCCAGATCGTAGATTGCGTAACAGGCGCGCCAGTCGCCATCGCGCGGCTGGCCGACCGAGCCGACGTTGATGAAATATTTCGAGCTTTCCTCGATCTCGATCGAGTCGGCGGGCACTTCATGGACCTTGTCGTTTTTGACGTAAACGCGGGGCACGTGGGTGTGGCCATGGAAGCAAACGCGGGTGAACTGGTAAGAGAAGTTCGACATCGCGTCGAAGCGGTTGGTCACGTAATTCCAGTGGGCCGGCTGGTCGAGCGTGCTGTGGACCACGGTGAAGTCGGAGACCTGGCGGACCATGCGCAGGCGGCGCAACCATTGCCGCTGTTCGTCGCTGAGCTGGCGGCGCGTCCATTCGAGCGCCGCGGCGGCCACTGGATTCAGGTTGTCGAGCGAGTGGCTCGTGGAGGCGTCCTCGTCGTGGTTGCCCTTCACGGTGGGACAGTTCATCGCGCGGATGCGTTCGAGGCAGGCGGAGGGGTCGGCATTGTAACCGACGACGTCGCCCATGCAGACGTAATCGTCCACCTGTTGCTCCGCCGCATCGGCCAGGACGGCCTCAAGGGCCTCCAGGTTGGCGTGAATATCTCCAAACAAAGCAATCCGCATGGGCCGGGGAATAAGCCTGAGTTTCGTGACGGGAATGCCGGCTGTCGAGGCGAAAGACCGGGTCATCCGCGGCGAAAATAGCCCTCCACTATTTTCGCCAAATCGGCGAACACCCCGTCGCCAGGCGGTTGCCCCAGGCCGAGCACCATCAAGGGGACCTGTTCGCGCGTGTGGTCGGAGCCGGGGTGATACGGGTCATTGCCGTGATCGGCGGTGAAAACGACCAGATCTCCCGGCCGCACCCGCGGGAGGAACGTGCCGAGCCATTCGTCGAACTCCCGCAGACAGGCCGCATAGCCGGCCGGGTCGCGGCGGTGGCCGTAGAGCGAATCGAAATCCACCAGATTGGCGAAAATGAAGTGCGGCCCGGGCCGTTGCTCCGCCCACAGCCGGTCGATGGCGGTCATGCCGCCAACGTTGTATTTCGTCGGGTGCGACTCGCTGATGCCGGAGCCGGCGAAGATGTCGGCGATCTTGCCGACGCCGATGGTCGCGACACCCGACGCCTGCAGGCGGTTGAGCGCGGTCTCGCCGGGGGTGAGCGAAAAATCGCGGCGGTGGCCGGTGCGGATGAAATCGTCCGGCGTCTTGCCGAGAAACGGCCGCGCGATCACCCGGCCGACGCGGATGCCGCGCTCATCGAGCAACGCGCGCGCCATCCGGCACAGGTCGAGCAGCCGTTCCAGCCCGAAGACTTCCTCGTGGGCCGCGATTTGCAGCACGCTGTCGGCGCTGGTATAAAGGATGGGACAACCGGTGGCAAGGTGCTGAGGGCCGAGTTTCTGGAGAATCTCGGTGCCGGATGAGGCGAAATTTCCGAGAAACGTGACGTCACCGCGTGTTTCCAACTCCGCCACCAGATCCGCGGGAAAATGCTCGAAGGTCGCGAACGGCTCGTCGAGCGGACAGCCCATCAACTCCCAGTGGCCGGTGGTCGTGTCCTTGCCGGCGGAAACTTCCGTCAGCCGCGCCCACGCCGCACCGGGCCACAACTGCGCGGGTTTTTCCAGCCCGATGATCCGATAGAGCCCGAGCGACGCCAAATGCGGCAGTTCAAAGCCGGGAATGCGCCCGAACAAATGCCCCAGCGTGTCCGCTCCCTCGTCGCCATAATCGGAGGCGTCCGGCGCGCGACCGCAGCCCACCGAATCCATCACGACCACCAGCGCCCGTTTCATGATTTCATGACGTTCCGTTCTTCATTTGATGTCCATGCCGAGTTCCGGCCAGAACCAGCGGATCACCCTGCCGTCCTTGATGAGCGCCTTGGCCTTGAGGATCTTGTCGCCGAAGAGCATCTCCTTGTCGTAGAGCACGGTGCCTGTCTGATAGGTTTTGCCGTCCACGGTTTCCTCCGGCCCGGGCAGCCATTCGCGAACCTGGTCCGCCTGAAACTCGGCGATCTCCTCGTCGCTGACGCTCTGCTGCATGATTTTCACCAAGGCATCCGGCTCTGGCTCGGAGGTCTCGACGACTTCCGGCTCCGGCTCCGGCTCCGGTTCGGCAGCGGGCTCCGGCTCCGGCGGCGGCGTGGCCAGGCTGGTCAGTGAAACGTCGATCGAAATCGGACTCTTCGACTCGTTGGACATGATGATCGCCTGGTCGTCCTCCACCCGCAACAATTTGACCTCGGTCCCGGGCACGAGGTTGACCAGGCGCGACGCGGCGTTGTCATAAAAGGTGACCTGACCGGTGATGGTGATGGTTTGAAGCTCCTTGGGCACCACGGCACCGGCGGCCACCATCTCGGCCGGCGGCTTGGCCGTGAACACGGTCCGCAGCGAGGGCTCGAGCTTGTATCCCGCGATAAATGCCAATAACGCAGCGGCCACCATCAACATGAATTTCATATCCGCTGGAAGCGATAACGGCTCGCGGCCATCTTGGAAAGCAATTCATCTGCCCTCAGCTCCCCCGCCCCGGCGCTTCGAGATGGGCGAGCGCCTTGGCGAAACTCGCGTTGCCAAGATAATGGCGCAGCCGGGCGTCGAGATCCGCCTGATGGCGTTTCGTCCACGACTCGATTTCCAGCGAGACGTCCTTCAACGCCTCGAGATGCCCCGGCGCGTCGCGGTCGCGCCATTCGTGGTCCGCAATCACCGCCTCGCGGCGGCGCAGGAGATCGATCAATTCCTCGTGCATGTTCGCGCGGAATCAAGCACGCCCGCGGCGCACCCGCAACGCCGTCCTTGCCCGCGGGGGCGCTTTTGATAGAAACCCCCATGGCCCAACCGAGCGACGTGCGCGAAGTGCTCCAATACATCCCCCAGTTCCGGGGCAAGGTGTTCCTCGTGCTGGTGGAGGCCGGATTGTTGCCGGAGCCGGCCATCGCCGAAACGCTGCTCGACCTCGCCGTGCTCGAGGACCTGGGCGTGAAACTCGTGCTCGGCGTGCTCGGCGGCGACCTGAAGGACCTCTACGACTGGACGCTCGAGTGCGAGATCATGGCCGCCCGCGTCCCGCGCCCGCTCACCGATCCCGCGGCGCTTAAGGAAACCCGCGACATCCTCGCCCGCGGCCAATCCGCCGTGGTGGACGCCTCCGCCACCGGTCCGCTCGACGACGCGGTGGTCGAATACGCGCGCGGTCTCGGCGTCGCCAAAATCATCGCCCTGCTTGAAGAGGAGATTCTGATCGACGACGCCCCCGCCCATGCCATCCGCGCGGCCGATGCCGGAAGCCTGGAAAGCCGCGTCAACCCGGCCGGCCTGCCCTTGCTGCGCGCCGCCGCCGCCGCCTGCGCGCGCGGCATCCCGCGTGTCCACGTGCTCAACGGCCGCCGCCAGGGCGTATTGGTCAACGAATTGTTCTCCAACGAAGGCGTCGGCACCATGGTCCACGCCGACAGCTACCGCATGATCCGCCCGCTGCGCGAGGAGGACATCCCGGAGTTGCTGGGCATGATCGGACGCTCGGTCCGCCGCACCAAACTCGTCGAACGCACCTACGAGGACATCCACTCGGCCATTGGCGATTTCCACGT
>JBMTCD010000056.1:0-17264 GCA_049430545.1 Luteolibacter sp.
GAGGCATAAGCCTCTTCGACCGTGGCAGCCTGATCATCGGACCAGAAGGAAAACGGCGGGTAGTTGGAGATGAAGTAATTGCCCGCACGGGTGGCGTTTTTCGGGATGGATGCGGAGGTCTCGGGCATGTGGATAATGTTCAGATTTTCTTTTCCGATATCACAAAAAGCGTGCCGTCGCCACCGGCAATGACGATGCGGCCTTGGGCGTAGATGGGAGCGGCGGTGAGATCTTCCCCCAAATCGAGACGCCAGAGTTCGGTGCCATCCGCGGGCTTGGCGGCATACAGGCGGCCGTCGCTGGAGCCGAAGACGATGCCGTCTGCGAAAGCGATGGGTGAGCTTTCAATGCGTCCGCCGGTCTTGAAGGTCCAGGCGCCTTTGCCGTCGGCGCGCCGGATGGCGTGCAGGGATTTGTCGCGGGAACCGATGTAAACATTCCGGTCATCGACAGCCGGAGAGGAGAAAAACGGGAAGTCACCGGCTTCGTAGATCCAGGTCGGTTTTTCGGCATGTGCATCGGCGGCGACCACCAGGTTGGCGTGATTGCCGCAGTAAATCGCGGTGCCGACGGTGGCGACGGAATTGGTGATCTGGGCGGCGGTTTCGATTTTCCTCACCAGCTTCCCGTCGGCAAGATTGAGGATGTGGATGACCTGGTCGCAACCGCCAAAGGCGATGAGGCGGCCATCGACAAGCGCCGGGGTGCCGTTGATGAAGTCATTGGTTTCGTAAGTCCAGACCATCGATCCGTCATCGGCGCGCAGGCAGCGGGTGATGCCGTCGTAGCCATTGACGAGCAGCCATTCGGATTTCCCGTCAGGGCTGGTGACGAATGTGGGGGCCGAGGGAAACTTGTCACCACCTTCGATGGCCCATAATTTGCCGCCCGTCCTGAGATCGAGCGCGTAGAAGTGCTTGTCACCGGAGCCTACGAAGACTTTTCCGTGTGAAACGGCGGGCGCGGCCTGGATCGTGTCGCCGGTTTCCATTTTCCAGCGAAGTTTCCGGCTGTTGAAATCGATGCAATAGAGGATGCCCATGGCATCGCCGACGAGGATGGCGCCATCCGCGACGGCGGCTTCCGCGGTCCCCGGGGATTCGAGTTGGAAGGTCCAGTCGATCTGCGGGTTTTGGGGCACGGCGGCCGCCACGGAACCTTGCAGCGAGGGACTGCCGCGGGTGATTGGCCAATCGGTCAATGCGGGCGGATTGGCCTTGTCCGGCTCTGTGCGAGGCACAGGTTGTGATTCCTCACAGCCTGTCAGGAAAAGCAGGGGCAAGGCGGCAAGAAGTCGGTTCATGATGCCAGGGCTTGATGATAGAGCGCCGCGACCGTCGCCGGGGCAAGCGGAACGGGGTTGAAGCGGCCGGTCCATTGCCGTGAGGCGGCCTCGGCGAGTTCGGGGATGGCGGCGACGGGGATTTCGGGTTGCGGGAGATCGGCGAGGCGGATGGTTTCTTCGAGCCAGTCGATGAGCGGGACGCCGAGATGGCGTGCCATGTTCTGGTAGATTGATGCGGTTTCAGGGTCAGCGTGGTTGAGGCGGACCACATGGGGGAGCATGATCGTGACGGCGAGTCCGTGCGGGATGTCAAAGCCGGCGGTGAGCGGGTTGGCCATGGCGTGGGCGGCGCCGAGCATGCTCTTTTCGATGGCGGATCCGGCGAGGGCGGCACCACGGAGCATGCGGCCGCGGGTTTCCAAACCGGCGGTGCCGGAGAGCACATCGCGGATGGCGGATGAGATGAGCAGGAAAGCTTCGGCGGAAAAAGCGGATGAGATCGGGTTGCGTTGGGTGCAGACGGCGGATTCGAGCGAATGGGACAAGGCGTCGAGGGCGGTCAGGGTGGCGACGCCCTGTGGCTGGGAGGCGGTGAGTTCCGGATCGAGGATGGCGGTGTGGGCGAGGGCCTTGGAGTCTCCGCACGCCATTTTTTCGTGTGTGTCGTCGCGCGAGACGATGGCGTAGGATTGGCATTCGGAGCCGGTGCCGGCGGTGGTGGGTATGGCGATGAAAGGGAGCATCGCGTTTTGGGCCAAGCCATAACCTTTGTAGTCAGCCATGCGGCCGGGGTTGTGGAGGAGGAAGTTGCAGCCCTTGGCGGTATCCATGCTGGATCCGCCGCCGAGGCCGATGAGGACGTCGGGGTTGATGGATCTGGCGAAGTCCCGGCAGTCTTCGATGTCGGTCTCCGTTGGATTGCCGCGTGAGTCTTCGAAGACGAAGGCCCGGATGCCTGCGGCAGCCAGGCAGGCGGTGGCGCGGGCGACGTGGCCGGCAGCGACGATGCCGGGGTCGGTGACAATGAGGACATGCTTCGAGCCGAGGGAGGCGAGGCATTCCGGAAGCTCGGCGAGACGTCCCGCGCCGAAGATGATCCGGGGGCTGGGGCGGGCATCGGAGGAGTGCATGGGGTGAGCTTCGATGTTTCGGCCCATCAGGCGACCGCCACATTTCCCTGGATGGCGCGGCGGTGATACAGGAACTCGAAGAGGTTGCCTTCGTGTGGCTGTTCCCACTGCACGCGGTTGGTGGGGAACGTGCCCAGGTTGAGTCGTTCGATGTCCGGGCTGAGGAGCAGCTGTCCGATGAAATGCGGATCTTCGGTGAAGGCCGAGACGACGAGGGTCTGGCCGATCCGGGAGAGCATTTCGGATTGGGGGATTTCCACGATGCTGGCGTAGGGGAACATGAACTCCGTGTTGGCGAGCGCATGATCCCTGTCGGAGCACGAGATAAGTGTGGGCTGGAGATACGTTTGACCGCAGGCGTCCACCTTGCGCTCGGTATCGCGGTGCAACGCGGTCACATCGCTGGCACCCGGATCCTTGAGATGGGCGGCAATCAGTTCGTCGATTCCGCAGGCGAGGGCGGGATTGGCGAAACCGCAGAGGAGGGCGTCCGGGTGATCGCGCGGGAGGGGCTTGATTTTCGCCAGCTCGGCGGCGAGGGCATTCGCGAGTTCGTCGCGGTGGCTCGGGACGAGAATGGCTGAAGTGTTGATGCACGAGCGGCCGCCGTTCGCCGCGATGGATTGCACGATGACGTCGAGGAACTCCGGCCAGCGTTGGATCATGTCCTCGCCGATGAGGATCTTCGAGCGGCCGGTGCCGTGGACCTGGATGGACGGGAAGGCGGCGTATTTTCTCACCGTGGCGTCGGAGCCGAACGAGATGCCGCGGCCGCAGCAGGTGAGCAGGGTATCGCCGCCTTCGTGGGTGGTCGGGTAGTAGCCGAATGCCTTGCTGGGGAAACCGGCCTGGATCATCGCCTGCACGATGCGGAGAGGCGTGAAGGGATCCTCGCGGCCGGGTTTGAGGAGGACGGGGATCTTCATCACCGGTGCGGGAATCCACAGCGAATTGACAGCGGGCGCGTTGGAGGGGAGCGAGACACCGAGCGATGAGGTGATCGGGAAATAATTGATGACGAGGTCATCGATGCGCGTGATGCCCTTGTCGAAAATGTTGAGCGGCATGTTGCGGGTGAGCCCGGCGATGATCGTGCGGACTTGGGACATGGCGGCATGGATTTTCCCCATGTTCATGCGGACCAGGGTGTGGGGGAGGCGGGTGAGGGCGGACAGGGACTCCACGTATTCGCGGGGCGATTGCACGGCGTCTCCGCATGGCAGATCCGCATGGAGAAACAGCTCCGCGGCCTGTTCGCAACAGGTGGCGAGGGTGTCCGCCGGTATCGCGTCCAGCGCGGCCTTGGCTTCTGGAATCCGGAGGAGGTCGCGGCGGATCAGCCCAGGGTTGGCGGTGTGCGTGGTCAGCGGCGATTCGTGGCCAAGATCGAGTTCGACCAGATCTTGGGAAACGTATTCGCGGCCGAGGCGGAGGATGGGGATGTTCATGGCGGCGGCATTCAGTAAACTCCCTCGATCACCGTCTTGGTGGCGGATTGAAAAGGCCTCACGTCGCCGACGCCGTCCCACGGGAACTCGTCGCATGGAGGGCGGCGGATCGCCTCGTCGCGCTCGAGGAAACGCGGCATGAAGAACTCCTTGGTCATCGTGGTGAGTTCCACGCGGCCGTATTCGCCATAGGGCATGACTTCGGAGGGGGAATCGGGGTTCACGATGCGCAGCACGGCGCGGGGTTGCGGGGCGTGGTAGGTGAGGGAAAACTCGCCGGGGGCGCGCTTTTTGCTGATGGCGAGACCCATCAGGGTGTTGCCGTAGGTGGGTGCGAAATTGATTTTCCCTTCGAGCACTTCCTCCTCGATGAAGCGGACGTATTGCGGGGTCATGGTGGTGCCGCCGGCGAAGACGCCGCGGATGCCGGCCTCGACGAGCGACATGCGCTCGGCCAGGCTTTCCAGCAGTTTGGGAGTGGTGAACAGGCAGCCGATGTCGCGGTGGCGGATGATGGTGGCGGCCTGGTCGATGACGTGTTCCTGGTAGAGCTTCGCCATCCGCATTTCACCCATGCCGATGAGGCGTTTCACCCAGCGCGGGTCGAGGTCAATGAAGTAACAGGCCCCGCCGCGGCTGTTGGCAAGGTGTTCGATGGCCAGGCGCAGGCGTCGCGGGCCGGTGGGGCCGACCATGAGCCAGTTGGCGCCCTGGGGAAAGAAATCAGGGCCGTAGTGTTCGGAGAATTCGGTGTAGTCGGTCTTGTAATCATCCCAACCGATGCGCTGCTTCGGCATGCCGGTGGTGCCGCCGGTTTCGAAGACGTTGTAGGGGCGCTTGCCGAAGGCCCGCGGGATGAAACGGGCGGGATCCTCCTTGCGCAGAACCTCGTCATCGAAGGGCTCGAATTTCTGGATATCGGCAAAGCAGGCAACGTCCTTGAGCGGATCGAAGCCGAGTGCCGGCACGCGTTCCAGCCAATAAGGGCAGCCGGTTTCCGGGGAAAAATGCCATTTCACCATTTCGCGGGTGTGAGCGTCGAGGGCTTCGGCGGCGGCTTGCGGTGTGAGGGATGAGGACATGATGTGCGGTGAACGGATACTCAGGCGAAGAACTTGCGCAAGGTGGAGTCTGACGGTTTCGGCGTGAGAAACGAACCAGCGGCGAGGGCGATGGCCGACGCCGCGAAAATAACGGTGACGGGCATCATGCCTGCGATGAGAAGATCCTCGGAGCCGCCGGGAGCTTTGGCGGCGATGACATCGCGGTAAAACAGGACGCACCAGGTGAGGGCGGTGACGATGATGCAGCAGATCGCGCCCACGGCGGTGGTGCGTTTCCAGTAGATCGCGGCGACGACGAGGGGGAAGAGTCCGGCGAAACCGGAAAAGCACCAGACGCCGAGGGCGAAGATCTGGGCGGTGTCCATCAGGGCGACGGACAGGCCGTAGGTGGCGGCGACGATGGAAACGATGAAACCGCGGGCGATGAGGACTTTCTGTGAGTCCGTGAAGCGGTTCTCGCCGAATTTTTTGATCACGATGTCGCGGGTGAACATGGTTCCGAGGCACATGAACTGGGAATCGAGCGAGGACATGATGGCGGCGAGCACACCGGCCGCCACGAGGCCGGAGAGAACCGGCGAGTGGACAAGGCTTTCGACCATCCGGCCGAGGATTGAGTTCGGCGATTGGCCCGGGCCGAGCGCTCCGATATGCGCCGCGGCCCAGACGCCGATCAGGATGCAGGGCAGCCAGACGATCAGGATGCATATCGGATGGGCAACGACAGTGAGCTTGAACGACTTGGCGCTTTTTGCGGTGAGCCAGTGCTGAAACAAATGGGGGAACATTCCCACGGAAAGCGGAATCATCCAGTAACTGAAGAACTGCCCGTGGCCCATCATGCCCTCCCGGGCGGCGCGCGGTTTGGCAAAATCACTCTCGAGCACGGCCTGGCTGGCGGCGGCGGCCCCCCCGAGTTTCCCGGAAATCATCCAGAACGCGATGACGCCCGTGATCATGAAAACGAGCGTCTGGAAGACATTCGCCCACACCGCGCCGCGGAGGCCGCCGAAGAAGACGTAGAAAAGAACGATGAGGCAGATCGCGAGCCCGCCGAATTCGGCCGGGAGGCCGCCGCTCAGCGGGTGCGGGGTTCCATTTGGCAGCGTGAGGGCGAATTGCTCCGGAAACATGCCCTTGGTGCTGGCTTGGATGAATTTACCGGCGGAAATGACGCCGACCAACAGATAAGGGATGAGCAAAAGGATCAGGACCGGGAACAACAGGTAACCGACGGCGGGCGAGTCGAAGCGGTTGCGGAAATACTCGCACTGCGTGACGTAACCATGGCGTTTGCCGATCGCCCAGAGCCGGATGCCGACGAGAAAGAAAACCGCGGAATGAATGAGCCCCGACCATGAGGCCATCAGTCCGTAAGTCCCGATGCCGGAGGTGAAAGCCTTGCCTGTGGACCCGACGAGCGCGAAGCCGGTCATCGTCGTTCCGAAGATCGACATCAGCAGCAGAAACGACCCGACCGAGCGGTTGACGACGAAAAAATCGGCTGCAGTGCCCTTGGAAAAACGGTTGCTGACCAAGCCCAGCCCGATGAGCAGGCCGAGATAGCCGATGATGATGAGGAGCGGCGTCATGGGCGGCGGTCAATCGTTTGGCTCGTCCGCCCATTTTTCAATGGAATGTGGCCAGGCAAATCGGCAAACCAGATACCACAACCCTGCGGCGGCAATGGAATACCCGACGTGGTAAGCCAGTCCGACGGGGATGAAGCCAAAGACCAGCGTCCGGTCTCCCCAGTTCCAGAAATCGTGGTGGAGGATGAAAAGAACCACGAATGCCAGAATGGAGATGACGATCGGCTTCTTCATGACGGCGTGAGGCGTGTCACTTGGTGCCGATCGCGTAGAGGTGCGTCATGGTGGCAACGAACAACACGTCGTTTGCGACAATCGGCGAGCTGTAAACCGGCGCGCCGAAATTGACCGTGCTGAGAACCTTCTTCTCCTTGCCGGTGGCGAGGATGTGCAGGTCGCCATCCTCGGTCGGCAGGAAAACCTTGCCATCGGCGACGAGCGTGGAGCCCCAGATTCGCGACTGCGTTTCGTGAACCCAGTGGGGCTTGCCGGTTTTGGCGTCAAGGCAGTGGAGGTCGCCATCATACTCCGCGATGTAGATCAGGCCGTCCTTGACGCTCGGGGTGGAAATCGAGCGGCCGATTTCCTTGTGGGTCCAGACCAGCTTGCCGGTCGCGGGCTCGAAGCAACTGAGCATCCCGACACCATCCCCATGTTCCGGATCCTGGCCGATGACGACATAGGCGAGGCCGTCTTCAAAGACGAAAGTCCCGATGACTTCCGACGGGCCGCGGAAAGTGGCGTATTTCACCGGATTGCCGTCCTTTTTGCGATACTCCTCCGGGTTGCAATCGTGCTTCCAGAGTTCCTTCAGCACGTCGAGATCCTCCTCTTCGTTGCGCACCGGCTTGGGATCGAAGCCGTAGGCGAAACCATCGCCGCCGCCCCACAGAAGGATTTCCCTGTCACTGACCTTGGCGAGGGCCGGTGACGACCAAGAGGCGTGCAGGACACGCTCGGTGACGCCCGAAATCTCCTCGCCGAGCAGCTTGCCGGTTTGCGCATCCACGGCGACCAATGCGGGCGCGAGGGGCGCGGGGATGTTGGTGTGGGACCAGTCCATGCCATTCGAGGTGGCGGTGTAAACCACACCGTTCACCACCAGGGGCGAACAGGAGGAGACGTTATGGGGGAAGGTTCCGAGTTCCTCGCGCATGTCGAAACTCCAAATGATGTCCGCATGTTGATCGCCGATGATGACCGGTTTGGCGGGATCCGCGGTCATGTATTTCGCCTCATCCTTGAACGGGCCGTCGTTGCCGTTGGCCATGCCGTTGAGGTCGAGACACATGATTTCCGCGCGATTGGTGATGACGTAAGCCTTGTCACCGACGATCGCGGGCGACGAACAAAGGCCGACGAATTCCCAATCGCTCACCTTGCCGGCTCCGAGCTTGGGAATGATCAACTGCCAGAGGAACCCGCCGGTTTTTTCATCGAAGCACATCAGGTTGCCGCGGTCGCCTTCCTGGGAGGGGTCGCGTGGAGATTCGTTGTTGGTGCCTACGAGCACCTTGCCACCGCCCACGACCGGATTGCCGTAGGTTTGCGAACCGAGTTTGGCCACCCACAGGACGTTCTTGGTTGCCGCGAGATCGACTTCCTCGTTTTCCGGATTGATGGTGCCGGGGTTGATTTCGAGGGGCAGGTTCTTGGCATCCGCCACCATGTTGCGGCTGGGAGTGCCGCCCCACATCGGCCAGTCTTTGGCCTGGAGAGCGGGACAGAGGGCGAGAAATATGAGCGTTGCTTTCATGAAATGGAAATATGCGGGATGGGCAGGGTTCACCGTCATGGTCAGGGCTTGGTGACTTTGATGTTATCGATGTAAACGCGCTTCTGGGACTGCGGGGAAAAGGCGAATACGGCGGGCGCGCCTTGCGGATGAACATGCTTTACGGGCGCTTCGATGGTCCAGGCGGCGGGTTCGTCTTCACCGCGCGGCCAGGCTTTGGCGAAGACGGTGCCGGTGCCGTCGGCATTGGCTTTCACGCGGGTTTTGAGGCGGTACCAGGTGTTGGACTTGATCGGGAATTTCACCGATTGCTTGAGCCGGTCGTGATTGCTGGAAACCTCGAGGATCTGGTTGTTGCCTGCGAGGGTGATGAGGTAGCGCTGGTTGACGAATCCGACGGTGGACATGATTCGGCGGTTGCCGTCGGTCATCACGTCGCCCTCGAGGATGTAGTCACTCATGTTCGAAGCCCCGAAAAAATTCATGGTGCGCTGGAACAGGACGTTGTCGAGGCGGTTGGCGAGAACCTTGGATCCGTCCTTTTCCAGAACATACCATTTGAGCCGGGCACCGAGCCATGGCAGGGGCGGGAAATTGACGGCCTCGGTTTCGTCGAACTCGTTTTTCATCAATAGCCCGATTTCCTCAAAGTCCGCGTTGTAACCATAGCCGGCGACGATGCGGCCGCGGGTGGTGGCGGTGCGGCCGCCGGCGGTGACCTTGAAGGCTCCGGCGGAGAGTTTGGCATCCGGAGCCGCTTTGAGAGTGGAGCCTTCAAAGCCGGCATCGACGGTGGATTGGACTTTGGCGGTGGGCGGAATGAAGGTCTCCCATGATTCCGCCTTCACTTCCCCGACGCGGCGGCCGTTCTCATCGAGACCGTAAACCTTGAAATCGACCGATCCACCGGGCGTCATCTTGAATTCGGACGGAACCACTTGGAGGCTGGCGATTTGTCCGCGGGCCGGAGCGGCTGCGGGTGTCGGATCGACTCCCTTGAAGGTCCCTTCCTTGGTGCCGAAGCAGTAGAGTTTCGCCTTGCTGAACAAGTAAACCTTGCCCGCCCAGATGGCGGGTGCGCCGAGCAGATTGGCACCGAAATCGGTGCTGAAAACAGCTTCGGGTTTCTTCGCGCCGGGTTTGAGAACGTGGAACCCGCCGTCGAACATCGGCACGTAGAGCTTGCCATCGCCGAATGCCGGGGAGGCGTGGATCTGGTCCGGGGCGAGTTTTTCCGACCACAAGGTTTTCCCGGTCTCCGGATCGATGCACAGCAGCGAACCAGTGGCCACGGTCGAGTAAATCCTTCCATCCGCCAGAATCGGCGAGGAGGTGAAGGCGGTGATGTCATCGTTGCGCCAGAGTTCCATTTCCTTGCCGAAGGTGATGAGTTCCGCCGGGTATTCGGTCGGGATTTTGAGACAGACCATGCGGCCGGCGGTGGAGGCATCGGTGTTTTCCTGGCCGTGGCTGGCGATGAGCTTGTCCTCGCCGAGAAGGATCACCTGGCCGTTGACGCCACCTTGGGAAAGGGGGAAGCGCCAGAGTGGTTTTCCGGTGTTGGCATCCACGCAAACGACGTGACCGCATCCGGTGCCACAGTAAAAAACATCGCGCCCGTCGAGTTTTGCGAAGACCGGCATGGCGAACGAGCTGTCCACCGGCTTGGTGCCGGGGGTGGAGGCCCAGACGAGGTCGCCGGTGAGCTTGTCGAATGCGTAGAAGCGGTCTGCCGCGGGGCCGTCGCCCCCCCAGTTTGCGGTGACGCAGTGGAAGATGACGAGGTGATTGAAGATCGCGGGCGCTCCGGTGCGGCCATTGGGAAACGTCAGCCGGCCGTAGTCCTCCATCAGGGAGCGCTCCCAAATCAGCTTGCCATCGCCGGTGTAGGCGACGCTGTGGCCGTTGCTGAATTGCAGGTAAACGTTGCCCGTGGCCGGATCAACCGTAGGCGCGCCGATCCCGTAGCGGCTGTAAATGACGTCGCTGAGATAATCACTGTAGCGGACTTCCCAGAGTTTCCTGCCCGTGAGGGCGTCCAGGCAGAGCAGCGCCTCGCGCACGTCTTCGCCTTGTTCTCCGTAAAACCCGAATGCGTAGAGCTTGCCATTGGCGATCACCGGGGTGCCGGCACCGTGGATTTCGCAGGACCAGAGTTCGTTGCCGGGCTCGCATTGGTCCGGCAGGCCGGTTTCGAGCGAGACACCGGTGTGAAGCGGACCGCGCCAATTGAGCCAGCCGGTGGTTTCAGCAGCGCCGGCCACGAGCAGCGGAAGAGTGGCAAGAAGCAAGGTGAGTTTCATGGTCGGATGGGAGCGGATTGGGGGCACAAGCGGCAATCCTAGCGCCGCACATGCAATGCGCATCGGAAATCTTGATCAAAAAACCGTGCGGAGGCGCACGCCGAAGAACTGCGGGTCCCCGGGCGAGCCTGCGGCGATCTGGGGATTGATGAACGAGTAGTATTCCTCATCGAGCAAATTGCGGCCGTATAGACCGATGCTGAAGCGCTCCGTGGCGTAGCCGATTTCGGCATCCCAGAGCACGTAGCTGTCCTGGGTGTGGACTCCGGAGTTTGCCGCATCGTAATGGGTCGAGCCGGCAACGCGCACCGCGCTCCGGGCGTAAAAACCGCTCTCGAAATCATACCGCACGCCGGCGCTGCCGGTGTATTCAGGCACGAAGGGAACTTCCTTGCCATTGAAATTCGCCCCGGGGGTGAAAGGATCGACATAGGACTCGAACTCGGCGTGCGCGTAGCCCATGCTGCCGCGGAAGGTCAGGCGCTCGACGGGTGTCCAGGCAAGATCCAGCTCGATCCCGCGGGAAGTGACCTCGTCGGCATTGACGATGGCAAAATCGGTGCCTCCCGGCACGGACTGGTTGAACTGGTAGTCCTCGATCTGATCCCAGAAGCCGCGCAGGCCAATGCGCAGATCCCAATCCGGGTTGTGATATTGGAAGCCAATCTCGTTGGACCAGTTCGTCTCGCGATCAAAGGAAGGCCCGTTTGCGGAATCCACGAAAGCCGAGAAGCCGCCGGGCTTGTTGCCGATGCTGCTGCGCACGAAGCCATCCACCGTCGGCGTGATGGCATAAGTCAGACCGAGGACGGGGGAAACGAACAACTCGTCATCAGAGGCGCGGACGGTGTCGGTTGCCGTGGTGATGTCGGTTTTCGACCTGTCGATTTCCGATTCGTGGTAGTCGAGCCGCAGCCCCGCATCGATGGCGATCGAGTCGTCCGCCTGCCATGTCACGTTGCCGAAAGCGGCCAGATCGAGCTGCTCAATGTCGAAGCGGGTGGTGTCATTGACCGTCGGGAAGAGGCCGGGCACCACGGTCGTCCGGATGGCGGTGCCTTCGTTGTCTGTCCACATCTGGAAAAAGCCTGTCTGCCAGCGGAACGCGCCATCCTCATCGGATGAAAAACGGATTTCGTTTGAAACGAGATCCTGGGACTGGGTAATTGCCGATCGCGCGTCCGCCGGGAATCCGGCGAGCGGCGTGCCGCCGAAGATGACCCAGGGCGTGGTTCCATCGGTTAGATCCAGATCCACGGTCGAGGGGTCGAGATCCCATGTTTGATAGCTCGTGATGGTTTCCAGCTTCCCCCAAGCGAGGTCCTTTCTCGAGTGGATCGACCACTGGCAGCGCTCCAAGTCCGAGGACCCGCGGAAATCCGAGGCATCGTTGAACGGATCCGGACTGAAGAGCGAACTGAGCCGCTGGGAGCCGTCGTTCACATGCTCGGTGAAAAAGCGCAGCCGGAGTTCGAAATCATCGCTGGGATTCCAGAACAGGTTGAACAGGCCGCCGGTGGCCTCGCGGTCGTCGGTCTCGTCGCCTAGGAAGGTGTTGCGGATGAACCCGTCGCGCTGGTCATGGAACAGCTGGAGGGTGTGGGAAAAATCCCCGCCGAGCGGGCCCGAGGTCTGCAGGCCCAGGCCGATGTGATTGTAGGAACCGTAATCGGCCGCGAAAGCGCCCTCGAACTTTTCGCCCGGACGCGGGGTGAACATTTCCACCATTCCGGCAGCGCCGTTAAGGCCGAAGTTGGGTCCCTGCGGGCCGCGGTAAACCCGTGCTTCCGAGAGTCCCGGCAACTCGGACGGATAGCTGAATGCGGGGCCTTGAGGCACTCCGTCGATGGTGAGCCCGAGCGCTGGGGGACTGAAGAAAAGCGTGTTGGTGGAGCCCCGCATCGTCACCACCTGGCCATAGCCGCGCGAATCGGGGGAAACCACATTGAAGCCGGGCACGATCCCGGTGAGGTCGGAAAACGAGCGCGTCTGGAACAGCTCCAGCGATGGGCTGGAAATCACGCTGACCGCCGCGGGCTCGTCATCGATCCGCTCGGCTTCCACGATGGTCGGGGCGAGTCTCAAGATGTCTTGTGCATGGAGGGTGGCGCTCAGTGCGATGGTGATGGACGCGGCGCGGATGGGTCGGATCATTGTCAATCGGGTCGGGCTGGATTCTTTGGGTATTGTGGAAGTATGCGGAATTACTCTGCGGGAGCTGTTTCTTGTCCATGAAAATTCCGGGCCGGTTTTCGGCGTCATGAAAACCGTGCCGGATGGGCGAAACGCATCGATTTGGCATTTCTTACATTGAACTTCATGCAACCGGCGATTTTCCGCGTATTCTGTCCTCTTGGTTATGCAGGCATCCGCTCCGGAGGTCGCGCCGAATGAGACCTAGGGCGTTTGGCTGGAATTTCCAACTCATTGATAATCAATTCCTTTAATCTATCAGAAATGGAGCGATGAGAACGATTTTTCAACGATTGGTAGCCTCCAGCCAAACGCCCTGGAATGAGACCCGAAATGTGACTTGCCCGGCGGGAGAGTCGGATTATCCTCATCCATCGTGAAATCCCCTGCCCTGCTTCTTTCACTCGCCCTGCTCGCGGCCTTCGCCCACGCCCAGGATTGGCCGCGTTACCTCGGTCCCGATGGCTCCGGCAAGCTGGACGGCAAGATTCGGACGAATTGGCAGCAGGAGAAACCCAGAGAACTTTGGCGCAAGGACCTTGGCAAAGGCTGCACCAGCTTCGCCATCGGCGGCGACAAGGTGGTGGTGATGGGAAACAAAAACGACAGCGACATCGTCTGGTGCCTCGATGCCGCGACCGGAAAAGAACTCTGGACCCACCAGTATCCCGAAAAACTCGACCCGAAACTCTACGACGGCGGCCCGAACGCCACGCCCTCCATCGACGGCGATGTCGTTTACACACTCAGCCGGAGCGGAAACCTCTTCTGTCTCTCCATGGCGGACGGCAAACCGAAATGGCACAAGCATTTTCAAAAGGACTTCAAGGGAACCGCACCGAGCTGGGGATATTCCGCCTCGCCGATGGTGAAAGGCGATCTGCTCTACTGCTTGCCCTGTGCGAAGGACGGTGGCTTGTTCGCCTTGGAAAAGTCCACCGGCAGGGTGCAATGGAAATCGGGAGACAGCACCAAACCCGGATATGCGGCACCGGTGTTTTTCAACCACAAGGGCCGCGAACTCGCCGCTGTGTTTCACGGCCGTGAATTGGTGGCCTACGATCTGGAACTCAAGGGCAAACCGGTCTTCGAATTCGGCTGGCGGACGTCCTATGACATCAACGCCAGCAATCCCCAATACCACGACGGCATGATGTTTCTCGCTTCCGGCTACGGCATGGGCTACGTGGTAATCGATGTCTCGGGCAGCAAACCGAAGGTGCTCCACAAGGATGAGGACACCCGCATGATTTTCCAAAACAGCATCCTCCAGGACGGCGACATCCTCGGCGTGTTCGGCGATAAGAATATCGACGCCGAACTCATCCGCATGGACATGAAAACCGGCAAGGCCCGCTGGCGCGCGAAAATGCCAGGAACCCGCGGAAGCTCGCTGATGGTCGGCGACCAAATGGTCATCCTCACGGAAACCGGCGAAATCATCTGCGGCGAGCCGGCCAAATCCGGATGGACCGAACATGGCCGCGTGAAAGCACTGCCATCCCTGAGTTGGGCACCCGTCGCATTCGCACATGGCAGGATTTTCGCCCGATCCAACAAAGGCGAGGCGGTTTGCCTCGATGTGCAATGATTCACAAATTTTGCGACAGCCAAGGCATGCCGGCTTCGTATGTTTCACGATGAAATCAAAAGTTTTCGCAGCGAGTTTGTTA
This sequence comes from Luteolibacter sp., assembly GCA_049430545.1. Taxonomy (GTDB): domain Bacteria; phylum Verrucomicrobiota; class Verrucomicrobiia; order Verrucomicrobiales; family Akkermansiaceae; genus Luteolibacter. The sequence goes on from JBMTCD010000056.1 coordinate 14,424, forward strand.
TTGTCGGGTGTTCTTGTCGCCGGGAACTGGCCCGCATGGCGCGGTGAGACCAGCAACGGAGCGGCAACCGGCAAGCAGCCACTTCTTGATCTTGCCGGGAAATTGCTCTGGAAAGCCGAACTGCCGGGCCGCGGCTGCTCGACCCCCATCATCTGGAACAAGCGGATTTTCGTGACCTCTCCCATAGAAGATCAGGACGGTTTGCTGGCATTTGATGACTCTGGCAAGGAACTGTGGCGGCGGACCTTCGGCGCTTTGACTCCGGGACGTGGACAACGCGTCGGAAGCTCCTCCAATTCCTCACCCGTGACCGATGGCGAGGTGCTCGTCGCCTACTTCAAATCAGGAACCGTCGCCTGCCTCGATCTCGACGGGAAACCGCTCTGGCAGACCAACCTTCAAGAGCGCTACGGCAAGGACACGCTCTGGTGGGACCAAGGAACTTCCCCGGTTTTCGCCGCCGGCAATGTGGTGGTGGCCGTGATGCAGACCGATGGCGAATCCTATCTGGTGTCGCTGGACCGCAAGTCCGGCAAGGAGGTGTGGAAAACCCAAAGGAAATATGAAACCGGCAAGGAATCCGGCGATGCCTACACCACGCCGCACGTGGTCAAGGTGAATGGCGTGGAGCAAATCATCAGTTGGGGTGCGGATCATCTGACCGGCCACGAAGCCAAAACCGGCAAGCTCCTCTGGGAATGCGGCGGATTCAATCCGAAGCGTGATGGCTTTCAGCGGGTGATCGCCTCCGCAGTCGTCGGCGGCGGGCTCGCCGTGGTGCCTTTCAATCGCGGCGACGCCCTCGCCGCGATCCGCCTCGATGGCAGTGGCGATGTCTCGGAAACCCACTGGGTCTGGCGCAACGACAAGCTAGGATCCGATGCCTCCTCCCCGGTCCTCCACGAGGGCAAGGTTTACGTGCTCAAGGACGGCGGGCCGCAACGTGGACGGCTGACTTGCCTGGATGCCAAAACCGGCAAGCCGCTTTGGGAATCAACCCTCCCCAAAGGTCCACAAGTCTATTACTCATCTCCGCTTCTCGCCGGAAATCACCTCTATTGTGTGAGGGAAGACGGAATGGTGTTCAGTGGAAAAGTCACGGAAAACGGGCTGATTGAAGTGCAAAGCCTTGCTCTCGAAGAAGGGGTCATCGCCTCTCCGATTTCCGTTGGCGGCCGTTTGATCCTCCGCACCGACAAATCTCTTGTCTGCTTTGGCGAGGATTGATCCGGTCATCACAGCTCGTAGCACATCAGCTTGTCCTGCTCGCGTAGATAGAGACGGCCACCGGAGACCACCGGATATGCCCAGGATTCCTTTTCCTGAAACTCAGGCATGAAGGTGCCTTTCAGGACGAACTTTTCGGAATTCGCCTCCACCAGCGCCATCAGTCCGTCCTGATAGCGGAAGATCAGATGTCCGTCCACATACTTCACGGCGGCGGATCCCTTGCCGGGAGCATTTACCGGCCCCCACTTGGCTTTGCCCGTCATGAGCTCGATACACACCGGCTCGCCGCGGTTATGCCCATGCCCGCAGTGGATGTGGCCATCCACCAGCACCATGCCGCCATGATGATTCTGAAGGTCGTCAGCGCTGAGGAAATAGACTTCTTCGGCTTTCACGCCATCGCCATCCCTGACAAGTTTCAACAAAGCCGACCCGGTCCCGTAAGAGGTCGAGCAGAAAACATGATCGCCGCTCACGACCGGCATCGGGATGTTGGCCGTTTTGTTGGCCACCTCATTGTAAGCCCAGAGGAATTTGCCGTCCGATGCGCGCACGCCGATCACCCCGCGGCCCGTCATTTGCACGTATTGTTTCACACCTGCACCCATCGAGATCACGGCGGATCCATAACCCGCGCCGTCTTTGCCTTTTTTCCCGAGCTCCGGCACCTTGCACTTCCAGATCACGTAACCGCTGTCCTTGTCCAGCGCGACCATCATCGCATCCGGACCGCCGGGCGTGCAGATCGCGGCCTGACCGTCCACCAGCACGGACTCCGAGAAGCCCCATCCGGACATCATCCTGCCACCCCATTCTGTCGTGAAATCCTTCTTCCAGACGACTTTCCCATCCGTGGAAAGACAGGCGACCAAGCCGTTGGAAGTCGTTACCCACATTTTCTCACCCGCCACCGTGGGAGTGCAGCGCGTGCCCGCAAAACCGTGCTTCGGCGGGCCTTCCGTGAGAACCGTGCTCCAGACAACTTTCCCGTCCTTCGCATTCACTGCCACTACACCCTGACCATCCCGCAGATTGCCCGTGGTATAGATCATGTCTCCCACGACCGCCACTCCGGCGTAGCCGCTGCCAACCCCCTCGCCCATCCAAAGCAATTTCGGAGCCTGCTGTTCCCAACTCTTGACAATCCCGATTTCAGAGGATTTCCCATCGCGCTCCGGACCGCGGAACTGCGGCCAGTCTTTGGCGATCGCCGGCAGCCCTACCAGTGTCAGCGCCGCCGTTGAAATCGTGAGTCCAAGCTTGCAAAATTGCTTCATCTTCATGGTGTTCAAGGTGCATCGATCTACCATCCCGTCACGCAAATTCTTGCAACCGATTTGCTGACTGGAATCCGATCCGGCAATGGATGCCGATACATCCTCCGCTTCTGCCCGCATCATTGTGACCAGATCCTCGGCAGAGCTCAAGAGGATGTCCCCACGACGGCCTGGGGCACCATGTCCCGGCGACGATTTCGGCGCAAGTTGCTCGGGAGATAAAAATTACGCAGGCAGGAGCCGTCAATCCCGAAACGGTCCGAAATGAAATCCCATCTGGCCACCACACCGCCCGTTGCGTTTGTCCCCGGTGTGCAAAAAAAGAGCCCCGTCC
>JBMTCD010000057.1:0-17249 GCA_049430545.1 Luteolibacter sp.
TTCTGTCAGCGATTCGAGGCGCTGGAACAGGAAGGCCTCCGCGGCGCTGCGGGCGCGTTGTTCATCGGAAGCGGGTTGGGTGGCGACGACAAACAGTCCGGCGAGTGGCGCGTCCACCCCATCGCGGATCAGGCGGCGGACACTGGCGGCGTAGTCGTTTTTCCATACGGGATCGATCGGAAGCGGTATCTCGGCGGGCCAGCCGGGCAGCGCGCTGGCAGGGAGCAGTATGGTATAACCCACCGCCTCGTAGCCGGCGCAGCGTTTGTCGAACATGCGCGAAAGCATCGGCACATCGAGATCCGCGTAATCGTGGATGCGCACCTCGCGCTTGCCGTCGTGCAGGCGGTGAAGGCGTCCGGCGTATTGGGCGATGATGCCGCGCCATGAGACAGGCATGGTGAGAAACAAGGTGTCGAGCCGCGGGTCGTCGAAGCCCTCGCCGACAAATTTGCCGGTGGCGATCACGACGCGGGCTTCCTTTTCGGGAATCACGGCGAGCTTCTCCATCGCTGCGCGCAAGGCCTTGCGGCCCATGCCGCCTTGCAGGATGACGAGGTGTGTCACATGCGGGCGGAGCAAATCGGCAAGCGTTTCGATGTGCTCGGTTCGTTCTGTCAGAACGAGCGGCGAGCGGCCTTCACGCAATGAGGCGACCACTTCGTCGCGGATCATTTCGTTGCGCCTGCTGCAGCGCATGAGTTCGGCGCAGAGGTTCTGATATTCGGTGCGCCGGTCGGAATCCGGCTCGGCAAGCGTGCGGAACCCGGTGGGGCGGACGATGACGTGATGCGTGAATGGCCGCTTTTCCGCCTGTTGTTTCGCATCCACGCGGTGGCGGACCGGTCCGCATTGCATGAAGATGATGGGATGATGCCCGTCCTTGCGCGTGACGGTGGCGGAAAGCCCGCAGACGAAGCGCGCCTTGGCGCGGCGCGCGACGAGCTCGAAACTGTGGGCGGACAGATGATGGCATTCGTCCACGATGAGATGCCCGTAATCCGCCACCCGGTCATCGACCACACCTTTTCGGCACAGGCTCTGGATCAGCGCGACATCGATGTTTCCGGTGAGTTTCCGATGCCCGCCGCCCAAGCGGCCGATCGACTTGGCGGGCAGATCGAGAAATGATGACAGGCGCTCGACCCATTGTTCCATCAACTGCTGGCGGTGGACGAGGATGAGTGTGTTCACACCGCGTGCGGCGATGAGATATGCGGCGAGCACGGTTTTGCCGAAGGCGGTGGTGGCGGACAGCACGCCGGTCTCATGGGCCAGCATGGCGGCCGCGGCGGTTTCCTGCTCCGCACGGAGCAGGCCGGTGAATTTCACATCGAGCGCCGTGCCTGCCACCCGCTCGTCCCGGATGCGGGACTTGATTTTGAGCTCTTTGAAAAGAGATAACAATTCATCGAAACATCCGCGCGGCAGGCCGACATGTGATGTCAGGTCTTCCGCGCAGCCGATGATACGAGGTTTATCGTAGATGGACAGGCGCATCGCCTGGGCACGGTGGAACTCTGGGTTCTGAAAGGCCGCAAGGCGCAGCAGGCGGTTGCGCAGCGCTGCGGGCAGGCAGCTCTTGGAAAGATAGATCTGATCACCGAGGACCAGTTCGATTTCCGATGGCAGTGGCGCCATGATCGGGGCTTCGCGATGTTTGCGCGAGGGTGGAGTGTTCCATGGTTCCGCGCCCTCGTCCTCGCCGGACAGCACGAAGCGAACGCCGGTCACCCGGCCACGGCTTTCGGCATCGCGGGCGATGGCTTCGACACGCGCCTTCGGCAGCCGTTCGATACTCGATAGAAATGCCCATTGGTCCGGCCACGGGTTCAGTTCCTCGTCCACGAACACGCTGTTGCCATTCATGCGCGGGATCTTCTGCAGCGGCAGTGCGATCAGGTTGCCAAAGCCGCCCTTTGGGAGCGTGTCCTGGTTGGGAAAGAGCCGGTCATAGGACGCAAGTCCGAGCTCCGGGCGGTGCTCCATCGTTTCCGTCAGTATGAACGAGCCGAGCTTGCGGGCGATGGCGGCGGGCACGGCTTCGGCGAAGAACAGCCATACGTGCCCGCCATTGCCGGAGCGCGAGCGCTCCAGCGCCGCCGGAATTTCCAGCCGACGGCAAGTCGCCATGACGGCCTGCACATCGTCTTGCCAGGATGCCTTGTCGAAATCGATGGCAAGGAAATGGCAGGTTTCATCCCACAGCATCGGATAAACACCGGCCACGAATCCTTTGCCATGGCTGTCCTCGCCGGAGAGATGCCAGCGAACCACCTCGTCGTTGACCGGAAGGAACGCACGATGCGGGCAATCGACGCACTTGATCCGGGGCTTTTCGCAAATGCCGGGCACCCATTCGTTGCCGCACGCTGGAGCGTAGCCCGCGCGACCCGTGCGCGGGTTTTCGAAACGCCGGGGATACACGTCATCTCGCCCGCAGAACAAGGTGCGGAACAGCGCGACCTTTGCCGCCACAGGGCTTTGATGGTCCACCGCAACGGCTCGCTCGGACGGGGAAATGTGGTCCATGGTGAAAAAATGTGTGATCGATGCTGTCGAGGCTGCCTTTTTCTGATGGGCCGCAGCCCTTGGGCCGGGTCGTCATTTTTTGCAAGTATCTGACAGCCAATGGATTGATGAATGATTGTGCGGTGAAGCTGGTTGCTTAGGTGGCTCACACCATCTCCCGCTCGGTCTTTTCCAGCCAGATCGCAAGCATCGCCACATCGGCCGGGGTGACGCCGGGGATACGGGCGGCTTGGCCGAGGGTGCCGGGGCGGATTTCCGAGAAACGGATCTGCGCCTCCTTTTTCAGGCCGCGGATCGCGGTGAAATCGAGGGTTTCCGGGATCCGGCGGTTTTCCTGGCGGGCCATGCGCTCGACGTGCTGGCGTTGGCGGCCCAGATGGCCTTCGTATTTGAAATCGGTCTCGATGATCGCCCAAAGTTCCACGTGGAACTCGCGGCGCAGTTCCTCTGGCAGCATGTCCCAGGTGTTTTCGCTGCGGCGGAACCAGTGGTCGAGCTTCATGCCTTCATGGGATGTGTGCCGCACCCAATGTTCCGCTTTCCGAAGTTCGGCGAGTTTTTGCTCCACTCGCCGCACCCGTTCGCCGCTTGCCAGCCCGATATCCGCGCCGCGAGGTGTGAGACGCAGGTCGGCATTGTCCTGGCGCAGCAGCAGCCGGTATTCCGCGCGGCTGGTGAACATGCGGTAGGGCTCGGTGCAGCCGCGGGTCACGAGGTCGTCCACCATCACGCCGAGGTAGGCCTCATCGCGGCGCAGCACGAATTCCGGCCGGCCGAGCACCTTGAGCGCGGCATTGGCCCCGGCGATGAGCCCCTGCCCGGCTGCTTCCTCGTAGCCGGATGTGCCATTGATCTGGCCGGCGAAATAGAGGCCTTCGACGCGTTTGGTCTCCAGCGTCGGCCGCAATTGGGTGGGCGGGCAGTAGTCGTATTCCACCGCGTAGCCCGGGCGCAGAATCTCGCAGCGTTCCAAACCGGGGATCGAGCGCAGAAATTCGAGCTGTACCTCGTAGGGCAGCGAGGTGGAGACACCGTTCACGTAGTATTCCAGCGTGTGCCGGCCTTCCGGCTCCAGAAACACCTGATGGCGCTCTTTTTCCGCGAAACGGACCACCTTGTCCTCGATCGACGGGCAATAGCGCGGTCCCACGCCCTCGATCACGCCGCAATACATCGGCGACTTGTCAAGATTGGCGCGGATCACCTCGTGGGTGTGCGGGTTGGTGTAGGTGATCCAGCAAGGCAACTGTTCCACGTGGAACGCCGGGACGCCCCATGGATTCAGCGTAAACAGGTCGTCCGTGCTGCGCAGCAGGGTATCGGCCATGAAACTGAACTTCGGCACAGGCGTGTCGCCGTCCTGCCGTTCGCACTTGGAGAAATCGAGCGAGCGGCCGTTGAGCCGACATGGGGTGCCGGTCTTGAAGCGTTCGACAGCAAAGCCAAGGCGTTTGAGCGACTCGGAGACCCGCGAGGTGGCATCGCCCATGCGGCCGCCCTTTTCATTGCGGAGGCCGACGTGCATCAGGCCGCCCATGAAGGTCCCGGCACTCAAAATGACGGCTTGGCCGACGATTTCCATGCCAAGCGAGGTCACCACGGCGCAAATCCGGTCGTTTTTCACGATCAGGTCCGCCACGTTGCCCTGATGGAGATCGATCCCCTTGGCGGCCTCCAGCTCGCGCTTGATCCGGAATTGATAGGCCTTCTTGTCGCACTGCGCCCGCGGGGCACGAACCGACGGGCCTTTCGAGGCATTGAGCATGCGGAATTGGATGCCGGTGGCGTCGGTGTTGAGACCCATGATGCCGCCGAGGGCGTCGATTTCCCGGACCATGTGGCCTTTGGCCAGACCACCGATCGCCGGGTTGCAGGACATCTGGCCGATGGTGTCGAGGTTTTGGGTGAGCACGGCCACCTCGCAGCCGAGCCGGGCTGCGGCGAGCGCGGCCTCCACACCGGCATGGCCGGCGCCAATCACGATCACATCGTAGCTCTTCGGATAGCGGAACATCTCGGGGCGCGGAAGATAGTCGGAAATGAGCGGCGGGAAACACCAAAAACCGTTGTCGGACGAACGCCAATGATCCGAATGCAGCATCGACGTGAAGGAAAAGCGCGAAGCCAGTGAAGCCTTGGCGGCTCATTGACATCGACGGACACGGTCCGCCGCCGCAGGCAGCTCAGGCGTCCGGCCGTTCCACGTGGAACAATCACTCGGTCCGATCCAAGATGCCTGCGGAGGCACGCGGCAGAAGTTCCGCTAGGGAAAAATCCAGACGCTCGTCGTGGCTGGCCAAAATGACCCGCGGGACATGGAATTCCGCCATTACTTGACGGCACGCGCCGCAGGGCGAAATCGGGACCTTGGTGTCCGCGACCACGGCGAGTGCGGTGAATTCCCGAGCCCCGGCGGCGATGGCGGAAGCCAACGCCACGCGCTCGGCGCACATGGTGAGGCCGTAGGACAGGTTTTCCACGTTGCAGCCGGTGAAGACCCGGCCGTCAGTGGCCCGCAATGCTGCGCCCACGGCAAATTCCGAGTAGGGGGCATAAGCACGATCCCGCACGCGCCAAGCTTCGGCCAACAAAGATTCATCGTCCATGCCCGGATGCTGCCGGATTCATTCGTCCGCGCAAACAACCAATTGCCGAGCCATAGGGAAATTCTGGCAGAACGGCGATCGAAATCCTCAAATTGGCATACAATCGTCTGATTTACAGGGAATTGAGAAAAGCAGCGCGACGCGATACGAGCTATTTCCGGCACGTGGTGTCTTGGGTCGTCTTTGCGATGGCCATGAGCACCGGCGCATGTCATGAGGTGTCTGTGAAATGGTTCTGCCGATTGCTGTTGTTGATGTTGGCGGGTGCATCGCTGGTCCATGGCGAGGTGACGGCGCTTGACGGGCGCACTCCGGGTGTGGCCTTGGCCGAGGGCATCACGGAGATCACCGGCGTGGCGATTTCGCCATTGCTGGGTGTTTCCGTGGTGGGCAGTTGGACGTGGTTCCAGACTCCTGAGGAAGCGCGGGCCGGGTTGGCTTGGTATTGCCAGCCGTGGGCGTGGGGGTTCGGTTTCTTTGTGTTGGCGCTCTGTTTCGCCAAGGACAGCTTGGGGGCGGCGGCTCCGGGTTTGTTGAAAAAACCTTTCGATCTTGCAGAACTCATTGAAAACCAAGCGAGTGGGCTGGTTGCAAGCGTCGGATTCGTGCCGCTTGTGGCGGCCGAGATGGCGCGTGCGATGCGGCCTGTCGAGGTCCCTGCGGCGGCCATCGATTCCGGGCTTGTGGCCATGATCGACCCCGTTTGGGTCACGGTGCCGCTGGCGGTGGTCGGTTTTGCGATCATATGGCTGTGCAGTCATTCCATCAATGTCCTGATCATCCTTTCGCCGTTTTCATTGGTGGACACCTTGCTGAAGCTAAGCCGCACGGCGCTGCTGGTCACGGTGGCGGTTGCCTTCGCGATCGCTCCGTGGCTGGGTGCGGCCGTGTGTCTGGCGATTCTGGTGGTGGCCATCCGGTTGGTGCCCGGGGCGCTGAGACTCAGTGTGTTCGGCTCCCGTGTGGCGGGCGACCTGGTGTTTTCCGGGCGGGCGCGGCGTTTGGCTCGGATCGACCGCCCGCATGCCTTCACGCTGGGGGGCTTCGATGGCATGCCGCGGCGCACGGGCGGCTGGCTCGTGGCGACGGGCGAGGGTGGAGTGGAGTTCCGTTATCGCCGTTTTGCGTTCGGTGGCGAGCGGGTGGTGAAACTGCCGCCGGGCCGCCACGAACTGGCCAAGGGCCTGCTGATGCCGGTGTTGTTGCGGATCAGGGAAAATGGTGCCACCGGCAAAATACTCGTCCTGTTGCCGCGCTACCGCGGCTGCGAGGAGGAGATCCGGTCCACGCTGGGATTGGCCGCCGTGCGCGATCACGCCTGGGCACGCGGGCGGGCCGCCGCGCGCGAATGGTGGCGCGAGATGACCGCCCGGCGCGCTGTGGGCTGAATTTTCCGCCTTGAGGGTTTTTCAGCCGATCCAATAGGCGAGGAATTGCACCGCCTGTGCGGGATCGTTGAGAAAGAGGCCGGGGCCATCGGCGAGGGCTTGGATTTCCCGCTCCGAAAGCCCCGGTTTGCGCAGTATGCGGAGCCGGCCGGGACCGCCGCCGAGCGGCTGCATCCACTCCCAGGCGAGGCGGCCCATGGTGTGGCGGACGTTGAGTTCCACCACCGGCTTGAGCGCCGGCGAGCCGTCCGCACGGCGGTGGACCATGGCATCCACGCACAGTGGGCCGCGGTATCCCGGCAGCAACTCCGCGAGCAGCGGCGGCAGTTGTTTCTGATAGAGCGCCAGCACGTCCGCTTCACGGAAAAGGAACGCGGCGATCCTGCGATCCAGCAGGTTTCCCCACTTCGGGCCCACCCAAATGCCGGTGAAGCGGCCGGCGGCGTCGTTTTCCATGACCGTGAATCCGATGTGCGTGACGCCCGCGTCGCCTGCCTCGTAGAGCGCGGAGAAATCGAGCAGGCGGTCGAGCCACGGTTCGACGGCGACCGCGCCGTGGGTGGCGAGCGTGTTGCGGATCCAACCGCGGGTTTTGGCGGGGTCGCTGTCATGGTTCACGCGCAGGTGGCCGCGGCCGGCGCAGGCGAACGGGGCCTTGAGCAAGGCCTGGCCGGTGGCGAGGTGGCGTGCGATGCATTGGATGACGGCATCCGCATCGCGCAGCAGCTGGCCGGTTTCCGGAACCCGGCCCAACAGATTTTCCAGGCGCAGTCCGATTTCCTTGGAGAACCATTCCGCCGGCAGGGGAGCGCGCCATGGGTGCGGCATGCCGGGCGCGATATCGCGTGCGAAGCGGGCGAGTGTGCTGGAGGCATCGGCCGACCACGCCCATGGCCGCAATCCGCCGAGCTTGCGGCCCGGGGCGGTGTCCGCGGGGATGATTTCCGGGACGTTCAGGCCGGCTTGTTTGAGGTGGAGAAGATGTTCCAGCGACGGTGGCCGGCGCATCAGGAGCGCGTCGTCTTGGCGGCAACAAGCGAGCATGAGCGCTTCGAGGTCGTGCTCGAGAGCGCTGGCGGTTTGATCCGGCTGCCACGGTTTTCCGATATGGGCGGCGCGGGCGTGCGATTCGGCATTCGGGTTGAACCAATGCAGCACCGGCGTGCGGCCGCGCGAAACCGCACAGACTTCGAGATGGCGGATGAAATCCTCATCGAGACCAGCGAGGCGGCGGCTTTCGGCATTGAAGGGTGCCAGCCCCTTGGCGCGCGCCGGAGTGAGTGGAAACGACAAACAGCGGCGGAAACCGTTCCAATCCGTCTCGCCGCGTTTCTTCCAGCGGCGGAACCATTTCACGCCGTGCCCGACGTGGCCGATTTCATCGAGGTGGATCTTTTCCAGCACCGCGGCCGTTGCGGAATCGCCCACTTCGCGGAACAGTGCGGCGTAGTGTTTCGAGAAATCGAGGTTCGCCTGCTCGAAGGTGAGATTGAGCCGCGTCACGAAATCCATCGGCGTCTCCATCGGCGCGACGGCGCGCCAGAAATAATCGCTCACCGGCAGCTCGCCGAAGGCGATGCCGCAGTCGCGCATGCGCCGCACATACATCAGCGCGTGTGCCTGCTCCTCGCGCATCGCCTCGTAAACGCCGGCGCGGTATCCCTTCGGGGCGTCGGGAAAACGCAGCAGCACCAGCGCCATCAACTCGGCGGCGAGCAGTTCGTGATTCGCCAGAAAATGCAGCAGGATGCCGCGCTCGCGGTCGTCATCGAGCCGATTCGTGCCGGGAAACTCCACCTTCACGCCATCGCCGCGGACGCGCAGCTCCGCGGGCCGCCCGGGCGCAGCGGGCAGGACGATCGCCCGGCCCGGATCGTCATCGGACGCCACCAGCGGGGCGAGCCGGAGTTTTTCCTCCAGCGTCTCAGCGAACAAGACGCGCCCGGCAATTTCCTTCATCTGCGACACGCCGTGAATATGGCCGGGAACGAAGAATCCGCACGTCCGGAATGAGTGGCCGCGAGCCCAGGTCCGGCCGCCGGCAACGAATTGTCGTGACAGGTGGCCGATAGGAAACGTCCCATTGGCGACGTATCCGCCACACGCTTATGAAAACTCCCCTAACCGCCACGCGCTTCGGCGCAATGATGTCCGCCGCCGTGCTGGCCGCGCTTCCCGCCGCCGTCCTCGCCGGCGACGACTTCAGCAAGCCGGTCATCACCACCGAGATCCGCAAGGACGAGAAGGGCAAGGACGTCCTTTATATGTTCATCGACGGCGTCAAGGTTCACGAAACCGATGTGACCAAGGACCCGCTGCCGCCGGTCGTCACGCCCGGCGAGGGCGCGGGGTTCGCCGCGCCGCCATCCGATGCCATCGTGCTCTTTGACGGCAGCGAGGAATCGTTCCGCAAGAACTGGACCGACACCAAGGGCAATCCGAGCCAGTGGAAAATCGTCGATGGCGCCCTGGAGTCCGTCAAGAGAGCCGGCTACATCCAGACAAAGCAGAACTTCGGCTCGTGCCAGCTTCACATCGAGTGGGCCGCTCCGGCGCAGGTCAAGGGCGAGGGCCAGGGCCGTGGCAACAGCGGCGTGTTCCTGATGGGCCAATACGAGGTGCAGGTGCTCGACAGTTATGAAAACCAAACCTACCCCGACGGCCAGGCCGGCGCGCTCTACGGCCGCAGCAAGCCGCTGGTGAACGCATCGCGCAAACCGGGTGAGTGGCAGAGTTATGATATCATTTTCCAGCGTCCCATCTTCGGCGAGGACGGCAAGGTCGTGCGCCGCGCGATGTTCACCGTGCTCCACAACGGCGTGGTGATCCAGGACCACCAGATCCTCAGCGGCGGCACCGGCTGGATGGGACCGCACGCGGTGTCCGAATACAAGGCCCACCCGGACAAGCTGCCCATTTCGCTCCAGGATCATGGCAACCCGGTCCGCTACCGCAACGTCTGGATCCGCGAATTGCCCGACAAGCCGCTCTGAGCGGATCCGCGCCGGCGCGCCCGCCATGATCCCGGAAAATCCCATGCCTGCCGGCGAGTTCATGCGGCGGGCCCTGCACGATCCGCGGCATGGCTACTATGCGCGTCGTATCCCGGGTGTCGGCCGGCGCGGCGATTTCACCACCGCGCCGATGCTGGACGCAACGCTGGCCCGGGCGGTGGCCGGCTGGGCGGCAGCGGCGTTGCGTGAAACGGGTTGCCGGCACCTGATGGAAATCGGCCCCGGCGAGGGCGTGCTGGCCGCGGCGATGTGGGAACGGCTGCCGTGGACGTTGCGCTGGAAAACCCGCCTGCACCTGGTGGAGACATCGGCGCCGCTGAGGGAGATCCAGCGCCAGCGGCTCGGGCGCAGGGCAAGCTGGCACGAGCACCCGTCCGAAGCGCTGGCCGGCTGCGGCGGCGGGGCTGTCATTTTCTCCAACGAGCTGGTGGATGCCTTCCCGGCCCGCGTGTTCGAAAAAACCGCCGCCGGCTGGCGGGAAGTGGCGGTGGCAAAGGACCGCTGCGGCCGCTTGACCGAATGCCTCCTCGAGGTCGGGGAACTGCCGCAGTCCTCATCCTTTGCCATCGATCATCCCGTGGGGCAGCGGGTGGAAATCCACGAAAGCTACCGCAAGTGGCTTCAAAGCTGGCTGCCCTTGTGGCGTGGCGGGCGCATGCTCACCGTGGATTATGGTGCCACTGCGGAGAATCTTTACCACCGCCGCCCGCGTGGGACGCTGCGCGCATACCTCATGCAGCAGCGGCTCACCGGCATCGAGGTCTATCAGAATCCCGGCCGCCAGGATCTGACGGCGGACGTGAATTTCACCGACCTGCTCGCATGGAGCGGGCCATGGACCCGCGACGAACGGCTGGCCGAGCTGGGAACATTCGCCCGCGAGCATGGCGGCCACGCGGATGCGGGTATTTTCACCGCTCCGGGCGGACCGGGCGAGGCGTTCCTGACGCTGGACCAGGCGTGCGGCGGGTCGGGCACTTGATGAGCCCGCCTCAGCGGGGGCCGCGCCCGCGTCCGCCCCACCAGCCGCCTCCATTGAGGATGCGCTCCCTGGCCTCATCGGAAATCGACTCGGTCTGCTGGATGTAAGCCCGCGCTTCCTCGGGCGACTCACGCATCCAGCGGACGGCGGCCATGCCGAGGGTGCGGCTGCGGTCGCCTTCGTCGCCGATCGTTTCGGCGACCCGGACGAGTTCGGAGGGTTCGGCGTTTTGATTGCTCCAGACGTAGGATTGCAAGGCGCTGTCGCGCACCGGGCCGGGTTGGTAGGAATTCGCGAATGCGAGTGCGGCGGCCGGATCCCTGCTCACCCAGGTGGGCATCAGCTCGCGCATGCTGTCGCGCTGCGCGTCTTCGTCGGTTTGCTTGCGCAGCAGGTCGGCGGCGGCGGCGGGATCGATGCGCGCCCAATCGCCGATGATTCGCGTGGCGGCATCGTTTTTGGCATCACCCTCGGGCATTTGGGCGAGTTGGTAGGCGGCAGCGGCCGGATCTTCGTTCGAGAGTCCGCCGATCGCTGCGGCCATGGCCTCCGCTTGCTGGTCCGCCGGCAGCGTGCGAATCCATGCCTGGGCTTCCTCGAAATTTTTCGCGCCGTAGGAGCTGGCCACCGAGCGGTAGGCGTCCGAGAGATCCTCACCTTGCAGCGTGCCGAGCATGTCGGCGGCTTTTTTCGGGTCGGTTTTGGCAATCTCGCCGACCACCGCGCTCATGGCCTGGGATTTCTCGGTGGTGAGCGAGGTGGCCCAGGCCAGTGCGGCGGCGGGGTCCTGGCGCGCCCACTCGCTGGCGATGATCGAGGCACCGCCCTGGCCGCTCATGGGACCGCGCCCGCCGCCCATCATGCCCATCATCGAGAACTCGCGCGGATTGGCGGCATAATATTTGGCGGCATTGGCGGGGTCCACGCTGGCCCAGCTGTGGAGGATGGTGGGCCGCACGAACATGCCGGTGAAGCCCATCGTGTTGGAAAATGCCATGGCCGAGGTGGGATCGACCTCCGCCCAGCGGCCGAACAGCAGGAACGAGGCCATGATGCGCTCGTTCATCGGCAGGTTTTCGAGCTTGCGGGCTTCTTCATCGAGCTGCTCCGGGGACAAGCCGGCGTAGTATTCCATGAGCGCCTGGATGCGCGTCGAGTTGCCGGGCAGGTTGCGGATTTGCTCCGGGTCGGCATGGCGTGGCCCGCGTTTGCCGGCGGACGGGGCTGCGGCGTTGGCATCCGCCCGCATGGCGGAGCGGGTGCGCATGCCGGCCTCGGACTCCGATTCCACATCCCCGGGAGGACGGGTGTTTTTGCCGGAAATAAAGCCACCTGCGGCTCCCACAATCAATGTGGCGACTGGGATCAACCAAGGGTTTTTCATGATGATGATGACGCTAGCTGACTTTGAACCCCGCCGCCAGCCGGGAGTTGCGAAAATGATGCCGGCTTTTCACTGCGGGTGGCCCGCCGCGGCTTGGCGGATGCCGCGCGTTCATCCCTCGCCGGGCGGGGCGACGACGATGACGCGCTCGACGCCGTTTTTGCTGAATTCGTCCCAGTAGCGTTTTTCGAGCGAGGCGGTGCGGGCGCGGCGTTCCTCCTCGGTGAGTTTTTCCCACGCATGGAAGCCGATGGCGCGGGCCAGGTCGCGGTCGGCGAGGCGGATGGCGAGTTCGTCCCAGAAGCTCTCGTTGCGGAATTCCTCGTAGCACTCGCTGTAGAAGAGGCGTTGTTCGATTTCCTCGCGGACGCGGAAGCGGCGGGATTCCTCGTCGAACTCGACCCAGTCGGCGAGGCCGGAATGGCCGGCCTTTTCCAGGATCTTGCTTTCGAGGTCCTCGAATTCGGCGATTTTCTCGGCGGCGGCCTCCTTGTGGTTCCACGAGGCCACGTTGGCAGCGAGGCTGACCATTTCCACCAGGGTGGCGAGTTCCTGATCCGTGAGACGTAGGTGCATCGTTGGAGTGTGAGGAAGACCGGAGGAACCATGCTGCGGGCAGGATGCCCGTGCCAGTTCAGAGGCGGTGGCCCATGCGGGTGCGCTTGGTTTCGAGGTATCTCTCGTTGTGGGGATTGGCGGGCAGGGCGATGGGGAGCTGTTCGGTGATTTCGAGGCCGTAGCCGTCGAGGCCGATGACTTTTTTCGGGTTGTTGGTGAGCAGGCGGATGCGGCGCACGCCGAGGTCGCAGAGGATCTGCGCGCCCATGCCATAGTCGCGGAGGTCGGAGGCGAAGCCGAGTTTTTCATTCGCCTCGATGGTGTCGAGTCCCTGCTCCTGGAGCTTGTAGGCGTGGATCTTGGCGGGCAGGCCGATGCCGCGGCCCTCCTGGCGGAGATACAACAACACGCCGCCCTCTTTCGAGAGGTGTTCGAGCGCGGCGGCGAGCTGGCCGCCGCAATCGCAGCGCTGCGAGTGGAAGACATCGCCGGTGAGGCACTCGGAGTGGACGCGGACGAGCGTGGGCTTTTCCGGATCGATGGGCCCGCGGCTGAGGGCAAGGTGGTGGCTGCCATCGGTGCTGACGCGGTACAGGTGGCAATCGAACTCGCCGAAGTCGGTGGGCATATTGATCGTTTCCTCGCGGACGACGAGTTTCTCGGAGCGGCGGCGGTATTCGATGAGCTGGGCGATGGTGCAGGCCTTGAGGCCGTGGCGCTGCTGGTAGGCGGCGAGGTCGCCAACACGGGCCATGGTGCCGTCGTCATTGATGATTTCACAAATCACGGCGGCTTCCGGCAGCCCGGCGAGGCGGGTGAGGTCGAGCGCGGCCTCGGTGTGGCCGGCGCGGCGCAGAACGCCACCGGGCATGCTGCGAAGCGGGAAGACGTGGCCGGGGCGGACGAAGGATTCGGCACCGGCGGCGGGATCGGCGAGCAGGCGGATGGTGTGCGCGCGATCGGCGGCGGAAATGCCGGTGGCAATCCCATGGGCGGCATCGACACTGACGGTGAAGGCGGTTTTCTGGCCCTCGAAATTGCGGCGGGTCATCTGCGGCAGGTCGAGTTCCTCGGTGCGGGCGGCGGTGAGCGGCGCGCAAATCAGGCCGCGACCGTGGACGGCCATGAAGTTGACGGTTTCCGCAGTGCAGAGCGAGGCGGCGCAGATGAGGTCGAGCTCGTTCTCGCGCGAGGGGTCGTCGGCGCAGACGACCATCCGGCCGGCGGCGATTTCGGCGATGATTTCATCGATCGGGCTGAACAGGCTCTCGGACATGGTCGGGTGCCCGCGTGGCGGGCGGGGGGAGTGAAAGCCCGGACAGGGCGCGCCGCAACCCTGCATTCCATTGGCGTGGATTCTGGCGGAGCGAGGCCAGGTAGGGCGGCACCGCCGGGGCTGCCGGAGAATGCGAAGCGTATACCGGGCCAATGAAGGACGGAACGCCGATCATTGTCGTGCCATCCACATTTCATTCGCGCGGCGCTCCCGGCGGTAGCGCCCTACCATTCCATTCAGAAACAGATCCTCGAAGGCCTGCGGCATAAATTCCAAGCGCATCCTTCAGCTCTTCCACGGATTCGAAGACGCGGTGCTTGGAGTCAGGAGTCGCGATCGCTTCCCGCAACCGCGCCGCATTCTTCGCGGACCCCAGCAAGCGATCCGTGTCATCACCCGTTGCACTCCGTTGGGGGCCGAGCGTCTTGCTCAGAATGAATTCCTTGATCGTCATGCCGGAAAACGTCGCCAAGGTCTTGATTTGCCGGTGTTGCTCCGGCTCGATTTCGATCGTCAAGCGGTTCATGCTGTGAAAATTGTCAACTTTGACATCTTTGTCAAACCGGGATTGCCGGGCGCATCACCCCGGACGCAGCTATTCATGCCCGCCCCTGGCCGAATCGACTGAGAAGTCCATCTGTAGCGAGCTCGGACATGGTCGCATGGCCCGCGTGGCGGGCGGAGGGAGTGAACGCCGGGACGCGGCGGGACGCAATTCTGCATTCCGATCGGGGCTTTTCATTTGCCACGCATTTGAAGGGCCGGCCGGAGGGCGGCCCCCACGATCAATTCAGAAACGGATCCTCGGGGGCCTCGGCGAGGATGCGATGGAAGGGCGACATGCCGCGCAGCAGGGCGGACCAGAGGCTGCGGTCGTGTTCGTGGCCGAGCAGGTCGGGCCGGGGATCGACGGGGAACCAGGACTGGCGCTGGAGTTCGTTTTCGAGCTGGCCGGGGCTCCAGCCGGAGTAGCCGATGAAGGCGCGGACGACGCGGCCGGGCTTGCGGGCCTGTTGCGCGGCCTGTTCGGCGGAGATGCGGGTGGCCCAGCGCAGGCCGAGTTTTTTGCTCCACCAGAACGAGGAAAAAGTCATCTGCTCGCGCATCACCGGACCGCCGGAGTGGACCGGCAGGTGGCGCAAGTTGGTGAATTCCTCGCCTTTGAGGAAATCGCCGACGACTCGGCCGGTCGGTTGGTTGAGAATCAGGCCGGCCGCGCCCTCATCCGGCCCGTGCGCGGTGAGCAGGATGACGGAGCGGTCGAAGGTGCCGTCGCGCAGCGAGGGATCGGCGATCAACAGGCTGCCGCGCAGCACGATGGGGGCATCGGACTTGGACGGGTCTGGGGGCATAAGTGAGCCATAGCGCGGGACGGGGCCTCCGCCAATCATGGAAATGACGGAGTTTGCCCCATGGGGCGCGACGGGACAGGTTGTCCCGTCCACGGGCTGGCGCGGATCGCGCCGGCCGCTTCAGGAATACGACGACTCGACGCGCTGGGCGACGTCGCGGTAGCCGTAGTCCACTTCGTAGATTTGCTTGAAGCAATCGAGTGCGGATTCCTTGTCGCCCATGTCCTCGTGGATGATGCCTTTTTCGTAGAGGACTTCCTTTTTGGTGTTGTCCATGGCGTGGAGGTCGGCGAGGGCGTCGGAGAGCTGCTTGATGGAGAGGTCGAACATGCCCTTGGCCTTGAAGGTGCGGCCGAGGAGAAGGAGCACCTTGGTGCGGATGTGCGGGTTGCGGGTGGCCTGTTGGAGGTGCGGGATGGCGGCGCTGAAATCGCCGGAGTTGTAGAGCGCGGAGCCGAGTTCGAAGCGGAGCTGTGGATCGGTGGGGTTCTGGTCCACGCGGCGCTTGGCCTCGGCGACCTGCTCGGCGAGGCGGTCGGCGCGGCGGGCTTCGAAGGCGGCCTTGAGTTCCTGGTTTTCCGGATCGGCGGCGAGGTCGGCCTCGAGTTGCTTGAGATCGCCCTCGAGTGCGCGATCCTTCATGGCGGAGGCCTTGGCGGCGAGGGCGACGTCGCCGTGGCTGAGCGAGTGCGCCCATTCGTAGAAGGTCCGGGCGTTGTGCCAGTCCTCGAGTTGTTCGTAGATGGCGGCGAGGTCCTTGACGGTGGCGAGGTGGTTGGGATCGGCGTTGTATTTCCCGATGATCTTGTCGCGGCGTTCCTCGAGCTGCTCGCGGGTGAGGCCGGTGCGGGAGGCTTTTTCGATTTCCTCGAACTGCTCCTTGTCGCGCATGAGGGTGCGCATGTCGGCGTTTTCATCCCACTTCTGTTTCTGCATCGAGGCGCGGGCGGAGGCGTCCTTGGAGCCCTTGATGGCGGTGCCGTCGGTGGGGTGGTGCTTGATGATGTCGTTGTAAACCTCGGCGGCGAGCTGGGGTTGTTCGCGGTCGAGGTAGAACTTGGCGAGTTTGTGCAGGAGTTTGGCGTTTTCCGGCCTGCCTTGGCGGATGGTTTCGAGGGCGAAGGCGGCGGTTTCGAACATTTCGAGTTTGCTGCAAACATCGAAGAGGAGGTCGTTGGCGGCTTCGTTGAGGGGGTCCTTTTCGAGTTCCTTCTCGATGAGGACGATTGCGCCATGCGGGTCCTTCTTGGCGGCACCCTGGAGTTTCATCGAGCCCATGCCGCCGGCCTGGATGCCGAAGAGACCGCCTTTTTTCTTTCCGCCGCCGGCGATTTGCAGCTCGCACTTGCGGAGCATTTTGCGGGCTTCGAGGAAATCCGGGCAGTCCTTGAGCACGCCTTGGAGAAGGGTGACGGCGTAGGCGAGGTTGGAGGCCTGGACCGCGGTGAGGGCTTTGAGCCAAAGGGGCTTGATGTTGGCGGGCAGGTCTTTCTCGGTGATCTCGGGCATGGTGGAAGCGAGGTGGGAGTTTTTTGATATTTGCGGCGCGGGTTCTCGATGGCGCAGCCAAATTGGAGAATGGCCGCGGCCTTGGCAAGTGCCCGTCTTGATGAAAAAACACGGACCGGCAGATCGTGGATATTTCGGATTTGCGGAATTGGAAAATCCGCCATGCTCGCGGCCTTGGATTCGATCACACAGGCGACGCTGGGGGCGGCGGTGGGCGAGCTGATGCTCGGCCGCAAGCTGGGCAACCGCGGGTTGGCCTGGGGCGCGTTTTTCGGCACACTGCCGGATCTGGACGTGGTGGTTTCGCCGTTTCTCGACAATGCGGCGAACCTCTGGTGGCACCGCGGGCCGAGCCACTCGCTGCTGGCGATGGCGCTCGCCGCCTGGCTGTTTTCGCCATGGCTGGCGAAGCGCTGGAAGCGCGCCAGGATTTCCCGCGCGCAAGCGGCGTGGTTTGTCTTCGCGGTGTGGAGCACGCATGTGCTGATCGATTGTTTCACGGTGTATGGCACCTCGGTGTTGTGGCCGTTTTCCGGGCATCGGGTGGGCTTCAACCATCTCTTCATCATCGATTTTTTCTACACCCTGCCGATGCTGCGGCAGTTGTTTTTTGTTGCGCAGAAACGCCAGCCAAACCAGCGCCGCCAG
>JBMTCD010000058.1:0-16903 GCA_049430545.1 Luteolibacter sp.
GGCCCAACGCGTTCCTCGGCGAGGCCCTGCCTGCTGGCTACGACCCGCTGCGCGACGGCAAATTCCCTAACCGCCAAAACCACCCGGTGCTGCCCGCGCCATACTTCGCCCAGCTCGCCAAGTCACACACCACGCTCGCGGAAGCCCTCAAGCAGCGGGGCTATGCCACCTTCTTCGCCGGCAAGTGGCACCTCGGCCGCAAGGGTTCCTGGCCCACCGACCACGGCTTCGACCGCAACCTCGGCGGCCTCGAAAAGGGCGGTCCATACAGCGGCGACCGCTATTTCTCCCCTTACGGAAACCCCAACCTGCCCGATGGGCCAAAAGGCGAGCACCTGCCCGACCGCCTGGCCACCGAAACCGGCAAGTTCATCGCGGAACACAAGGACCGCCCGTTTTTCGCCATGCTCTCGTTTTATTCCGTCCACACGCCGCTGATGGGCCGGCCGGACCTGGTGGACAAATACGAGAAACGTCGTAGCGAACGCGGCCTCGAGGACCGCTTCGAGGACGAGCCGCCGCGCAAAAACCGCAGCATCCAGTCCCACGCCGTCTATGGAGCCATGGTCGAGGCGATGGACCAGGCGGTCGGCAAGGTGCTCGATTCGCTCGATGCCGCGGGAGTGGCGGACCGCACGCTGGTCATTTTCACTTCGGACAACGGCGGTCTGTCGACCTCCGAGGGCTCCCCAACGAGCAACCTGCCGTTGCGTGCCGGCAAGGGCTGGCTTTACGAGGGCGGAGTGCGCGAGCCGGTCATCGTCCGCTGGCCCGTCGCATCTTCCGGCGGCTCCACCTCCTCATGGCCGGTGATTTCCACGGATTTCTTCCCCACCATTCTTGAAGCGGCTGGGCTGCCGGCCATGCCGGAGCAACATATGGACGGAGCATCCTTCGTTGCAGCGCTCAAAAACCCCGCCACCACCCATGCCGAGCGCGCGCTCTACTGGCATTTCCCGCACTGGGGCAATCAAGGCGGCATCCCCGGCTCCGCGGTGCGCCTGGGCGATTGGAAATACATCGAATGGGCATGGCACAAACCGGCCGAGTTGTTCCACCTCGGCAAGGATCCCGGCGAACGCCACAATGTGGCCGAGGATCAGCCGGAAGTCGTCGCGAAACTGAAGAAGATCCTCGCGGGTTTCCACTCCGACACCAAAGCGCTGATGCCCATCCCCAATCCGAATGCCAAGCAGCCGTTCGAAAAGTGGTGACCCGGATGAGCAAGGTCGAAACTCCGGACCGCGCGCCAGGCACCAGTGTCAGTCCTTGGATTCAACCTGACTCCTTTTTCTGAAACCAGCCACATCCCGGTCGGGGTAAATTCCCTTGCTTGAAACGGTTGCTGCGCCGGCTCAGACATCCGGCAGCTTCCAATCGCCGCGGAACGGGCGCGGCGCGAGCATCGCGCGGGCACCCTCGTCGTCCGGAAACGTTTCCGCCTCCGGATCCCACTTCAGTTTGCGGCCCTGGTGGATCGAGATCAGGGAGAGATGGCAAAGCGCATCGCCGCGGACGGAGCTTTCGATCCCGCAGATGGTCGGGCGGCCGTGGCGGATGGCGTCGAGGAAATCGCGGCGGTGGTCGAGGCTCACCGGCAGCTTGACCGGCATGGTGCCGCATTGGTTCTGCGGATCCCGCAGCAGTGCCGGGTCGCTCGCATCAATCTTACCGCGCAGGACATGGACCCAGCCGGACTCTCCGATGAAACGGACCCCGTGACGGAAACCGGGAGTGCCGTCGCTGACGAAGACGACCGGGGCCGCACGCTCGTATTCGAGGCGCACCTTCCAGCGCCAGATGGCGTCGTAGCCACCGCCGGGCGGGGGAAACTCGCCACTGCCCTCGACCGAGGCCGGGCCGGTGTCATCGGTATCGTTTCCCCACTGGGCGATGTCGAGGTGGTGGATCCCCCAACAGGAAATCATGCCGAGCGAAAAGTTCGTGATGTTCTCGTGGTTGGCGCGGTTGAGCTTCTGTTCGTGAAATGGAGTCATCGGGGCCGGCCCGACCCAGCGGTCCCAGTCGACGTGACCGGGCACGGGCTGTTCGGGAAATGCGGGCCGCGCCCCGCCGGCGGGAACGCTCACGTGGATCTCGCGCAGCTTGCCGAGGCGGCCGTTGCGGGCGAGTTCGCATGCCCAGCGGAACTTGAGGTCGGACCGCTGTTGGGTGCCGAACTGGAAGGCGACGGGCTTTTTGCGCAACACCGCGCGCAAGCGCCGCGACTCCTCAAACGACATCGCAACCGGCTTTTCATGATACATCGGCTTGCCGTGCAGGACCGCGTCAATGGACGGAATGCTGTGCCAGTGCACGGGCAGGGCCATGACGAGGGCGTCGATCGCCGGGTCGGCATTGAATTCGCGGAAGTCGGTGTAAACCCGGACCTCATCCTTGCCGTAGCGCTTGGCGAGGATCTCGCGGGCGATGGCGATGTTGCGCTGGTTCACGTCACAGATCGCGGTGACGCGGACGTCGGGCTGGCCGAGGAAGTTGATCATGTCGGCGCGGCCCTGTTCGCCGGCACCGAGGATCCCGACGCAGATTTTGTCGGAAGGCGGGGCGGCATCGCCTGCGCCGAAAACACGCGAGGGGGTGAACATCGGCGCGGTTCCGGCGGCGAGCATCGCGCCGAGAAAGGAGCGGCGGCTGTGGGACGGGTGGATCGGATGCTTCATGGAGTGATGGATGTCAGGTGTTGTGATTTTGGAACAATGACTGTTACCTGCCGAGCTTGAACAATGGCAGTTTGACCAGCTTGCCGAGTCCGCCTGCCTTGAGGGCCGCGATCGACAAAATCCAAGGCTCCCATTCGCCACATCACCGGACCGGCCGGTTCAAATCGCTGCCGGGGTTTGATGCGCTTGGGTTTTCGATGAGATCGGGAAGGCGTTCGCGCAAGGTTTGCTCGCCCGGATCGCCGCCACCGCGAAGGGAGTTCTGTTGGCTTGCATGCCCTGGCCCCGGGCCCTGACCGCATGCTTTGGTCAAATCCCCGTCGTTTCACGCCAGAAGTCGGCCATGATGGCATGGCCGGAGGTCGATGGATGGATGCCGTCCGTAAGCCAGAACTCGGCCGGGGCGGATTTGACGGCCTCGTCGAACATCGATTGGAAAGGCACGAAGGTGAGTTGTTTTTCTTCGGCGAGTTTTTTGGAAACGGCGCGGAACTGCGCGAGCGGCTTGAACTCGTCCGACGTGCGGGTGGTGAACGGTTCGCAGATGACGATGCGCACGCCGGGCAGCTTCTTGAGGGTGCGCTCGATCAGCGCGCGGTAGCCGGTTTCGTAATCGTCGATGGTGGCCTTGTATTTGTTGCCGAAGGCGAAGGTGTGCCAGAGGTCGTTGACGCCGATCATGATGCTCAGGACGTCGGGCTTGAGGGCGATGACGTCCTGATCCCAGCGCGCGGCGAGATCGGGGATCTTGTTGCCGCTGATGCCGCGGTTGTGGCACTTCAATTCGTGGCCGCCGTGGGCGAGGAGGATCTGGCCGGCGATCATCGCGGCGTAGCCGGTGCCGAGCCCCTTGGGTTGGTTGGCCTCGGTGACTTCCTTTTTGCGTCCGGCATCCGTGATCGAATCGCCCTGGAAGAGGATCACGGCACCCTTCTTGAGGGCGGGCTTGCCCTTGGCCGGCGTCTCGGCCCGGGCGGACGATCCGATCGTGCCGAGGACAGCAAGCGAGGCGGCGGTGTGCAGGACGTTGCGGCGGGAGATGGTGACGGGAGTTGTCGGATTCATGGAACCGTGGCAGTGGTTTTTAGAATGGATTGGGGCAAAGCCTGCCTATCATCCGGCAAGCCCGCCGTCCACGAAAAGATTGCCGCCGCTTGTGCCGGGCGGGGAGATGTGATTGATTGTGCGTCACCTGCCCATGAATGTCCTGCTGCTCGCCGTTCTGGTTTTTGTGCTCTATCTGGCCGCCTACCACACGTATGGACGCTGGCTGGGCCGGAAAATCTTCGGGCTTTCCGCGGCGCGGCTCTGTCCATCGCGCGAGTTCGAGGACGGCCGCGACTACGTGCCGACGTCGCGCGGTGTGGTGTTCGGGCATCATTTCACCTCGATCGCGGGCACGGGTCCGATCGTGGGGCCGGCGATCGGCGTGATCTGGGGTTGGGTGCCGGCCTTGTTGTGGGTGGTTTTCGGTTCGATTTTCATTGGCGCGGTGCACGATCTCGGCGCGCTGGTGGTGAGTTTGCGCAACCGCGGGAAATCGGTGGGCGATCTGGCGGGCCAATTGGTCGGGCCGCGGGTGAGGTTGCTTTTCATGCTGGTGCTGGTGCTGGCGCTCACCCTGGTGCTGGCGGTGTTCGGGCTGGTGATCACGAAGGTGTTCCAACAATTCCCCACGGCCATTTTCCCTTGTCTGGTGCAAATCCCGCTGGCGGTGGTGATCGGCCTGTGGCTCCACCGCAAGGGCGCGGGCATCACGGCTGCCTCGCTGGTGGCGCTGGCGCTGATGTATCTGGCGGTGTTTTTCGGCGATGCGGGGCCGCTGCACGCCTTCAACACGGCGCTTGCGGCGATGCCGGTGTGGGCGTGGACCACCTTGTTGTTGATCTATTGTTATATCGCCTCGGTGCTGCCGGTGTGGGCCTTGTTGCAGCCGCGCGATTTCATCAACTCGCTGCAATTGCTCTCGATCCTCGGCTTGCTGGTGGTGGGTCTGGCGGCGGCGGGCGTTTTCGGCGGCGCGGCGGCGGCGGATGGCACCCGGCCGGTGTTGGCAATGGCGGGCCCGGCGTTCCAGTGGAACCCGGAGGGCGCGCCGATGGTGATGCCGTTCCTGTTCATCACCATCGCCTGCGGGGCGGTGAGCGGATTCCATTGCCTGGTGAGCAGCGGCACCAGCAGCAAGCAGTTGAGATGTGAAAGCGAGGCGCGCTTCGTCGGCTACGGCTCGATGCTCACCGAGGGCTTTCTCGCCACGCTGGTGATCCTCGCCTGCGCGGCGGGGCTGGGACTCGGACTCAAGGTGGATGACGCGGTGCTGCGCGGCGCGGAGGCCTGGCGGCACCAGTATGCCAACTTCGGCGCGGCCGGCGGGCTGGCGGCGACGATCGGCGCGTTCGTGGCCGGCAGCGGGAATTTCCTCGCCGCCATCGGCATTCCCACGACGGCGGCGGTGGCCTTGATGGGAGTGTTCGTGGCCTCCTTCGCCGCCACCACGATGGACAGCGCCTGCCGTTTGCAACGCTATGTGATCCAGGAATTGGCGGGGTCGCTGCGGGCATCCCGCACGACTGGCGGCGGTGCTTTGGGCGGGTTTTTCGCCGGCAGCCACGGTGCCACCCTGCTCGCGGTGGTGGCGGCCGGCGCGCTCGCCGCCATCCCGCCGGCCGGCGCGGAATGGAACCTGAAAAACGCGGGCAATGGCGGCATGCTGCTGTGGCCGCTGTTCGGCGCGATGAACCAACTGGTCGCCGGGGTTTCCTTCATCGTCATCATTTTCCACGTCCGCCTCTCCCGCAAGCCGGTGTGGTTCCTCATCCCGCCGATGATCTTCATGCTGGCGATGCCGTTGTGGGCGCTGGTGCTGCAGGTCTTCACCGGCACCGGCGCGGCGCCCTCGTGGCTGGCCACCGGCAATTGGCCGTTGGTGGCCATCGGCGCGGTTTCCATCGCGCTGGAAATCTGGCTCATCATCGAGGCATGGGTGCTTTGGAAAAACCGTGATATCTTGTCCGTGCCGGAAACCCGAAACATGGAGGTGTCATGAAAACCATCGAATCCGTCGCCGGAATCCGCAACGCGCTCGAGGAAACCGCCGGCATCGGCGGACGGCGCGTGCTCGTCCCCACCATGGGCGCATTGCATCGCGGCCACATGGAACTCGTCAAACGCGGCCGTGAAGACGCCGGCCCGGAGGGCACGGTGATCGTGTCGATTTTCGTCAACCCGATCCAGTTCGACCGCAAGTCGGACCTCGACCACTACCCGCGTCCGGTCGAGGCGGACCTGGAAAAATGCATGGCCGCCGGCGTGGATGTCGTCTTCATGCCGCGCGCCGATGAAATCTATCATCCGGACCGCTCGATCATGGTCACCGAGACATCGCTTTCGCGCACCTTGTGTGGGGCCACGCGGCCGGGGCACTTCGATGGCGTTTGCACGGTGGTGCTCAAGTTGTTCCTGCTCTCCGGTTGCCATGCGACGGTCTTCGGCGAGAAGGACTATCAACAACTCGCCATCATCCGCCGCATGGTGCGCGACCTGGATGTGCCGGTGGAAATCCTCGCCTGCCCGACTGTCAGGGAAAGCGACGGCCTAGCGATGTCCTCGCGCAACGCGCGCCTTGACCCCCGGCAGCGGGCGGATGCGCCGCGCATCCATCGATCGCTGTGCGAGGCGGCCAAGCTCACGAACGTGCCGGAAATCCTTGCCGCCGCCCGCGCCGGGATCGAGGGCTCGGATATGGCGCGGATCGATTATCTGTCATTGGTGGATGCGCAGACTTTGCAACCGGCCGCATCGCTCGCGCGCCCCGCCATTCTGGCCGCGGCGGTGTTTTATGGCGACGTGCGGCTGATCGACCACGTGCGGGTGGGCTGATTCTTATCGTCGCTTGCGCGAGGCGTTGAGGCGCTGTGCATAGCGTTTGGCGTATTCCCCGGCCTTGGGATTGGCGAGCGTGGCGGCGACCCATGGATCCGGGACATGTTTGTCCATGTCGAGGCGCTGCATGGCATTGAGGAGATACAGCATGGAATACTCGTCGTTGTCGCGGGCCAACTCGGCGAGCAATGCCTTGCGCGCGGCTTCGGGCTCGCCTGCGGCATACAGTGTCTCGGCGGCGAGAGTGCGGATGACGGAGTGAGGGTCATCCAAAAGCCCGCCCGCGCCATTCGTTCCGCCGCGCAACAGGATGCCCAACAAGCCCCAGTAGCGTTTTACGGGATGACCGGAATGCACGGCTTGCTCCAACAACCCGGGGTCCGCGTTTTCCGACGTGGCAGCGAAGGCGAGATCCACCAGCGCCTCATGCCCGAACTCCGGCTCGCCCACGACTTCAGCCAGCGGGCGCCCGCCGCACAATTTCGCGAACATCGGCTCGGGCACCACGCCGGTGTCCTTGATCCGCACCATCGCATCGCGCACCTTCGAGCGCATCGCGGCAAGTCGCCCGGCGTGCGCCGGATCCTTCGCAAGGTTGTCGATTTCCCATGGATCGGCATCGAGGTCGAACAACTCCTCGACCGGCTGCGGTGCTTCCCACATCCGGCGGTGCGCCTCGCCGAGCTTGCCGTCCTGCCATGCCTTGCGCCATGCGGACCATGCTGGCATCGAAAACTGATATTCGCTGTAGGGCGCGGCCGGCAGGTGCGGCGTGAAGCGCCGGATGTATTTCCAGCGGCCGTCGGTCCAGCCGCGGCGCATGCCATAGACTTCATCGAAGCGGTCGGCATACAGGAATATGCCATCTCCGGCCGGTCCGCGCTGCTTGCCGAGAAACGCCCGGCCTTGCATGTGGTCCGGGATTTTCAATCCGGCGAGCGACAGCAGGGTGGGGACGAAATCCACGAAGGAAACCAACTCATCCACCGCCACACCGGGCTGGAGCGGACACAGATGACGCCATTTCTCCGGCACCCGGACCAGCAGCGGCACATGCACGCCGGTCTGCTTGAGATAGCGCTTGCCGCGCGGCAGCGGGCCGGCGTGGTCGGAGTAGTAAAACACAATCGTGTCGTCCGCGAGCCCGGCCTCGTCGAGCTCGTCGAGCAAGCGGCCGACCTGCGAGTCGAGTTCGCTCAGCTTGTCGTGATAGACCGCGATGTCCTCGCGCACTTCCGGCAGGTCGGGAAGGTAGGGCGGGACATCGACCTCCGTGGGCTGGAGGCGGCGCGGGCCATTGCCGCGTTTCTGTGGAAACAGCGAACTCTCGTGGGTGGTGGTGAAGTTGAAAATGGCGAAGAATGGCTGGCCCTCGCCGCGGTTCTTGTAGTGTGCCATCTTGGAGCCGTCATCCCACCACCGCTGGTCGCTGCCCTTGATGTTGTAGTCGGTCTTGGTCTGGTTGGTGCAGTAATAGCCGGCATCGCGCAAATGGGCCGCATGACCGAGGATCCCTGCCGGAATCGCATGACGGCTGCGCATGTGCTGTGTCCCCAGGGCCGGCGCGTAAACACCGGTCAGGATCGTCGAGCGCGCCGTCGCGCAAACCGGGGAATTCGCATGGGCCTGCCGGAAAAGCACTCCCTCGGCCGCCAAACGGTCCAGGCGCGGCGTCGATGCCTGTTGGTTGCCATAACAGCCGAGCCAGTGCGCCGCGTTGTCCTCGCTCGTGATCCACAGGATATTGGGGCGTTCGGGCTGCGCGGCGTGCAAGGCCAGCGGCAGGATGGAGAACCAAAGCATGAGGCGCATGGACCCAATACGCCCCCGGCGATCCGTCGCTGACAAGGAATTTGGAAACGCAGCCGAATAGTCTTTGCCACCGGGAAACGTGGGGTATCGACTGTGCGGGTTGCGCATCGAAGAACCGGAAATGACCCTTGGATCGATCTCCACCCGGCCGTTCGCCCCCATGGAACTGGGCCTGGAGGATCGTTTGGAAAACGACCTGTTGCTGGTGCTCGGCCACCGCCATCGGATCGATCCGGATGTTCTGCAGCGCGCGGCAGGCGCGGGCTTGGAATCGTTTCCGCATCTGGCGGGACGGCTTGAGCGCGATGGCGCGGGCGGCCAGTGGCGGATCGTTCCCGCGGCCAGCGAGGCGCGCATCGAGCGGGTGGAGGACGGCGGACGCTTCGCGATGGCGCACCTTGAGGCCATGCCGGCAGGGGAATTGGCGGAACGTTTCCTGCCCGGGCAAGCGGCATCCGGCGGGGAGGACAGACGCTTGTTCGCGCTGCGCTGGACGAGGTGCGGTGGCGGCGACGTGCTGGGCCTGCGCGTTTCGCATGCGGCGGTGGACGGAACCGGGCTCGGCTGGTTCGCGCGCTGCTGCACCGCAGGCGCGCGCGGCGCAGCACCTCCGCGTGTGTGCCATGACCGGAACGCCATCCTAGCGGCAGCCGGCCATGACAGCGTGGAAACCCCTGCCGGCTATCGCGATGCGGGCGCATGCTCGGCCACTTGGCAATGGCCGCCGGATCCATGGGCGAACGGCACGCCGGTCTATTTCATGATCCGGGCTTGCGCAGTGCGCAACTTCAGGGGGCCCGGCGGATCGCTGTTGGAAACCCGGCTCGCCCTGTCCGCATGGCTGTGCGGCAGGCTGGCCGCGATCGACCCGTCGCTGGCCAGTCTGGCCGTCTGGTGCGATCCGCGCGGCGGCGGCTTGGTTCCGCGCCATTTCACCGGCAATGCGGGATGCTACCACACGCTGCCGCTGCGCGGAAAACCGTTCCCCGAACTGGTGGCCGACCTCAAGCGGCTCGCGGGCCGGGCCGGACTGCGGCGCACCGCCGAACTCCACCGCCGCATCAAATCCGCCGAGGCGGCAGGCCGCATGGTCGTGTGGGACGGCCCGCGCGAGGACCTGCTGCAACTCAACCTGCTGCCGCGTGCCGCCGAGGCCGGTCCCGGCGGACCGCCGGAGTTCAGCCGGCTGCTCTCGAGAAACTCGTCCGGCCTCCGGGTTTCGATCGCGCCCGATGGCTCGGGATTCCTGATCGAAGCCAGTCTCGCAACGGGTCGCGCCGCGGCGCTGCTGGCGGAGGCGCGCCGCCACGGCCTCGCTCCGGTGGTGGGCCATCGCGGCGGCGATGCAAACATAGCCGGATGATGATCGCAGTGCTGGGAATGATGGTCGCCGGACGGCTGGCATCGCTGCTGGTCTATCAGATGACGTGGCGCAATGGCGCGGCGGACGGCCCGTGCCGGACGTGTGCCATGGTTTCACTGCTGGCAAGACCGCAATGGTGGCCGCTGCACCTGGCCATGGTCTGGCCGGTGGCTGGCATGTCGTGGGACGGATTGCCCGGCATGCGCGTTTTCTCCGCCGCGGCGGCCATCCTGCTGGCACTCGGAGCCATCGGCCGGCTCAGCTGCGATGGACGTGGGCGCTTCTTCATGGTGGACCGGACATTGTCACTGGTCCTCGCGCTGTGCGTGCCGTTTTCACCGTCCTTTCTCTATCCGGCGCTGGTGGCCGCCTGCTGCCTTCAATACACCGTGGCGTCATGGCCGCTCGGGCCGGGCTATTCGAATCTGTTAGGCCATGAGTTCATGCGCGGCTCGCTCTGCGCCGCCAGCGCCGCCCTCGCCATCGCCGGCTGGACCGGCACCCATGACGAACCAGCGATGCTCGCGGCGGTGATCGCCTGGCAGGCCTCCACTTATGTCGATCACGCGCTCGCCAAGTGCGCGCTCGGCCCCAAGTGGCACTCGTGGATGATGGGAAACCGCCCGCAGTGCCTGATCCTGAACGCATGGCTGCGCGGCTGGAAGGCTTGCGGGGACCGCGATCGCATCCTGTCGTTGGCGGGATTCATCGCGCGCTGGAGGGTGGCGCTTTGCGCGGCGGCATGGGGCATCGAGATTTCATGGGGCTTGGTGCTGGCTGACAGCCGCGTGGCGTGCGCGGCCGTGGTGGCGACCCTCGTTTTCCACACATGCGTCCTGTGGCTGACCGGCCTGCTGGCTTGGCATTATGTGGCGAACCACCTCGTGCTGCTGGCTCTCATCCTCTCCGGCAGGCTCGGCGGAGTTTTCACGGTGGACCACTGGCTCGCCTCGCTCGCGGGAATGGCGCTCACCGCTGCCTGGGTCGGAACCGTGCGTTCACGGCTGCTCGCAAGCCACCGGCACCGCCGCGGACCGCGCCGGTGGGGCCTTTTGGCCGATCCCGCGGACCACCTGATGGCCTGGTGGGACACGCCGCTGATGCGGATGTTCAGCTTCCGGGTCACCACCCTATCAGGCCGCGTCCTCGACCTGCCCGTGACCAAACTCTCGCCCCACGACACCTCTCTCACGGATCTGCACACCCACCTCATGATCCTCGGCTTGCACCCAACCCTCGATCCCGCAGCCACGGCCGATCGGGATCTCGCACCCACTGGCGTGTGGGGGCTGGCGATCGATCGCGAAACCCGCGATTTCCTCTATCAGGCGATGGACGGCGGCAGACCATTGCCCGACCGCTGGCTCGCGGCGGACACGCAGCCATGGCGATACGGCGGCGGCGATCCGGACCACATGGCCGCGCAACCGCTGCACGCGATGTTCCAGACGATGAACTGTCTGATCGGCAAACGATGGCATCGCTTGATGATGCGCCGGCCGCATTTCCCCGGCGAGGATCTGGTGCCTGACATCTGTCCGCTCGTGAAACCCGCCTTGCCCGAATTCCGCTTTGACGAGCCCATCGCGCAAGTCACACTGTGGCGGGTGAGAACCTTCTTCGACGGGCATACCCTGCGGCTTGTCTCAAACCAGCAGGTCGGGGAAATCAATCTGCGCGATCCGGAATGAACGAGACAACCCGGCACCAGGAAAAGATCCGCGAGCAATATGCCTCGGGCACCGGCGCGGTGTTCTACCGCCGCGTGATGGGCGATGGCACGCCAGTCATCCACTACGGGATCTATCAAAACCAAACAACCCCGATGCAAGAGGCCACCGCGGCCGCGACAGCGCGCTTGTTGGAAATCGCCTCGCACATGGCTGGCGATCAAACCCCGCGGCATGTCCTCGACCTTGGCGCAGGCCCCGGCGGACCGGCCCACCAAATCGCCGCAAGCACCGGCGCCGAGGTGACTTGCGTCGATCTTTGCGAACACCACCATCACGAAAACGAGTCGCTCGCGGCAAGTCTCGGCCTCACCGGAAACATCCGCACATGGTGTGGATCCTTCGAGCGGCTGCCGGACTCGTGGAGTGGCCGCTTCGACCTCGTCTGGAGCCAAGAGGCCATCTGCCATGCCCTCGATCCGGAAGCGGTGTTCCGCGAAGCCTTCCGCGTCCTTCGCCCCGGGGGCGCGCTGGTGTTTTCCGACATCCTGCTGGCCGATGACGCCGATGATGCCATGGCCGCCGCATTCCGGCAGGTCAACGCCGTCACCTTTTTGCGAACCGCCGCAGAAATCACCGCATGGATGGCTCGCCAGGGATTCGACTCGATCCGGCAACAGGACTGGTCGGCGCACCTGCCCGAAAATTTCCGCCGCATGCGCTGTCAAATCGACCGCCACCGCCGCGAACTGCGCGCCGCGGGCATGGCCGGCGAGCTGCTCGACCGCTTCGCCGCTTCGCTCGACCAACGACTCTCATGGCCCGCCGGTTCCGTGCTCCGCTGGCAAGCCTTCGCCGCATCAAGACCACCCTGAAGAAAATCCGAACCAACACGCCATCATTGACCGCAAGTCAACTGAACCCGTAATGCCTTGCGGAAATATTTTTTCGCTATGGCTGGGTTTGGGGCATCTGGGGATCCCGGAAGACCTTTGAGCCGTGAATACACGCCGCCGAATAGGAACCCCGTGGCACCGCGTCGTGCTCAGTCGGCAAAATGATCCCAGCCACCGGATAGGGACTCGCCCAGGCACTCCTCCACCATGCGCCCGACCGCTGTCAGCGGAACGTCGGGAAAGGCGGCAGGCCATTCTTCCAGCAAACCCGGCAACTTTGCCGGCTCCACCGCCAGCAGCAGTTCAAAATCCTCACCGTCGTTGAGCGCCTGCGCGGAATCACAACCTGCGGTCACCGGCAGCCCCCCGCGCTCCAGCACAAATCCACACCCACTCGCCACCGCCATCCGTGGCAAATCCTTCGCCAAACCATCCGAAATATCCATCATCGCCGTCGGTTTGTATTTGGATACCAACCAGTCTGCTTCTTTTAATCGGGGGGTGAAACCGAGGTGTTTACCGGTGCGCAAAGATCCACCCAGAGTGCCGGTGACAAGTATGACATCGCCCGCTTTGGCGGTGGAGCGCAGGGTGAGACGCTCGCGAGCGACACTGCCGGTGGCGGAAATGGAAATGACAGCCGCGGAGCCCGTAGGCACGCGCGAGGTTTCACCGCCCGCCAGAAAGGAATGATGAGCCCGCAGGCAGCGGCCGATGCCACGGTAGAGGCCATCCACCCACTCCAGCGGAGTGCCCGCTTGAAGGGCCAGCGTGACCAGGAAATACCGCGGCTTTCCTCCCATCGCGGCGATATCGGACACCACTCTGGCGACGGCTTTCCAGCCAACCGCCTCGGCCGGAGTTTCCGCGAGGAAATGGACGCCAGCCACCATAGCGTCGGTTTTCAGAAGCAGCAATTCACCGCAGCCGGAATCAATCACCGCACAATCGTCGCCAGGACCCGCCAACGGATCGGGATCGCGCGGGACCAGTTCCACCAAGCGCGCGATCAGCGCATCCTCACCCATATCTCGCAGCGTGGTCATGGAATCAGACCGATCGGTATGTCATAATAGCGTGCGGCGAAAGTCACGCCGACGGTGGCGCCGTTGAAGCAGAAATGGGCGGCGATCGGTGCCCACAACGAACCGGTTTTCTCGTAGAGCAGCACCAGCACGACGCCGAAAACGAAGAGCGGCACAATGGCAGTGAGATGGCCATGGGCGGCGGCAAAAACGAGAGAGGTGCCGATTGCGGCAGCGGTGATACCCCCGAACTTTTTCAGCAGCGGGTAAAGATAGCCGCGAAAGACGATTTCCTCGCAGACGGGTGCGGCAATCACGGCGGCAAAGGCCATCAGGCCAAGGGTGAGCGGGTCGTCGGTTTCGCGCAGCAATTTCACCGTGTCCTGGGTGGTGTCCACACCGAGCGACTCCATCCACTCGACGTATCCGGCGTAGTGGAGCCCGCCGGCCACGAGCCACATGAAGAGCACCGCGCCGGGTGCGAGCAGGAAGACCCACGGCCACGAAGGCCAGCGCAAACCGAGCCATTCCAGCGGCCCGCAGCGGCTGATGACCGTAAGTCCCACCAACCCGGCCATAGTGAATTGGAAGCCGATGTTGGCGGCCAGTGTGCCGGCATCGAGAACGGGTTCCTTGTCGCCTGCAACACTCGCGGCCAGCAGCACCAACGATGCGAAGACCCCGAAAACCACCAGGGCACCCAGCAAATCCAGCGGCCGGTAAATCCACACCGCGACCCGCCCAGCCGGCGGCAACGGCGGCGGAGCAGATGTGTCGGCTGGCGTTTCGCGCAGCGCCCCGGCACGAAACGCCGCCAGCCACTTCCATCCCGCCGCCAGCAAAAACACCCCCAGTCCCGCGCCAAACGCGAAAGTCAGAACCAAGAGGGTGGGATCGTCGCTCATCAGGGTGGCTGCCGGATTCCGGCGCAAGCTGCGCCCGCTCACTCGCGCAGGCCAGTGGAAAAATCGGCAACCCGCAGCTCGCTTGAAAACCGGCCACAGTTCCACTGGCGGAGCGGCCATTCGCGCCTAGGGTGCCACCCGCACCCGCAATGCACGACTCGATCCGACTCCACGGCTGCCGCCAGCACAATCTCCGCAATCTCAACCTCGAGATCCCACTCGGTAAACTCACCGTCGTCACAGGCCCCTCCGGCTCCGGCAAATCGTCGCTCGCCTTCCACACCCTCTACGCCGAGGGCCAGCGCCGCTACGTCGAAACCTTCTCGCCCTATGTCCGGCAGTTTTTCGACCGCATGGACAAACCGGATGTCGATTCCATCGAGGGCATCCCGCCCGCCATCGCCATCGAGCAGAAAAACCACGTCCGAACCACCCGCTCCACCGTCGGCACCCTCACCGAAATCAACGATTACCTCAAGCTCCTCTTCGCCCGCCTCGCCACCGGCCACGACCCCAAGACCGGCGAGGAAATCCGCCCCGACACCCCCGAGTCCGCCGCCGCGTGGGCCGCGGAAAACCTCACGGGAAAGCCGCTGCTCGTCACCTTTCCCGTTCCCGTCCCCACCGGCACCAGGACCGATGATCTCTTTCCTTTCCTCAACTCCCAAGGCTACCTCCGAATCCTGTTAGACGGACAAGTCATCCGCACCGACGAACCACGGAGCGCGGACTTCAGTCCGCCCGTCGTCCAAGTCATCCAAGACCGCCTCACCCTCACAAAGCAATCCCGCTCCCGTCTGCTCGAGGCCCTCGAAGCCGCCTTCCACCTCGGCAAGGGAACCGCCACCATCCAAGATCCGCAATCCACCATCACGAAGTCTTTCACGACTTCGTGGACCAACCCCCGCACCGGCTTCACCCTCCGCGCCCCCACACCCGCACTGTTTTCCTTCAACTCTCCACTCGGGGCCTGCCCGATATGCCGCGGCTTCGGCCGCGTCATCGGCCTCGATCTCGAAAAAGCCGTCCCCGATCCCACGCTCTCCATCGCCCGCGGTGCCATCCGCCCCTTCCAAGGCGAGCGGGGCGAGGAATGCCAGCGCGACCTCGTCCGCAATTGCAAGGAACGCGGCATCGATATCAAAACCCCGTGGGAGGACCTGAGCGACGACGAACGCGAATGGATTTACTACGGCGACGCGCCAAACTTTTCCACGGCCGACATGGAGGCCCTCGAAGCCATCTGGCAAGCCGGCGGCTGGTATGGCGTCAAGGGCTTCTTCGATTGGCTCGAAACCAAGGCCTACAAGATGCACGTCCGCGTCTTCCTCTCGCGCTACCGCTCCTACACCACCTGCTCCGCCTGCCGCGGCAAACGCCTCCAACCCGAGTCCTTCTGCTTCAAAATCGACGGCCTCACCCTCCCGGACCTCTGGTCCCTACCCATCACCGAACTCCTCCCCTGGATCACCAATCTACAATCTACAATTCTCAACCTGCAATCCAAAGACCCCACCCTCCATCTCGTCCTGAACGAAATCCACTCCCGCCTCCGCTACCTCGACGAAGTCGGCCTCGGATACCTCACCCTCGACCGCCCCACCCGCACGCTCTCCGGCGGCGAGGTCGAGCGCGTCAACCTCACCGCCTGCCTCGGGGCCTCTCTCACAGGCACACTGTTCGTCCTCGACGAACCCACCGTCGGCCTCCACGCCCGCGACATCGACCGCCTCACCGCCGTCATGCACGCCCTGCGCGACAAGGGCAACACCCTCGTCGTCGTCGAGCATGAACACGCCGTCATGCGCGCCGCCGATCACCTCATCGACCTGGGTCCCGGTGCCGGCCAGCACGGCGGCAATATCATCTATCAAGGCAATGGAGCGCGGACTTCAGTCCGCCGGTCTCCATCCCAAGCAGCTATCGGCACCCTGCCCTGGCTCACCGGCCAGAAATCCATCCCCATCCCCGCCACGCGCCGAAAGCCCGCCAAGCACCTCCTCCAAATCCGCGGTGCCACCCGCCACAACCTGCGCAAGCTCGATGCCGATATCCCGCTCGGCCTCTTCACCTGCGTCACCGGTGTTTCCGGTTCCGGCAAGTCCACCTTCGCCCACGACGTCATCTATCAGAACGTCGCCCGCAAGCTCGGCATCGAGACCGAGGGCGATCCCGCCCCGCTCCGCGAAATCAAGGGCACACAACATATCACAGGCATCGAGTTGGTGGATCAATCCGCCGTCGCCCGCACCCCGCGCTCCACACCCGCCGTGTTCCTCGGCGCATTCGACCCCATCCGCCAGCTTTTCGCCTGCACCCCTGAAGCCAAGGCCGCCGGCGCGCAAACGGGCTTCTTCTCCTTCAACTCCGGCGATGGCCGTTGCGACCGCTGCGCCGGCAATGGCTTCGAGAAAGTCGAGATGCAGTTCCTCTCCGACCTCTACGTCACCTGCCCGGACTGCCAGGGGAAGCGCTACAAAAGCTCCACCCTCGACTTCCACTACCGCGGAAAATCCATCCACGACGTCCTCGACCTCACCGTCAGCGAAGGAATCTCTTTCTACCAGGATCTGACAGGTGTTCCCGCTCCCCTCGCCAAGCGCCACGACCAAATCATCCAGCTCCTCACGCCCCTGATTGAAGTCGGCCTCGGATACCTCAAACTCGGC
>JBMTCD010000059.1:0-16783 GCA_049430545.1 Luteolibacter sp.
TACGAACTCCGCTGGTCATCCATCCGTGCACTCACCGATGTGCAGGTGGACCTTCAGGAAGCTCTCCTGCTGGGCGATAGGTCGAAGTCTCCGCTCATGAATGCCAGAAAGCTTAATTGGTTGCCGGATGGACGAATACAGCACAGCTATCCTTTCGAAGCCGATACCGCCGTTCGTTCGAGATTCTTCCGCTTGGCGCCTGTGCTGCAGCCCGCACCTTGACCCGCTTCAACCAAAACCAACCCACTTTTTATTCCTTGCACGCTTCAGTCCTTCAGAACATAATGCGCTGCGAATTAAAGCAAGTTCCTAGAATTTATGGAGGAATTATGTTGAACATCCGTACCTTTGCATCGGCTGCATTGATCACGTTGTTTGGTTTTTCTGTTTGCGCCAGTGAATGGGAATCCGCGTCTATCGAGCAGTTCTGGACGCAAAGGATTCCGCGAACTTGATTGGCAATTAATTTTGATCGAACATGTTTAGTGCGGGTTACTCACTTCAAAAATACAGGTAAGGCGAGGCCATCCGCCGAGCCGATAGACTTAACAAGTAAATTAGCGATGATTAAAAAAGAAAACGGTTCCATATTAAAAAATTCCGCACTCGCGTGTTTGTTTTCGCTCATCACCGTGCTCCCTACAGTTCTTCGCGCCGAAGAAGGCGGGAGTGGTCATTACTTTCCGGGTTCGATCTCTTCTTTCATTGATGGTGTTCCCGCGGAGGAAACGATGGTTGCGCGTTACAATCTGCTTTCCTATTCCGGCGAACGTGAAGTTGGGCAGCCGCTTCCAATTGCCGGCGTTAAGGCAATTGGCGCGGAAGCGGATTCCATGGCGCATGGCATCACGCTGTTGTGGCGTCCGGCCTGGAATCCCGGTGATAAACTCAGTTTTGCCATGAATGCGACCATTCCTTATGTCACGCTGGATGTGGAGGCGGATGTCACAACGGTGAAGAATGCCACTATCCGCAAAAAAGACAGCATCGACGGGCTAGGCGACATTGTGTTGATGCCGCTGATGCTGAATTACACAATTACCAAGGATTTCAGCATCAACGGTCGGGTGGCGGCATACGCCCCGACTGGCGACTACGAGAAGGGTCGCCTGGCCAACGCCGGAAAAAACTATTGGACGATCGAGCCGACCATTGGTGCCGTTTATTTAAGCCATGAGAATGGCCGTGAAGCGTCCCTGTACGTTGGTGCGGACTTCAATACCGAGAACAAGGATACGGATTACCAGACCGGCTCGCAGATTCATCTCGATGGCACACTCGCTCAGCACCTGCCGGTGGCGGGCGGCTTGGCCGGCGTGGGCGTGAATGCCTTCTGGTATGAACAGGTGGAAGGCGACAGCGGAACCGGCGCCATACTCGGTGATTTTGAGGGCCGCACGGTGGGTGTTGGACCGGTGGTCTCCTTCGTGAAGGGCGATGTGGTTTCCGAATTGAAATGGGTTCACGAAACAGAAACGAAGAACCGTTTGGAAGGCGACTTTTTGTGGCTGAAGATCGCCAAGAAATTTTAAGGAGTCATACAGTGAAAAAAAATATTTTAATCAATGCCTGTGATAATGCCGTATGGACGTTTGTTTGGATTTTGGCTGTCATCCTTTTCGTTCCGGAGATTGGATGTGCGAGCGAGACGTCCCGGCCCAACATCGTCGTCATCATGACTGATGACATGGCGCCGAATGATATCTCGGCCTACCACCGCGGAATCGGAGCAGTAGCGACGCCGAACATCGACCGCATAGCGAAGGAAGGGTTGATGATCAGCGATTATTACGCACAGCCGAGTTGCACCGCCGGCCGTGCCGCCTTCTTGACGGGCCAGTATCCGATTCGCACAGGCCTGACCTCGGTGGGGCAGCCTGGATCGCCGGTTGGATTGCAAGCCGAAGATGTCACGCTGGCCCAGTTGCTGAAGGATCAGTGCTACGCCACCGGGCAATTTG
Source organism: Luteolibacter sp. (assembly GCA_049430545.1). GTDB lineage: Bacteria > Verrucomicrobiota > Verrucomicrobiia > Verrucomicrobiales > Akkermansiaceae > Luteolibacter. Next base: position 1,962 of record JBMTCD010000059.1, read on the forward strand.
GTAAGAGCCATGTCGGCGATCGCAATGAGTTTCTGCCCACCGTGCATGGCTTCGATGAGTTCTACGGGTTCCTGTATCATCTCAATATGATGGAGATGCCGGAGCAACCGGAGTTTCCGAAGAACCCCGATTTCGCGGGTCGGCCGCGAAATGTCATTCACTCGTTAGCGTCCGACAAGAACGATCCCACGGTCGATCCGCGCTGGGGCGTCGTGGGCAAGCAGACCATCACCGACGAAGGCCCGCTCGGCGCGGAACGGCAGAAGAGGTTTGATGATGAAGTGCTTGCCCGGTCGCTGGACTGGATGAAGGACAAAGTCGAAAGCAAAAAGCCGTTTTTCCTGTGGTTTAATCCATCGCGCATGCATCAAGAGATTCATGTTTCCGATGAGTGGGCGGGCAAGAGCGGCCACAGCGCTTATGCCGATGCGGTCATGCATCTGGATTCGCTGGTCGGCAAGTTGCTTGACGCGCTGGATGATCAGAAGATCAGCGATAACACCATCGTGGTGTTCACGTCGGACAACGGCGTGAATCTGGCTCATTGGCCAAGCGCGGGAACGGCTTCGTTCAGGGGCGAGAAGGGCACGACGTGGGATGGCGGCTTTCGCGTGCCGGCGCTCGTCCGTTGGCCAGGCCGCGTTCCGGCGGGCGAGTGGACGGGCGAGTTGATGTCGTCGGAAGATTGGGTTCCGACGTTGTTGGCGGCCGCGGGTGTGCCGGACATCAAAGAAAAGCTTCTGGCGGGCACCATCGTTGGCGGCCAGGAATTCAAGGTCCATCTGGATGGCTATGATCAGACGGACATGCTGACGGGGCAGGGAAAATCGCGCCGCGCGGAGTTTTTCTTTTACGCGGAAACGGAGCTCACGGCATTCCGGGTTAATCAATGGAAAATGCACCTGGCGATCAAGAACGAGTGGCTCAAGCAGGCGGAAAAGGCCCCTAGCGGATTGCTGCTTGATATCAAGTTGGATCCGTATGAGCGCACACCGGACACACCGGGTCATTTTTCCTGGATTAAGGAAAAGACCTGGGTGTCGGACCAACTTGGCGGGCCATTCATGGCTCACCTCAAGAGCCTCAAGGAATTTCCTCCCCGGCAATCGGGTGCCGGCATCGGTGCGCAGACGTTGCACGCAGACTAGAGCATTTTAAATAAGGGGCTGAAGTAGCTAAGGGGGCCAAAAAGCCCTACGCTGCTGTTGATGTTTCAACGCAAAAGCCGCCTGACCTCTTTGAAGCAAAGTAAGCTCTTAGAGCATTCTGTTGCGGGCTTTTTGAATCTTGCATGACGGCCTTCGAGTCGGTCCTTGGGGGCGATAAAGCCGATGGCTGAATGTAGCCGCGTTGTGTTGTAATATTTGATGAAATCGCCGGTAATGCGCCTGGCTTCGGCGAGGTCAAGTGAGGTGAGAGGACCTATGGCCTGGTCCTTGAGTGTCTGGTGAAAGCGTTCGATTTTGCCGTTGGATTGCGGGTAATAAGGACTGGTCATGACGTGGCTGGCTTGCCACTGAGTGATGAAGGATTTGAACTTTCGACTTTTGAACTGGGAGCCTTGATCGGTGATGATCCGAGGGCGCGCCTCGGGATAAATTTCGCGGGCTTTTTGCAGGACGATTTCCGAGTCGAACTCGCGCATGGTCGGGCGAATATCCCAAGCAACGATCATGCGCGAGCAACTGGGCCGCTGGTGGAATCAACTTCTCGCTTTTACAGACAAAATTTTTCACTACCGCACCATAGCTTAGTTTAGCCGACCAATGGCCGGGCTTTGGGGGCCAGCTCATTCCTCGATTACATCAAAGCGGAAACCTACTACTTCAACCCAATCGTCAATGACAGGGATCTTGAATTCGATACCAAGCAGAATCTCGCCGCACCATTGAAGTCTTTCGAAAAAGTCCTGATGCCGTGTTTTTTAGGGAGGCGGGACATGGGAAGTGGCCTTGTCAACAGCATCCGCCACCCTCATCCCGTCCAGCGCCGCGCTGACGATGCCGCCGGCGTAGCCCGCGCCTTCGCCGCAGGGGAACAGGCCGGAAATTTCCGGGTGTTCGAGCGTGTCGGCGCGGCGGGGTATCCTGACAGGCGAGCTGGTGCGGGTTTCGAAACCCAACAGCAAGGCCTCGCTGGAAACATAGCCGTGCATTTGCCGGCCGAAGAGATCGAGTCCCTCGCGCATGCGTTGCGTCATCCCGCGCGGCAGCATTTCATGCAGCGGTGCGGGTCTCACGCCGGGGAAATAACTCGTCGCGGGAAGCTCGGCGGAAAGTTTGCCCTTGAGGTAATCGGTGACGCGCTGGCCGGGCGCGACCTGTCCGCCGCTACCGGCCCGCTTGGCGGCGCGTTCGAGGTTCTTTTGGAAAACGAGACCGGCGAGCACGCCGTGTTCCTTCGCCAGTTCCGTTAGATCCTCCGGCTCGACGGTGGTGACCATGCCGGAATTGGCGAAGGGCGAGTCGCGCCGCGAGAGACTCATGCCATTGACCACCACCTCGTCGTTCTCGGTGGCGGCGGGCACGATGAAGCCGCCGGGGCACATGCAGAACGAATGCACGCCGCGCCCGCGGATTTTGGTGGCGAGCCGGTAGCGCGCGGCGGGCAGCAGGCGCGGCCGCGGCTGGCCTTCCGTGAGATGGTATTGCACGCGGTCGATGAACGGCTGCGGGTGCTCGATGCGGAACCCCACGGCGAAGGGCTTGGGTTCCAGCAGGATCTGTTTTTCCGCCAGCAGCCGGTAGATGTCGCGCGCCGAGTGGCCGGTGGCGAGGATCACGGCGTCGCCGGCGATTTCCTGCTCATCGGCCGTCAGCACGCCATGGATGCGGTTTTGTGTGACGAGGAAATCGACCACCTTGCACTGGAAGCGCACTTCGCCGCCGGCTTGGAGGATCGATTCGCGCATCGCCTTGACCACGTTGGGCAGCAGGTTCGAGCCGATGTGCGGGTGGGCGTCGGTGAGGATTTTCTCCGGCGCGCCGTGAGCGGTCAGGATGCGATAGACCTCGGCCACCGGCCCGCGTTTGGTGGCGCGGGTGTAGAGTTTTCCGTCGGAGAAGGTGCCCGCGCCGCCTTCGCCGAAACAATAGTTCGAATCCTCGACCACCCGGCCCTCGCGCAGCAGCGGCGCGAGGTCGAAGCGCCGCGCGCTGGCGTCCTTGCCGCGCTCCAGCACGATGGGTTTCACGCCGTTTTCCAGGCAACGCAGCGCGGCGAACAAGCCCGCCGGCCCGCAGCCGACAATGACTGCGGTGGGCGGATGCGGGGGCAGGGGAGGGCACGACCAGCGCGGCGATTCCTCCGGCGGCAGCGGAGCGTCGAGCGACACATCGAGCCGGAGCTGCACCTTGATCGTCTTGTGGCGGGCGTCGATCGAGTGCTTGCGGAGCTTCACGCCGCCAATGCGGGAAACCGGCACGCCGAGTTTGGCGGCCGCCGCCTCGCGCCGCGCGGTCTCGTCCTCGGAGTGCTCGAGGGGCAGCACGATGTCGATGGTTTCGATCGGTGGATTCATGGATGAGGGCGGGGCGGGGGCATGCTGCACCGGTGCCGCGTGTCCGGCAAGGTTGGGATACCGGCGGCCGGTTTCGCCATTGGCGGCAAGATCGATTCCCCCGCACGCGTAATGATGGGATGAACCGTTCCCGCCGTGGTTTCATGAAATGCAGTGCCGCCGTCACCCTTGCCGCCGCCGTGCCGGCGCGCTGGGTGGATGCTTCCGAGCTGTCTCCGGGCAGCAGGATCAAGTTCCGCTTCGCGGTCGCCTCGGATCTGCACTACGGCCAGCCGAAAACTCCCTATGCCGAGATGGCGGATGAAATGGTGGCATGGATCAACGGGGAAAAACAAACCAAGGGCCTCGATGCCTTTTTCCTCAATGGCGATCTGAGCAACGACTCGTCAGCTGCCCTTTTGGCCTTGCGCGACAAGCATCTTTCCAAGCTCCAGGTCCCCTACCATGCGATCAAGGGCAACCACGATTTCGTCGATGGCCAGGCGGAATCCCCCACCGGATCGTGGGAGGCGCTCTGGGGCTATCCGGCCAATCACACCGTCAAACTCGGCGATTTCGTTTTCATCCTGGCGGACACCACCGCCCCGGCCAAAGCCAACATCTATCTGGCCGCCGATATCGACTGGCTGCGTCAACAACTGGAGGCCCACCGCGAGGCCCGGGCGATTTTCGTGATGATCCACATCCAGCAGCGTGCCCACGATGTGGACGGCTGGCCGAAACACGGGGTCCATGATGCCGCGGAAAAGCCCAAGGCGGAGGCGGTGATGAGATTGCTGGAATCCACTCCCAACGTCCGCGCCGTTTTCCATGGCCACAATCATCTGGAAACCGGAGTTTATATCTCCGGCGAACGGCGTTATTTCTTCGACAGCCACGTCGGTGGCAGTTGGGGCGCGAAGCGCGGCTATCGGATTGTGGAAATCCACGAGGACCACAAAATGGTGACCTATCAGGTGAATGCGGAGGACGCTGACATCATCAGCCGCCACGAGTTGCCCGCCTGATATCAACCGCGGATCGGGCGTTTCAATAAGAGTTCAGGACCCCGGGCAGGACCAGGCGGCGGGTTTGCATGGTCGTCTCACCAGCGGCGGCGTTTTTCACCTTGGTAGATGGCAGCGTCGAGCGACCAGGAGCCGGCACCCGTCAGGATCATGGCGATCATCGGAATCAGGAACAAGAGCGCAGGTTCCTTCGCGGCACTGACGCCCGGCCCGGTGAACCACGGCGCATCCGCCATCACCGAGAACGCCGCCACCACCATCGTGAAACCCAGAACGAATGCCGCCGGGCGCGTGGCAAGGCCGGCGATGATGAGGGCCGCCGCACCGATTTCCGCGCCGATGGTGGCCACCAGACTCATCGCCGGAGACATGAACCTGAGCGGGAAGAAATCCGGAACCGGGAAACCTTTTTCGAGAATCGCGTCGAAATTCCGCACTTTCGGCAAGCCATGCCCGATCAGCATCATCAGCCCGATCATCACCCGCAGGGCGAAAATGCCGATCGAGGCGATCGTGTCGCGGGTGCCGCAGTCGAAAAAGAACCGTTTCATGAGCTCGCTGGGTTGCTGGATTTGGCGGAGATGGTGATGCGCTTCAGGCGCTCTTCGCCCTCCGGCGAGTGGGTGGTGATTTCCGGCTCGTCGACCAAAATGTTGTGGACGAGTCGGCGGTAGTAGGCATTGAGCGGGCGGAGTTGGTGGGGTTTTCCGGTGGCCTTGACCCGTGCGGCGATCTCGCGGATTTCCTCAGCCATCTTGTCCTCGCGGATGCTGCGGAAATGTTCGCAGTCGACCTTGATGCGCTCGGCCTTGGGGAATTTCCGCCGCAGGATGCGGTTGACGAGGTATTGGAGATCATCGAGCCGGTCTCCGTCGCGGCCGATGATCGAATGGCTTTCGGTCGAGCGGATCTGGAGGCATGGTCCGTCGCCCGTCTCTTCGATCTCGATATTGGCGGGCAGCTCGAGATGGCCCAGCATGGTGTCCAGGATCTTGGATGCGGCTTCGGTTTCCTCGTGAGTCATGCCCGAACACTAACCATTGGAGCGCGCGGGTCAATCACCGCCTCCCGCTTGCAGCCGACTGCGCCGTCGGCTGGCCGCGGGTGAGGCAATTCGTGCTTGGCAGGCAGGCGTTTTCCCGGATTCTAGCGCCCGATGAGCGAATTGACCGAGGCAGCATCCATGCCCGCTGACAAGCGGGCCATCGGTGCATCCCGCCGATTCGGAATCCTGCCGGGCGGCCGCGAGGCGAAAATATTCACCTTGGTCAACCGTCACGGGCTGGAAGCGCGCGTCAGCGATTACGGTGCCACGCTGCTCTCGATGAAAGTGCCGGACAGGCACGGGGTCATGGCCGATGTGACGCTGGGATTCGATGCCTTCGCCGGCTGGCTCGCCAACGGACCGTATTTCGGAGCGACCATCGGCCGGTTTGGCAATCGGATCGCCGGCGGCAAATTCTCGCTCGGCGGGCGCGATTTCACACTCGCCACCAACAACTCGCCCGGCGGCATTCCCTGCCACCTCCACGGCGGCGTCAAGGGCTTCGACAAGGCGCTCTGGCACGCGCGGCCCTGCGGAGGGAATGCCGTCGAATTCACCCATCTCTCGCCCGATGGCGACGAGGGCTATCCCGGAAACCTCGGCGTCAAGGTCAGCTACACCCTGACCGACGACGATGAACTCGTCTGGCAGGCCGAGGCGACGGCCGACGCGCCCACGGTCGTCAATATCATCCATCACAGTTATTGGAACCTGACGGGCGATCCCGCCACGCCCGCCACCGGCCATGAACTCACGCTCCACGCGCGCCATTTCCTGCCCACCGATATCGCCATGATCCCCACCGGGGCAATAGCACCGGTCGTCGGCACGCCGATGGATTTCACCACGCCGCACATCGTGGGCGAGCGCATTGATTCCGACTTCGAAGCGCTCCGCATCGCCTCCGGCTACGATCACTGCTGGGTATTGGATAACGGCGGCGGGGTGAAACCCGCCGCCCGTCTCCGCGATCCCGCGAGCGGCCGCGTCATGGAGCTTTCCACCGACCAACCGGGTATCCAGTTCTACGCCGGCAACTTCATCAAGCACGAGTTCGCCGGCAAAAACGGCACCCACTACGCGCCCCGCGCCGGATTGTGCCTCGAGACCCAGCGTTTCCCTGATGCGCCGAACCAGCCGTCATTCCCGTCCTGCGTGCTGCACCCGGGTGAAACCTACCGGCATGTGATGGTTCACAAGTTCTCGGCCGGATGATCGATTTTTCTCCAACCCATCCATCACAGCAAACCCACCCATGAACACACTTGAAGTCGTCTTGTTTGTCATCGCCGTCGTCGGCGTGGTCGCACTCGGCATTTGGAAATCACGCGACGAGGTGCATGCCAAGGAGGCGGGCGCCTCGGGCTACTTCCTCGCCGGCCGCGGACTCACCTGGTGGCTGGTCGGCTTCTCGCTCATCGCCGCGAACATCTCGACCGAGCAATTCGTCGGCATGTCCGGCTCCGCGGCGAACTGGCTGGGCATGGCCATCGCCTCCTACGAATGGATGGCCGCCGTCACGCTGGTGGTGGTGGCGTTCTGGTTCCTGCCGCGTTTCCTCAAGGCCGGCCTCTACACCATTCCCGAGTTCCTGCAATACCGCTTCGACGGCGTCGCGCGTCTTGCCATGGCCATCCCGGCCATCGTCACGCTGGTCTTCGTGACCACCTCGTCGGTCATTTTCTCCGGTGCGAAATTCATTTCGGAATACTACCACACCGTGCCGGTGCTCAGCAACCTGACCGCCATGTGCTGGCTCATCGCCATCTTCGCGGCGGTCTATGTGTTCGTCGGGGGTCTCAAGGCCTGCGCCTGGACCGACCTCGTCTGGGGCGCGGCGCTCATTCTCGGCGGCGCGGTGGTGATGTGGTTCGCCTTCAGCACGCTCGCCGACCGTCCGGCCGAGGAACTCATCGCCGCCAAGGTGGCCAATTCCAACGCCACCGTCGCCGATCTCGAAAAAGCCGGCGCGTGGGAACGCCTCAAGCTGCTCAATGACGGCGTCGAGGGAGAGGCGGAGGCGGTCAACGGCCCGAACCAATCCGGCGGGAAAATGCACATGGTCCGTCCCAAGGAGGACTCCGACCTGCCATGGACCGCGCTGCTCATCGGCCTCTGGATTCCCAACTTCTTCTACTGGGGCCTCAACCAATACATTGTGCAACGCACGCTTGGCTCGAAGTCGCTGGCCGAGGGCCAGAAGGGCATCGTTTTCGCCGCCTTCCTCAAGCTGCTCATCCCCTTCGTGGTCGTGATACCGGGCATTCTCGCATTCACCCTGTTTTCGGGCGATTTGCAGACCGCGGCGGCCAATGCGAACGAGAAACTGTTCAGCAATGCCGCCTCCGGGGCGGTCTTCAAGGTGGATGAAAAATTCGTGGAACATCATGCCGAGATGGCCGCCAAGGCGCTCGCACGCAACGCCGCCGCCGCATGTGTCGATGCCGGCCTGCCCGCGGATGCCGACGCCGCCACCACCGCCGCGAAAATCAATGAGCTTGCCAATGCCGCAGTGGAAAAAGGCGCGATCGCAGCCGGAGCGCTCAAGGCCTACGACTACGACGCCGCATTTCCGATTCTCGTCCGCAATCTCATCAAGCCGCATCCGATGATCTCGTGGTTCGTGCTCGCCGCGCTCTGCGGTGCGGTCATCAGCTCGCTGGCCTCGATGCTCAACTCGGCCTCGACCATTGCCACGATGGACCTTTACTCGAAGTTCAGCGGCGTCACGGATTCCGCGAAACTCGTCAGCGTCGGCCGCGTGTTCGTCGTCATCTTTGTGCTGCTCGCCGCGCTGGTCGCGCCGAAGCTCGACAACTTCGAGTCGATCTTCGCCTACATCCAGGAGTTCCAGGGCTTCATCTCGCCGGGCATCCTCGCCGTGTTCATCTTCGGCTTCTTCTCGCCACGCACCCCGCGCTGGTTCGGCGTGGTCGGCATCCTCACCAACGTGGTCGCCTACGGTGCCTTCAAATGGTGGCTTGGCTCGCTGCTGGTCGACAACGGGCTGTGGTATTCCACGCAAATGGCCTTCCTCGACCGCATGGCGCTCTGCTTCTTCATCGTGATCGTGGCCGGCATCATCGTGACGCTCGTCGCGCCGCTCACCAAGCCGGTGGAACTTCCCGTCAATGACCAGATCTGCCTCGAAACTTCCAAAAGCGCCAAGGTTGTTGGATGGATCGTCATCGTCCTCACCTTGCTCCTTTACTGGATGTTCTGGTGAAACCGCCGCCGCTTTTCGTGCCATGCGCCTGACGGTCATGGACCGCCGCTACTCCCACTCGCAAAGCGACTCGAGGTAGGCGGCGGAGCCGTCGCGGAGCCAGCCGTCGAGTTGGGCGGGGTCCTTGAGCTGCTGCCCGCGGAGGCGGGGCACGGCGAGGTAGCGTGTTTCGATGGTGGATAGCTGGCTCATGTCCACCCACAGCTTTTCGAACTGGCAGACCGGGAACACGTCCTCCTGGCCGTGGCCCCAGCGTTTTTTCACGTCCTTGAGCGTGATGTAAGTGGGCATTTTCGCGGCCAGCGCGCGGATTGCGGCGGTCGTCTTCGCCTCGTCCGTCAGGTCGGACCGGGTGAGTTGGAGTGCGGCGAGCAGCGCGTCGATGTCGATCCAGCAGGTGTTTGAGTTGTAATAAGTGAGATGGAACTCGTCCTCCTCGCGCGGCATGGCGAGGCCCTCGACGAGGCGGACGCGGCCATTGACGCGGGCCAGGCCGCCGCCGCGGTCTTCCAGGCGGCGGGTGATGACCTCGAAGGTGAGTCCCGCGCCGCTTGTAAGGTGGCGGCCGAGCAGGGCGGGATCGACGTCCATGCCCACGGTGTCGATGTTGTGCATGACGAGCGTCTTGAGTTGCGGACGTTCGTCCAACAAGCGGGCGAGCGTGCCGTTGCGGATGAGGTTGGGTATCTCATACCAGTGGCCCACGGGATGAAGGCACTGGAGCGGCAGGTTGTCGGTGTAATCGGCGGCCTCGCCGGCGGAGCGCGCCCAGCCGATCAGCGCGGCGCGCAGGCTGTCGCGCACCTTCTGCTGCTGCACATCGAGCGCCTGCTGCGGCATTTCCTCCCACATGAACCGCAGGTCGCGCTCGGTGGGAACCAGGCGCAGGCCGATCGATTTGCCTTCGGAAAGAACCAGCGGTCCTTCATAACCGAAGTTTTGATATTCGCCGAGGAAATCGCTCGTCGGCCGGTGGGAAAAATAGCTGGTGGTGAACACATGGGGCAGGGGGGTGCCGCACTCGCGCGAGGTCTTGCGGCTCTTGGCGAGATGGGTTTCCACGAACGAGCGATGGCGTCCGCCGAGACGGCAGAACGGGTTGAGCGCCTTGACCACGCCCGCGCCCTGCGTCCAGCGCGAGCCGGCACCGGCGGCGAGGGTGACCACCGCCACCTCGCCGTTTTCCAGCGCCGCGAGTCCGCGCTCGCGATCGGACGGATCAAGCCGCGCGGCATCCATCAGGTCGCCGGGTTGGACGTCCTCGATGGTGCTGTTGGCGGGCAGGCGGTTCTGGGCGAGGCCGATGCGTCCGGCGCGCAGGTCCTCGCGGATCTGCTCGTGGGCGATGCGGTCGAAGCCGTAGCGGTCGAGGATTTCATTCAGGCTCTCGCGGCTGCCGTCCTTTTCCTGTACGCGGGGGAAGATCGAATCGAAGAGCGTGCGCACCATGCCCTGCAGCTCGGGACGGTTGCGGCAGGCGTCGGCGAAGTGGTCGAGCTCCGCGTGGCGGACCGGGCCGAGTTTCCGGCGTTCGATGCGCAACAGCGCGGGTATGGTGAAACGGTAGTAGCCGGCGGGCATCAGCGCTTCGGCACCTGATAGAAGCTCGGCCCACGAGCCGCGCTCGTTGATGGCAAAGTCGTAAACCACCGGTTCCATCGCGAATGGCAGCGCGGCGGCCAGCGCGCGCTTGGTTTCCGACATGAGTTTCTGCAGGAATTCCTGGCCCTCCGCCTTGCGCTGCGGCGCGAACATGAAGCCCATGCCGCCGCCCGACATGCCGCCGAGCATCCAGAAACCGCGGAAGTCCGTGCCGAAGGCCTCGCGGGTCTTGGCGATGAGCAGCTCGGTGTAGAGGTTGCTGGCCCACGGGATGATCGTCTGGATCGGACCTTGGAAATTCTCGGTGGTCGCCTTGCCGATGGCCGCGATGTCGCCGGTCTTCAGTCCTGTTAGAATGCGGTCGAGTATTTCATGCGTCTTCAGCCGCGCCGACCACTCGGGCTGCGAGCGGAGCAGGTATTTCTCGGTGACCATTTCGAGGATGGGGCCCACGTTCTGGGCCATGCCGCCGTGAACGAGGACGAGCGAGTCCTGCAAGGCGCGGCGCGCCTCCTCGGGGACCTTGTCGCGGTCGAGCACCTGGTGGGTGGGCATGAGGCGGCCGCGGCTGATGGCTTGTTCCGGATCGCCCTCGTTGGCGAGCGCGCCGCAGATCAACTTGATGCCGGGCCAGCCGCCGCCGGAGTCCTGCCAGCCGCCGCCCGAGCCGCCGAGCCATTCGCCGAGCAGCGCGCGGGCGAGCACGATGCGGCGCTCGTTTTCCTCAAGCCCGCCGGTGAGCGAGCGGGCCTGGCCGGTGGCGCGCATGCACACGCCGATCAATGCCGCGAGCAGGTTGGTGGAAACCGCGAGCCGCGAGCCCTTCGGGATGTTGTTCACGTTGCTGACGATTTCCAGCCCGCGGCCGGGGCCGACGATGCGCTCCAGCAGGTCGGCGAGGCTCTGTCCCGAGCCCTCGATGCCGGGCGGAACGATGCCGCTGGCGATCACGGCGGCCTTGAGCAGGCCGAGGTAATCCTTCGCGAAATCGAAGACCTCGTTGAGGATGGAAATTTCCGCGGAGCAACCGAGGTCCACACTGGTGAGGCGCAGCACCGGCTGGTCGATCACCCGCAGGCTGGCCTCGACCGGCGGCGAAGGATCCTTGTCGCGGCCATGGACGGCGAGGTCCACCGAGATGTTGAGCACCTTGGCGCCCTCGGGGTAGTCCATGCCGAGGAAGAAAATATCGCTCCAGCCGCAGTGAGTGAGGTCCATGCGGACCGGCGTGCGCTCGCGCAGCACCGGATAGAGGCCGCTGGCCGGATCCGGGGTGGTGAGTTCCCTGCGGATGCGCAGCGGTTGGTCGTCCGGGTGGCCCATGCGGAACATCCACTGGTTGCCGGCCACGCTGCGCACGCTGCGGCGCACCTGGTCGGCCAGCGTCTGGAAGGCGAGTTTCTGATAGGCCGCGGCCAGCGCGCTGGAAATCCCGTCGCCGGGGCCATGCTCGCGCTGGTATCTCAGGAACACGTCGATGGCCTCCTCGAAGCGGCGTGCGAGCAGGTTTTCGTAGCCCTTGAAGGGAATCGTCCCGGCTGGCGCGTCTCTCAGAAGCCGCGGCAGGTGGAAGCGGTGGATGGCATGCAGGAACAGCAAGGCCCGCACGCGCTGATAGAGGTTGTCGCTCTTGCGGCGGAAACCATCGAGCGCATCCGCCTGGGCGAGCAGTTCGTCGAGCGGGAGTATCGCGCAGGCGGAATCGAGCGACTGGTTGCGGACGTTCTCGTCCGGCGAGACGATGAGATCGGTGAGGGAAATCATGCGTGTGCTCAGGCTTGGGATTGGGCGAGCAGATCGACGAGCAGGGAAAGCACCTCGTCGCGGTCCTTGCCGGCGAGGCCGAGGGCAAGCTGGGTGGCGAGCAGGCCGTAGTGGAGGTCGAGGTCGTGGCGGCGGCCCTGGATTTCGATGGCGAGGTATCGTTCGCGCCGGGCGTTTTCGGCAAGCGCGGGGGAGAGGCCGGTTTGTCCGGTGGCGATTCCCCGGCCGAGGATCTCCATGACTTGCGGCGTGAGCACGTGCATTCCGAAGAAGCAAAGGTAGTTGCCGGCGCGCAGGCCGGGCACGACGAGCTTTTGCTCGGCTTCGGTGGGGGTGGGTTTTTCGATGACGGTTTCCACTTCGTAGAGACGCTCGGCACCCTGGACGCGGCGGCCACCGATGGTGCCGTAATAGGGCAGCTTGCTTTCGTGGGTGGCCTGGACGGCCGAGATCGGGCACTTGGCGCTCTCCGCGGCGGCCAGCAACTGGGCGATGCACGATTCCGCGGCGCGGCTGGTGTAAAGGTGATCGCCCACCATCAGGAGAAACGGCTCGCCGCCGGTAAAATCCGCCGCGCAATGGACGGCATGGCCGTAGCCGAGCGGCTCGGGCTGCGCGATGAAGCGCATGCGGCTGGCAAGCGGCCCGGCGGCCTGGGCGTAGGCGGCCTCGTCGCCCGGATGCACGACGACGGCGATTTCGGCAATGCCGGCGGCGGAGATTTCCCCGGCCAGGATGGCGAGGGCGGACTTGGATGTCCCATCGCAGTCCACCAGTGTCTGGAGCGGCAGCGTGCGTTGGTTTTTTCCGGCGGCGGTAATGACGGCTTTGGCGACTTTCACGGCGCCGACGTTGGAATCTCTCGCCTGGTTTGGCAATCACGGGATGGAGTCAGAACACGGTTCGACTGTCATCCGTGCTTTACCCCGGGGGAACGGGCGGCTAATTCCGCGCCGCGATGCACGGATTTTCCTACCGAAACGGATCCCTCCACTGCGAGGATGTCGATCTCCAGACCCTTGCGGCGGAACACGGAACCCCGCTGTATGTCTATTCCGCGGGGACGATTCTCGACCACTACCGGCGGCTTGACGCGGCGCTGGCGGGCGTGGACCACGAGGTGGCCTACGCGGTGAAGGCGAACTCGAACCTCTCCGTGTTGCGGCTGCTGGCCAACGAGGGCGCGGGATTCGACATTGTTTCCGGCGGCGAGCTGTTCCGCGTGATCAAGGCCGGCGGCGACCCGGCGCACTGCACCTTCGCCGGCGTCGGCAAGACGCGCGAGGAGATCGTCTATGCACTCGAACAGGGGATTTACTCGTTCAACGTCGAGAGCGCCGAGGAACTCCGCTACCTCAACCAGGTGGCCGGCGAACTCGGCGTCACCGCCCCCGCCGCGGTGCGCGTGAATCCGAACGTCGATGCCAAGACCCACAAATACATCTCCACCGGCAAGTCCGAGAACAAGTTCGGCGTCGATTTCGAGGCGATCGCCGGATTGTACGACATGGCGGCGCGCGAACTGCCGCACATCCGGCTGCGCGGCTTGCAGATGCACATCGGCTCGCAGCTCACCTCGATTTCACCCTTCATCGAGGCGGTCGAAAAAGTCGCGCCGCTCGCCCGCATGCTGAAGGAGAAACACGGCATCGAATTCTGGTCGATCGGCGGCGGCATCGGCATCATCTATCAGGAATCGCTGGAGTCGGGATCCATCGACTGGTGGGAGAAAAAATCCGATCAGGAACGCCCGCTCACCACCCAGCAATACGGCCGCGAAATCGTGCCGCGGGTGAAGAACCTCGGTCTGAGAATCCTGCTGGAACCCGGGCGTTTCATCGTCGGCAACGCCGGGGTGCTCGTGACGCGCTGCCTTTATGAAAAGAAAGGCTCGGCCAAGACCTTCAAGATCGTGGATGCCGGCATGAATGACCTGATCCGCCCAGCGCTTTACGAGGGGCACCATGAGATCGTGCCGCTCAAGCAACCCACCACGGGCGGGCGCGTCACCGTGGACGTGGTGGGGCCGATCTGCGAAAGCGGCGACTTTTTCTGCCAGAACCGCGAACTGCCGGACTTCCAGCCCGGCGAGTGCATCGCGCTGATGTCCGCAGGTGCCTATGGCTTCGTAATGGCGTCGAATTACAACTCGCGCCCGCTGCCTGCGGAAATCCTTGTCGAGGGCGGCAGCGCCACCGTGGTTCGCAAGCGCCAAACGCTCGATGACCTGGTGGCCGGCGAGCTTTGAGCGCGCCACCCGTACAGCAAGAAACCGCTGTGCCGTTGTTGGCGCCGTGAGCCACGTTCCGTGAACTCAACAAGTGGGGTCGTTCAGTGGTTTTCTGTCTTCCTCTGCAAGGCGTGACATGGACCACCAAATGATTGACCCCGTAAGCAAGATATCGGTTCGGGCCGGCAACCAGTTAGTCGAACACAGCAGTCGCCAACAGGCTAGCGCGGGCGACGCCTGCCGCAATCCCAAAGAAAAAAAAGAATCGGCTTCACAATTCGCGGGCTTTCGGTCAGCGGCGATGCCAGGCTGCCGGGAAACCGCGTCTCTTGACCATCATCCGGATGGGGTTTGGCCGTTGAAATGCCGGGATTTCACCCGCCGGCCTGATGGACGGTGATCTGGGTGAACGGAATGACCCAGCCTTG
>JBMTCD010000060.1:0-16755 GCA_049430545.1 Luteolibacter sp.
GGTCGAGGCCGAGCTCGTCGGCCCCTGGGCGAAGCAGCGCGTGGTCGCCGAGGCGCGGCTTGGTGGCGGTGTCGAGCGCGATGGCCACCTCGACATCGAGCGGCTCGGCGGGCGGGGACTCGATGCGCCCGGCCCCCTTGAGGAAAGCCAGGTTTTCCGGCAGGCCGTCCTCATTGATGAGACGCACGGATTTCCCCATCGCCAGCAGCGAGAAACCGAGCGCGATCTGCGAGCCGATGGCATCGCCGTCCGGACGCACGTGACTCATCAGCACGAACGATTGATGGTTGCGCAATGCCTCGCCGATGGCGGCAAGGCCCGGGTGCATTGGGGCATCGGTGGATTCGCTCATGGGATGGAACCGCGTCGCGGGGGCGCGGATTCTTTCCCTGAGCCGCGCCGGTGCAAGGTAAATCCCGCCAGATGTCGCGCCAGATTCCATCCGCCGTTGCCGATGGGAGGGCCACGCCGGCCACTCCGCGCATCCGACTGCCGCTGGATGGATAGCGGCGAACCGGTTTCGCCGCTCCCTCGCCGAGCGACTGGCGCGCAGCGGCTCAGGGTGCGCTTTGCGTCACCTTGAGCCGGGCGAAGACCTTGCCCAAGCCGCTGGGCAGCGTGTAGGAAATCGTGGATTCGTCATCCGTATCCGGCGTGACCGCCGCCCAGGGATCGGTGATCCCGAGATCGGTGGATTCCTCGATTTGCCAACTCACATCGCCATTGGCCACGGCTTCCGCGCGTTTGGTGAAGCTCAACACACCGGCGGCGAAACTGCCCGGCGCGGCGTCCGGCAGTGCGGGATCGAGGCCGCCGATGGCGTATTCGAGGCCGTTGGAAATGCCGTCGCCGTCGAAGTCGCCATCGAATGGCTCGCCCGCGATGCCATTTCCCGCGGCCCAGCTGGCGAAGGTGGCCGTCGGCAGCACGTTGGTGGCTCCGGGGGTCGGGGTTTGTGCGATGTAGAGCGAGCTGTCGAAGGCCGCGCCACCGTCGCTGGCTCGCGACATCGATTCGGACTCGCTGGCGGCGTTGATGCTTTCATTGACCTGAACCTGTCCCGGAGTCAGCGCATCCAGCAGACCGGGGTCGTCCCCGATATTGTTAGCATAAACCAGCGCATCGAGCAGCACTCCTCGGGAGTTGCTTGCCGGTGTGCCGTTGGGGAAGTCCGCAGCCCTGCCATAATAGAGCGCCACCGCATCGGCACCGTTCTGGATACCGTTGGATGAAAATGCTTCCAAGTCCACATTGGGCACGCTGGCCGAGCCGATCACAAAGAAGCCATTGCCGGGGATCGAGTATCCACTCAGATCCACTGTGTTGTAGGAACTGTCTCCGCTGCCATTGAAAAGCACCAACACCAAGCCATCGAGGGAAACCTCCTCACTGGAATTGTTGTAAATTTCGACAAACTCATCGACATCCGTTCCCGGCGTATTCGCATCCACCTCGTTGATGACGAGTGGCAGAGGCACATCGGTGGTGTCATCGAGAATGGTCAGGTCCGCGCTGTCTGGCAGCAAGCCCTCGGCCGAGACCGAGAAGGTCACCGAGGCATCGCCAACCCGCCAGGGGTTGTCGGTGACATCGATGTTGAAGGACGCACTGGCCTGGCCATCGGGGATTTCCACAAAGCCTGCGAGACCCTCTTCTGCGGCGGCGGTCGGATTGCTGCTAGCGACGGTCACAAAGACCGCGCCGCTGGTCGAGCCGCTGCGAGTGACGGTGGCCACAGAGGCGGCGAGACCGGCGCTTTCCGTCACGGAGGATGGAGAAAGCGAGAGCGTCAGGGCCTCGATCGACTTCGACGCCTTCAGATACCACTCGTCGGTGTCTGCGGCGGCATCGACTTCCGCGTTGGTTTTGGTGCCCCAGACTGCGGCGAAATCGAGGATCGAGGATCCCGGGGCGAAATCGAAGCCCGGTCCATCGGTGAGGCGGTAAAATGACCTGTTCGTTCCCTCGGTGCCGGCGATCGAGATCGCGTCCACCACTTCGGCAAGCGTGAATCCGAGCGGATCCACTCCACTGAAGTAGAGAACCACGCTGTCGTCGCCGTTGATGGCGGTGCAGCCGCCATCATCGCGCAGATCATTGTTGGCGACGGCATAGGGCGGCGCGGCCGCAGCGGTTTCGGCGATCAGGAAGGTGCCGTTGGCCGGGATCGTCTGGCCGGTGAGGTCGGTGATGCGCGTGGTGCTGTTGACCCCGGATTTCCAGCCCTCGCGTCCGGCTGGGTCCGAGTTGCTCCAAGCGGTGACCGAGTAGCCGTCGAGTGAAAGCGGACTGCTCGTGAGGTTCTTGAGTTCGATGTAGCGGTCGGTTCCGGCTCCTTCGTAATACTGGCTGATCAGCACTTCAGGCGCGCCGCGGGTGGTGAAGGCCCACTCCGTGGCTCCGGAAATCGCCGGGGCCGGGTTGGTGGCGGCATCGGTGAAGAACCCGGCGTCCACGTCCACATGGTAGGAGGTGCCCGCATCCAGCAGGGCGGAGAGTTTGACGATGCCTGCGGAGTTGGAAGCGCTGACTTGTGCGCTCGGCAGCGTGACGGTTTCCACCACGGAGTTGTCGCTGGTTTTGCGGATCGTCAGCGAGCCGCTGCTGCCGGCGATGACCGGCTCGTCGTAAGTGATGACGAGAGCGGTGTTGGTGAGAACATCGGCAAATGTGTTCTCGGGATTGAGTGAAACGATGATGGGATTTGTCACATCAGGGGCTCCTCCAAAATCAGTGATTTGAATGTCGTCAACATTAAGCCGCTGGTTGCTAGAAGCACCACCTTTAGCGATGATGCGCATGCGGAT
Source organism: Luteolibacter sp. (assembly GCA_049430545.1). Classification (GTDB taxonomy): domain Bacteria; phylum Verrucomicrobiota; class Verrucomicrobiia; order Verrucomicrobiales; family Akkermansiaceae; genus Luteolibacter. The sequence continues at coordinate 2,808 of JBMTCD010000060.1, forward strand.
ATTGCCACTCAGATTTACAGCTTCACTGAAGAGTTGGGCGGCGTCAGATGCGGCAGCCGTGAAATCAGATCCAACTTGAGTCCAGTTTGCTCCGGCGTCAGTGCTGACTTCAACTGCCCAGGGAATTTGAGAGTCGGTTCCATAGCGACGATAAGAAAAAGAAATCGTGCCGGCACCATCAGGTTTGTCGGCCAGCATGGTCATCGAAGACAGTGAATAGCCGCGCAAGCGGGCCGAACGTAGGCCGTTTTTGTAATCGGCAGTTGCAGTGCCGATCAGGGCTTCTGTCATGTTCCATTCGATTCCACCTATGATAACGCTGCCGGAAGCATATGAGGCCTTGATTTCTCCACCTCCCTCGAAATCCCCGACGTATGGTGCGGCTACGGCTAGAGGCGTTGCGAAAACTGCCATTCCGGCAGCGGCGATACAGGCGAGGATGCGGCGGGTGGCCGCGGCGGGTGTTGATGGGACGGGATGGGATTTCATGGGCTGGTGGGTGTAAGGCGGTTGGGTTTGGAGGTCACACACGCCGGGGACAGGCGTCTGCCACACGTGGAGGTGTGTCAATTTCGCCATCCGGGCGGGAAGCAAAAAACGGACCAAGCGTGCGAATTTGTTGGCAGCCCGGGTGCGGTGCCGGCAGTGCGACGAGCGGTGGGACGGGCCCGCCGTGCCCGGGGAAAGCCCGTGATCCGGGCATTTGGGCTACTCCATGGCAAGCGCCTGGGAGTGCGGCGTGCGGCGGTTTTTTTCCACGGCCATGGCGACGAAGCCGCCGGCGAGGATGGCGGCCATGGCGGCGTAGAAGGCCCAGATGGTGTTTTTGCCGGCGGTGAAGCCGTAGTTGTGGAGGCCCACGCCGAGGAAGTTCACGTGCCACCACGAGAACGTGACGACGACGGCGGTGAAGATGGAGGAGAGGTGGATGCCCCACTCGCGGATGTAGCCGCCGAGGCGGGCGTGGAGGATGGCGAGCGTCCAGATGCAGATCATGAGCGCGCCGTTTTCCTTGGGATCCCAGCCCCAGAAGCGGCCCCACGAGTAGTTCGCCCAGATGCCGCCGAGCACGGTGCCGACCAGCGAGAGGAACAGGGTGACGCAGATCATGCCATACACGGCGCGGGTGAACGAGCGGCGCAGGTCCTTGTCGCCGCCATCCAGATCAAGGCCGCGGAGCAGGACGTAGGCGGAGGAGAGGAAGGCGGCGAGCAGGCCGGCCGAGTAGCCGAGCGTGATGGTGATGACGTGGGTGGTGAGCCAGAAATTGGAATCGAGCACGGCGACGAGCGGGTCCATGTGGTCGGAGCCGTCGCCGAGTTCGAAGCGGCGGGAGAGGACGATGAGGGCGGTGCCGAGGATCGGGGCGATGCCGAGCGCGAAGCGGCGGCGGGTGAGCCACTCGACGATGAGGGCGAGCAGCACCACGGTGGTGCCGATGAAGATGATGGTGTCGTAGAGGTTCCCGACCGGCGGGCGCTGCATGATGATGCAGCGTTTGGTGATGGCGATGAGGCAGTAGATGAGCCCGGCGGAGGTGGCGGCGGTGGTGATCCAGGCGCTGATGCGGCCGGCGCGGTTGTAGCCGAAGGTCCACATCGCCATGGTGGCGAGGGTGCCGATGAGGAAAAACACCAGTGCGTTGAGGAACCAGTTGCGCTGGTAGTAGGCGACCTCCAGCGGGACACTCTTGCCCTCGCCGCGGTCGGCGGCGCGTTGGACGAGGCGGTCGCGGAGCTTGGCGAGGTTTTCGCGGAACTTTTTTTCGCTTTCGCCGAGCGAGCGGGCGGTGGTTTCGAGCAACTGAATGTCCGCGATGGAGGTTTCAGGCTCCTTGGCCTGGCCCTGCATGGTTTCCATGATGACGTTGCCGGCGCTTTTCCATTGGCTCACCGAGCGCTCGGAGGGCGGCAGGATGAAGAGTTCGTTTTTGGCGAAATTGGCGGCATCGAGGACTTGTTGGAGCAGGTTCTGGAGGCCCTCGGGGATGCCGCGGCCGGCGTCGCGGGATTCCTTGAGCTGCTGTTGGAGGGTCTCGGCCACCATCATGAGGCTGCTGATTTCGGCGCGTTTGTCGGGCGCGCCGTCTTCGCCGGAGCCGCTTAGGACCACGCCGTTGCGGGCGAAGCTGAACCAGCCGAGCAGTCCTTCGTAGGCGCGGAGGTTCGCGGCGAGGTCGAGCACCTGGGTCTGCATCGGGTCGCGCTCCTTGGAGTCGATGGCGGAATAGGTCTGTGCCAGCTCGCCGAGTTTTGCGCGGCCGGCGGAAATATCGGCGTAGCTGTAGCGGTCGCGCTTGCCGCGGGGCTCGATGCCGATGGCCTCGATGGCGGCGGAGTTGTCGATGCGGAAGGTGGGTTGGTGGACGGCGAGCTGCGGGCGGAACAGGAGGTCGAGCAGCCATTCGGTGGGGCGGAGTTTGTGTTCATTGCCCTTGCCGTCCTCGATTTTCATCGAGCGTGCTCCGTGGAGGCGGAGCATGGTGAAGCCGGCGTAGGTGGAGAGCGGCTTGATGCGGCCGCCGTCCTGAACCGGCAGCGGTGCGGCGGTGCGCAGGGTCTCGGCGGACCAAGGGCTGTAGTTTTCCACTTTCCGGACCTCGCCCTTGGGCATGTTGTCCATGAGGAGGTTGTAAAACACGGTGGCGAGGCCGACGGCGGCGAGCACGGCGGCGATCCAGCGTCCGGTGGCTGAGCGGGTGGCGGTCATGGTTTTTTCCGGCGGGATCCGGCGGCGAGGTAGCTGCCGAACTTGGTGAGAAACGTGACGAGCATGCCGAAGGTGACGACGTAGAGGCTGTATTCCGGCCACTTGTCGGCGGGATTGCGGACCACCTCGAAGACCGAGAACATCTGGCCGGAGCTGGATGGCTGCGAACCGTAGCTGGCTTGGAAAAACGTCAGGCCCTCGTAGCGCATCGGCTCGTTCATCTGGATGGTCACCTTGGCCTCGCTGTCGTTTTCGATGCGGGTGATCTTGCTGACGAACTTCGCCGGCCGGCTGGTGCCGGGGTGGAAATCGGCGATGAATTCGTCGAGTTTTACAGTGAAGGGCATCGGCCACAGGCGCTTGCGCATGTCGATGGTGAAAACGCGGCCATCGCGCTCGACGGTGAACGGGTGGAAACTCGCGCCGGCGAGGATGAAGGGGGTGGATTTCGTGCCGTCGCGGTCCACGATGCGGCCGTAGCAGGCTGCGGTGTTGGCCTCGAGTGCGGGTTCGCCGCGGTCGTTGACCTCGTCCGGGCGGCTCATCAGGTAGTAGCCGTCGGCGACGAGTTCGTTGGATGCGGGGGCGCGCTCGGTGAGGGCGACGGGCAGCGCGTTGCGGAGGTAGCCGCCGATTTCCAGGTCGAAGGGCATCGCGGGCAGGCGGAACAGGCGGTTGTGGCCGGCGCTGAGGTCGGTGAGGTATTTTCCGCGGATGACGTGGATGTCGTGCGGTTTGCCATCGGTGATTTCGGCGACCTCGACGACGTATTCGAAGTAGTCCTCGGCGGTGTTGCTGGTCTGGCCCTCGGGCAGCGCCATGTTGCCGCGTTCGGAGAAGTGGTGGGCCACGCCGCCGGCGACGAGCATGAAGATGATGCCGGCGTGGGCGATGAGGTTGCCGGCGTGTTTCCAGCCCTTGCGGATGCGGATCACGCCGCCGAGCGTGAGGTTGATGAGCAGGAGCACGCCCACCCAGTAGCCGCCGGGCAGCGGCAGGGGGACGATCTTGCCCTTGATTTCCGGCAATAGGAAAAACGACTGCCAGTGGAAATATTTCTTCAGGGTCAGATAAAGCCCCACCTCGACCTGCTCGAGCGTGGCGAACCATGTGAGCAAGCCCATCAACAGCAACAGGATGGTCGCCAAGCCGAAGCCGGAGAGGACATCGAAAATCCTGCCCGCAAGGCTGCGGGGCGGCTTGGCTGGGGAGTCGGGACTGGCGGGTTCCATCGGGCGGGGCAGGCAACGGTGAGAGCGGCGCGGATCAATCGGCGAGCTTCAGGTTTTTTGCAAAATTTTCCAGCACCTCGCGCTGGGCGAGCACCTCGGCCTTGGGGCCCACCATTTTGACGGTGACGATCTCGCCGTCCAGCTGGGCGACCACGCCCGCCAGCGCGTAGCCGGGTTTCGGCTCGGCTCCCATGCCGGGCGCGTATTGGCCCTCGGCCTCCACCCACACGCCGCTGCCGCCGGCGATGGGGACTTGGCGGAGTTTGGCAAAGCCCTCGGCATCGAGCGGCGGGGCATTGAACTGGAGCAGCCAGCGGTTCACGTTTTCCATCACCGAGCCGGCGGAAACCGTCACCCACACCTCGCCGAGGCCGCTCTCGCCGAAGCGGTAGTTGAGCAGGCGGAACTGGGTGCCCGGACGTTGCAGCCAGCCCTCCGGTGTCTCGCCGCGCACCGGTGCCGGCTTGCTGTTGCGGAAGCGCTCGTCGCTGGTGGCATGCAGCTTCACCGATTGGTCGCGGGTGGTCAGCGGGCGGGTTTCGGTGACTTCCACCTCAGCCTCGCGGCGGCAGGCATTCAGGCACGGGAGCAGGGCGAACAGGATCACGAGGGTGCGGTTCATGGTTGCGCCGATAGCCCCGCACCCATGCCGCCGCAAGTGGAATTGGACGCTTTTGCGCCTTGCAAACCCGATCCTCGGATGAATGATCCGCCGCACCCGGAAAGGCCCGGGCGGCCGATGGTCAAATTCCGGAAAAGAATCGACCCGGCACCCCGTATCTCAGGCACATGAGCAGCACAAGCACTCTCACCACCCGCCGCGGATTCCTCGCCGCCGGCACCGCCGCACTCGGTCTCGCACCCATGGCCTGGCTGCGGGCGCAAGGCACCTCGCCCAACGAAGAAATCGCCATCGGCATCATCGGCTGCGGCGGCATGGGCATGGGAAACATGGGCAATTTCCTCAACATCCAAGGCGTGCGCGTCGTCGCCGTCTGCGATGTGGATTCCACGATGGCGGAAAAAGCCAAGGCCCGCGTGGACAAGCATTACAACAATCAGGACTGCAAGATTTTCGCCCGCCACGAGGACCTGCTCGCCGTGCCGGGGCTGGATGCCGTTTCACTGGCCACCCCGGATCACTGGCACGCCCGCATCGGCATCGATGCCGCCAATGCCGGCATGGATGTCTACGGCGAAAAACCCTTTACTTGGGGCCTCGCCGAGGGCCGCGAGCTGGTGGCCGCACTCACCAGGAACAAGCGCGTCTGGCAGACCGGTTGTTGGCAGCGGTCCGGCGGCGAGTTCCGTCGCTTCAAGGCGCTCATCGAGAATGGCACGCTCGGGAAAATCACCCGCCACGAATGCGGCACGCCGGCCGGCATGAGCATCCGCAAGCTGATGCCCGAGGACCAATGGGCCACCGCCAAACCCCCGGCCACCCTCGATTGGGAACGCTACGCGAAACCCACCGGCGGATATCCCTATCACCCGATGATCCACCCGTGGAACTGGCGCTGGATGGACGAATTCGGCGGCGGGCAATTGTTGGACTGGGTCGGCCACCACGTGGACATCGCGCTGTGGACGCTCGGACTCGACGGCACCGGACCGGTCAAGGTCGAGGGCACCGGCGAGAAGGGCGATCACAAGCTCTTCAACACCTACGTCAAATACGCCTATCAGGGCACCTTCGCCGACGGACGCGTCATCGAGGTCCGCAGTGACTTCGGCGGCACCAAATTCACCGGTGAAAACGGCTGGATCCACGTCGATCGCGGCAGGCTCCTGGCCGCCGAAAAGCCGGATGAAAAGGGCGACCCGCGCCACCCGCTGCTCCGGAACCTTCCCGCGGATTTCGTGGAAAAAGTCCCCAGCCACCAACAGGACTTCATCGACTGCGTCCGCTCGCGCAAGCTCACCGTCGCGCCCGCCGAGTCCACGCACCGCGCCTCATCCTTCGGCCAGCTCGGCATTGCCGCCATCGACACCAAACGTCCGCTCAAGTGGGACCCCGCGGCCGAAAAAGTCGTCGCCGACGACGAACAAGCCAAGCACCCGCGCCTCGGCTCGCGAGTGAACGCGTGAATTTTTCATCATCCCTCACCCCAACCCCACCATCATGCCCAACGAAGAAACCTGCTGCAGCAAAGACAATAACCAGCTCGCCTTGATTTTCGGTTCGCTTCTCCTGCGCCTCTGGCTCGGCGTGCGCGCCTTGCAGACCGGTATCGAGAAATTTGCCGGCACCGCCAGCTCGGACGCCGCCATCAAGATCGACGGCGAAGCGAACGACTACGGCCTGACCGCCGCCGAGTCGGTGAAGAATTATGCCATGGACAACTACCACGGCGTGCCGCAGGCGCTTATGGGCAAGTTCGAGAAAGAGCCGCTGATGCCGGGTTTCGGCCTGCCGCTTTACGACAAGCTGCTCGGCCCCGCGCTGTTGATCCTCGGAATCACCATTCTATTGGGCATCGCCTATCGCAGCTCGCTGTTCGTCCTCGGCCTGGTCTACATCAGCCTCACCTGGGGCCTCATCCTCATCAAGGAGGACGGTGGCGTCGCCTGGCTCGGCACCCACATGATCATGATCGTGGGCGCTCTGGCCCTTGCACAATACAACCGTCTGGCCATCTTGAAGAAATGGTAACCACACCGCCATGAAAGAACTACCCACCTTCCTCAGTCGTCGCGATTTCCTCGGCCGCTCGCTCGGTGCCGGTCTGGTCCTCGGCGCGCCCAACATCCTGCGCGCCGCCACACCCGGAGACTCGGACAAGATCCACGTCGCCATCGTCGGCTTCGGCAAACAGGCCGAGGTGCTCTTCAACTGCCTCAAGAACATCCCGGGCCTGCACTTCCAAGCCGTCTGCGACATCTCGAAATCCAAGCTCCAGCGTGGCACGGGCCAGGTCCGCGTCCACCAGGGGTCTGCCCCCAAGGGCTACGAGGACATCGACGAAATGCTCGCCACGGAAAAAGGCCTCGACGCCGCCATCGTCGCCACGCCCGACTTCTGGCACTCGCCCCACACCGTGAAATGCCTCGACGCCGGCCTGCACGTCTATTGCGAGAAAATGATGGCGCACACCATCGACGCCGCGCGCGAAATGGTCCATGCCATGGAGCGCAGCGGCAAACTGTGCCAGATCGGCCACCAGCGCCGCTCGAACCCGCGCTACCGCTTCACGCTCGAGCAATTGATCCACGGCAAGAAAATCTGCGGCCAAATCGTCAACTGCAACGGCCAGTGGAACCGCTCGCTCGGTGCCTCCGCCGACATCGGCGGCGAAAAACTCCACAAAAGCGCCATCGTCCCGACCGAGGTCCTGAACCGCTACGGCTTCAAGGACATGCACCAATACATGAACTGGCGCGTCTATCGCGACCTCTCCGGCGGCCCGATTTCCGACCTCGGCGCGCACCAGATCGACGTCTTCAACTGGTTCCTCGGCGTGGCCCCCAAGCGGGTCTATGCCACCGGCGGCAATTCTTATTTCAAGGACCGCGAGCACTTCGACAACGTGATGTGCCTGTTCGATTACGACACCCCGCACGGCGAGGTGCGCGCGTTCTATCAGGTGCTCACCACCACCAGCTACGGCGTGGGCTTCTACGAAAGCTTCATGGGCACCGAAGCCTCGATCCGCATTTCGGAAATCGCGGCCTCCTCGGCGATCTATCGTGAAGACGGCGCCCCGGAATGGGATGACCTGGTCAACCGCGGATTCCTCAAACGCCAGCCGGCCCCGCCCAAGCCCGCTCCTTCCGCCGATGCGGTGGCCTCCTACGAATCCGCGGCGCCCGAGGTGTTCGACCTCCCCGGCGGCTTCAACAAGCCGGCCCACCAGCCGCACTTGGAAAACTTCTTCGAAGCCGTCCGTGGCAAGGCCACACTCAATTGCGACGCCCGCCACGCCTTCGAGAGCGAGGCCCCGATTTTCTGGGTCAATCCCTCCGCCCTCAGCAAACAACCCATCGAATTCACCAAAGAACACCTCCACGTATGAAACACAAGACCACCATCCTCGCCGCCCTTTGCTCCGCCACCGTCCTCGCCATCACCTCGTGTGGCAAGAAGGAGGGTGACTCCGCCACTGCATCCGGTCCCACCGCTCCCGCAGGTGTTGCCGGTGGTGTGCCGCTCGAGACCGAGTTGCCCGCCGAACTCATCGAAGGCACCCCGCAGCCGATCAAGGTGCCCGACCTGGTGCCGGCCCCCACCAAGGCCCCCGAGCTGCTAGTGCCCGAAGGCACCGTGCTGCTCTCGAAAGGCAAGCCCGTCACCAGCAGCGACGACGCCCCGATCATCGGCGACCTCACCCTCATCACCGACGGCGACAAGGAAGCCGGCGAAGGATACTTCGTCGAGTTGCTCGATGGCCTTCAGTGGGTGCAGATCGATCTTGAGAAAACATCCGAAATCTACGGCATCTGGACCTGGCACTTCCACTCGCAGAAGCGCGCCTATCACGACGTGATCATCCAGGTTTCCGACGATCCGGAATTCAAGAGCGGCGTCACCACCCTGTTCAACAACGATTACGACAACTCCGCCAAGATGGAAAAGGGCAAGGACAAGCCCTATGTGGAAACCCGCTTCGGCCTGCTGGTCGATGGCAAGGGCACCAAGGGCCGTTACGTCCGCCTCTACAGCAACGGCAACACCTCCAACGAGATGAACCACTACATCGAGGTGGAGGTCTTCGGCAAAGCCGGCTGATCCGGTTGCTGTGGTCATCCAGCCCGCAGCCTTCCCATTCAACACCCCGCTCTCGTCATGAACCGTCGTAGGTTTCTCAACACCTCGGCCATGGCGGCGGCGGGGTTTTCCATTCTTCCCTCCGGTATCCTGCGCGCCGCCAACGGCCCCAACAACCGGCTGAACATCGCGCTCATCGGTGCCTACGGCCGCGCCACCGCCCATTACAGCTGGCTCAAGGAACAAAACGTCGTCGCCATCTGCGATGTGGTGGAAGGCCACTTCAAGCACGCGCTCGAGGCCTTTCCCAAGGCGCAAACCTACATCGATTGGCGCAAGTGCCTCGACCACAAGGGCCTCGACGCCGTGGTCGTCTGCACCGCCGACCACCACCATGCGTTCGTCTCAAACTGGGCGCTCAACCGCGGCCTGCACGTCTATTGCGAAAAACCGCACGCCATCGGCGTCGAGGAAGCCCGCGTGCTGCGTGAAAACTGGCTCAAGCACAAGGGCAAGCTCGCCACCCAGGTGGGCACCCAGATGCACGCCCAGGAAAACTACGCCCGCGTCAAGGAGATGCTCATCGACGGCGCGATCGGCGAACTGGAAAGCGTCACCGCCTGGGGCAATCGCAAGATCCGCCGCGACGCCCATCTGCCCGCTGCCGGCAAGCCGCCTGCCGGCCTCCACTGGGACCTCTGGCTCGGCCCCTCGCCCGACCGCCCTTACAATCCCGATTATTTCGTCGGCCGTCCCGGGTCGAACTGCCTGCAGTGGAACATGTTCTGGGACTGGGGCTGCGGCCAGATCAGTGACATGGGCAGCCACATGATGGATCTCGTCTATGCCACCACAGACGCCAGGTTGCCGACCCGCATCCGCGCCAGCGGCGAGAAATACAACCCCGAGGTCACGCCGGTGGATCTCGAATGCCACTTCGAACACCCCGCCAACGACTGGCGCGGACCGATCCGCATCAGTTGGCAGCAGGGCGGACTGCTGCCGCGCACGCCGCGCGATTACATCGACCTCGACAAGATCGGCCACGGCGTGATGTTCAAGGGCAGCGAGGGTTTCATCATCGCCAACTACAGCCAGCGCCTGCTCATTCCTTCCGGCAAGGCGTCCGACCTCAGCTACTACACGCCTCGTAAAAAAGAGCAGCAACTGCCGCCCATCGGCCAGTTTCACCAGAACTGGATCGACGCCTGCAAGGACCCTTCGAAAAGCACCTGCTGCGATTTCGAATACCATGGCAACCTCGCCGAGCAGATGCAGCTCGGCCTCGTCGCCTTCCGCAGCGGCGAAACGCTCGAATACGACGGCGCGAATGGCCGCGTCACCAATCACGCCGCGGCGAACGCCATGCTCAAACGCACTTACCGCGACGGCTGGGTGCTCAACGGCTGATTTTTTCCGACCATGCTTACCTCCCCGTCGCGCGACCCTGGCCGCCGTTCCATCCGGCGCGGCGCGTTGGCGATCGGACTCCTGCTCGCTGTGTCTGTGGTTGCGGCCTCGCCGGCAAAGCCGAACATCATTCTGATCCTCGCCGACGACCTCGGCTGGAGGGAACTGGGATGCTACGGGCAGGAGAAAATTCAAACCCCGCACATCGACCGCCTGGCCGCGGGCGGCATGCGTTTCAATCAATTCCATGCCGGGTCCGCCGTTTGCGCGCCTTCGCGCTGCAACTTGCTCACCGGAGTGCACGGAGGCCATGCCTGGATCCGCAACAACCAGGAGGTCAAGTCCGGCGTGCAAGGCCGGTTTGGCGGGCAGTTGCCCTTGCCCGCAGCCCTGCCGAACATCGCAAAAACCCTGCAGCAAAACGGCTACGCCACCGGATGCTTCGGCAAATGGGGACTCGGCGCGCAGGAAAGCACCGGAGATCCGCTCCGGCAGGGATTCGACGTTTTTTTCGGCTACAACTGCCAGCGCAACGCGCACGACCTCTACCCGGAATACCTCGAGGACAACGGCGGCATCCTGCGCCTGGAGGGAAACAGCCGTGGCCGGAGCGGCGGCCAATACGCGCCAGCATTGATTGCCGCCCGCGCGCTTGAATTCATCCGCCGAAACAAGTCCAAGCCCTTCTTCCTCTACTATCCCACCGTGCTTCCCCACCTGCCGTTGCAGGTGCCCGAGGAGGAACTTGCGCGCTACCGCGGCAAATGGCCCGAGACACCCTACCAGGCGGGTTCCTACCAGTCCCATGAAAGCCCCAAGGCCTGCTACGCCGCGATGATCTCGCTCATGGACCGCCATGTGGGCCGGATCATGGACCTGCTGGGGGAACTCGGCCTTGAGGAAAACACCGTGGTCCTCTTCACCTCGGACAACGGGACCACCCACCTCAAGGAGCAGGTGGATTATGGGTTCTTCGAAAGCGTCGGCCCGCTGCGCGGACTCAAGGGCCAACTCTACGAAGGCGGCATACGCGTGCCACTGGTAGCGCGATGGCCCGGCAAGATCCCGCCCGGCACGACCAGCGATCTGGTGGCGGCCCAATACGACCTGCCCGCGACGCTCGCGGATATCGCCGGCATCCCGGCGGGTTTCCCGGGCGACGGGATCAGCATCCTGCCCACCTTGCTGGGAAGGGCGGACGAGCAGGCGAAACACGATTTCCTGTTCTGGGACTTCGCCGGTTATGGCGGGCAGATCGCGGTCCGCATGGGCAACTGGAAGGGCATCAAGCGCAATGTCCGCATGAATCCCGACGCCCCCATGGAACTCTACGACCTGGGCAAGGATATCGGCGAAACCCATGATCTGGCCGACACTCACCCGGAAATCGTCCGCAAAATCGAAGACATCATCGCGAGGGAGCGCGTGATGCCCGCCGCAATGCAATTCCGTTTCGGGAAATACCATGAAGCCGCCGCGCGGCCATGACGGCCATGCGAGAATCAAAAACCTCCGCCTTTGCATCCCGATTCGGAACCGCCATGGACTCCTGACTCGTTTTTCAGTTTGTGATTCGAGTCCATTGGCGTTCATTCACGTGCCGCACCCATCCAACCACAACATGACCAAGCTCACTTTCCCAATCCTCGCCGCATGGTCCGCCACGCTCGCCATCGCATCCGCCGCCATGGACGGCTGGACCTCCGACTGGCAGGCGGCCAGGGAGCGCTCGAAGCACGAGGGCAAGCCGATCTTCATCTACCTCACCGGCTCCGATTGGTGCGGCTGGTGCAAGAAGCTGGAAAAGGAAGTCATTTCCCAAAAGGAATTCATCGACTTCGCATCGAGGCACTTCGTGCTGATGGAGGCGGATTTTCCGCGCACAAAAGAGCAGGCGCCCGAGTTGAAGAAACAGAACGCGGAACTCGGCAGGAAATACCTCGCCGGCGGCTATCCCACGATCTGGGTGCTCGATTCCGAGGGCAACAAGCTCTCCGGAGACCTCGGCGAACTCGAAGGCGGCGTCGCTGGCTACATCGCCAAGCTGAAGGAATATGCAAACACCGGCGGCACTTCCACCCGTGCCTTCATCGACGACACCGCACCCGGCTTCCGCGATCTCACCGGAGCGGACTTTGCCAAGGTCAACAGCGCCGAAGGCACCTGGAAATGGCACGGCGGCATCCTCCACTGCACCGGCGAACCGCTCAGCGTGCTGCGCACGGTGAAGGAATACCGCAACTTCGAGCTCGTCGTCGAATGGATGCACGAAAAGCCCGCCGGCAACTCGGGTGTCTTCGTTTGGACCACGCCGGCATCCGTGGAGAAGCTCGCCGCCGAGGGCAAACCAGGCCTGCCAGATGGCATCGAGGTGCAGATCCTCGATCCCGCCTTCGCCGAGCAAATGAAAGCAGCGGGCAATGCCACCGATTGGTTCACCTGTCACGGCGACGTCTTTCCCGTGCGCGTGAAAATGACCCCGTTCCCGCCGCTTTCGCCGAACGGCAGCCGCAGCTTTCCCCGCAAGAATCTCGTCAAGAACCACGGCGAGTGGAACCATTACTGCATCCGCGCCATCAACGGCGAAGTGCGCCTGTGGGTCAACGGCGAGGAGGTTTCCGGCGGCAATGGCTGCGATCCCGCCAGCGGATACCTTTGCCTCGAAAGCGAGGGTTCGCCGATCCAATTCCGCAAGCTGCGCATCCGCGAGCTGCCATGATGCGAAGCCGCCCGCGGCCGCGCGGATATGCTGGCCCGCCGGCCCGCTTTGCCCTAGGATGACGTGGTGATCGTCCGGCGCAAAATCCGCTACCCCGTCTCGCAGGCGCTGCGCCAGTATCTCTATCACTTCGATCGCCTGCGCGACATCCCGAAGATCTACGACGAGCTGACGCGTTTCACCGGCGCCATCCCCTACGAGGACCCGCGCGGGCGCGAAACGCTGTGGCTCACCGTGATGTATCCGCCTGCGGTCTTCGCGGAAATCCGCCCGCGCCTGACGGACATCTACACCGAATTGAAGCTCGGCCGCGAGGCCGATCCGCGCCAGCACGAACACCTGCTGGTGGACCGCATCGACTTCGGCGACTTCGGAAACTCGCGTCCGTTCCGCATCCGCATCACCAACCTGTTCAACGACAACTCGGACTATTTCTACGTGAAGCACGCCGATGCCTCGCGCATCTATGGCCTGGAACTCGAACACATCCTGTCGCCCAACCGGATCAACTACCTCGTCAATGGCAACACGCTCATCGAGGAACACATCGCAGGCGTTCCGGGTGATGTGTTCTTGAGCGAATACCTCACCCAGCCCGGCCTCAACAAGGTGCGCATCGCCAAGGAGTTCACCAAGTTCAACGAGCGCACCTTCATCCGCCTGCTGGGGGACATGCGCAGCGTCAATTATGTCGTGGACATCACTCCGGACTTCGAGGAGGTGCAATACCGCGTCCGCGCCATCGACTTCGACCAGCAGTCCTACGAGGGCAATGGCAACACCTACCTCGCCTTCCGCTTTCGCTCGAACCGCGCCGTCACGAAACTCGCCTTCAACGTGCTCAACCGCAAGAGCATCGACCAATACGTGGCCGAGGAGCACTCGCAGATGTCGCGCCGCGCCAAGGTGGAAAGCTCGCGCCTGCGTGCCCTGCTCGGCGTCATGCGCCGCGAGGAACTCGCCCCCCGCGAACACGTCGCCACCCTCGCCCGCGAACTCGACCGCCTCCACGGCAGCGACGATTACCAGGACTGCAAGACCATGGGCGAACTCACCACCATGCACATCTCCCGCTCGCTCGACATCGACCCCGGCGATTCGGTGATCGAGAATCCGTTCTGATGCAATGGAGCGCGGACTTCAGTCCGCCTGTTCCTCCGGCGATGCTTCGGG
>JBMTCD010000061.1:0-16736 GCA_049430545.1 Luteolibacter sp.
CGAAATCGAGCACGCGCTTGCGCCAGGTGTAGTTGCGTTGTTCGACGCGTTTCTGCGCGGTTTCCACCGACTTGTTGAGCCACGAGTGTTCGAGCGCCTCGCCCTCCTTCATGCCGAAGCGCTCCATCATGGAGGTCATGCGGTCCGCGGCGGCGAAATTGCGCATCAGGTCGTCCTCGAACGAGATGAAGAACTGCGAGCGGCCGGGGTCGCCCTGGCGGGCGCAGCGGCCGCGGAGCTGGCGGTCGATGCGGCGATCACGAACAGCCCGCCGAGCTCGGCGACGCCCTCGCCGAGTTTGATGTCGGTGCCGCGGCCGGCCATGTTGGTGGAAACGGTGACCGCACCGCGCTGCCCGGCGCGGGCGACGATCTCGGCCTCCTGCGCGTGGAACTTCGCGTTGAGCACCGAGTGCGGGATCTTGGCGCGCTTGAGGAGGCGCGAGAGGGTTTCCGAGGCCTCGACGGAAGCCGTGCCGCAGAGGCAGGGCTGGCCCTTGGCATGGGCTTGTTCGATGGTCGCGATCACCGCGTTGAACTTCTCGCGGCGGGTCTTGAAGACCTGGTCGTTTTCATCGACGCGGCAGTTCGGCCGGTTGGTGGGAATCGGCAAAACGTCGAGCCGGTAGATGTCATGGAACTCGGCGGCCTCGGTCTCGGCGGTGCCGGTCATGCCCGCGAGTTTCTGATAGAGGCGGAAGTAGTTCTGGATGGTGATGGTGGCGAAGGTCTGGGTTTCCTTCTCGATGGCGACGCCTTCCTTGGCCTCGACCGCCTGGTGCAGGCCATCCGACCAGCGGCGGCCGGGCATTTCGCGGCCGGTGTTTTCATCGACGATGACGACCTTGTCGTCCTTGACGACGTATTGGACGTCCTTCTCGAACACGCAGTAGGCCTTGAGGAGCTGGGAGATGCTGTGGATTTTCGCGGCCTGTGAATCCATTCTGCGCTGGCAATCCTCCTTGGCGGCGATCTTCTGCTCCTCGGTGAGTTCGCGGTTGGTATCAATGTCGACGAAGAGCGTGCCGATGTCCGGCAGAGTGAAGGCGTCGGGATCGCCGGGGGAAAGGAACTCGCGGCCCATTTCCATGAGGTCGGAGTCGTGGCCTTTTTCGTCGATGATGAAATAAAGTTCCTCCTTTAGCGCGAAGAGTTCGCGTTTCTGGGCGTCCTGGTGGAGGGCAAGCTCGGCCTTCTCCATGAGGCGGCGCATTTCCGGCTCCTCCATGTAGCGCATCAGCTGGCGGTTGCGCGGCTGGCCGAGCTTGAGCTTGAAGAGCGCGCGGCCGGCGGCCTCCTTGTCACCGGCATCGTAGAGGTTTTTGACCTCCGCAGCCACTTCGTTGCAGAGCGCGATCTGGCGTTTCACGAGCTGATCGACGATTGACTTGTATTGGTCGAACTGGTGGCTCGAGTGCGACGACGGGCCGGAAATGATGAGCGGGGTGCGGGCTTCGTCGATGAGGATCGAGTCCACCTCGTCGATGATGGCGAGGTAGTGGCCGCGCTGGACCTGCTCGTCCTTGGTGGAGGCCATGCCATTGTCGCGGAGGTAGTCGAAGCCGAACTCGGCGTTGGTACCGTAGGTGATGTCGCAGGCGTATTCGGCGCGGCGTTCCCACGGCGGCATCTGGTTCTGGATGCAGCCGACGGTGAGGCCGAGGAACTTGTAAAGCGCGCCCATCCACTCGGCGTCGCGGCGGGCGAGGTAGTCGTTGACGGTGACGATGTGGACGCCGAGGCCGGTGAGCGCGTTGAGATAGACCGGCAGGGTGGCGACGAGCGTCTTGCCCTCGCCGGTCTGCATTTCCGCGATCATCCCGCGGTGCAGGGCGATGCCGCCGATGAGCTGGACGTCGAAGTGGACCATTTCCCAGAGGATCGGGTGCTCGTTGACGGTGATGGTGGTGCCGCACATGCGGCGGGCGGCGTTTTTCACCACCGCGTAGGCCTCGGGGAGGATTTGTTCGAGGTATTTGGCGCGGGCTTTGGGGAAATCCGCCTCCGCTTCGTGGAAAGCCGTCTTGGCGGCCTCGATCGACGCGGCGGACGGCTCGATGCGCGGGGGCAGTGCGGGAAACTCGGCGCGCAGCGGCTCGAGGCGGGCTTCCAGCGAGGCGGCGGTGGCCACCAGTTCGTCGGCGTTCATGCGCTCGATCACCGGTTTCGCCGGGACTTCGAGGGCGTGGTAGCGGGCGAGGTGGGCCTGCCAGTTGCCGGTCATCTCGCGGAGTTTCTCCAACGGCTCGCGCTGGAGCGCTTCCTCGATTTCATTGATGCGCGAGACCGTCGGCAGGATGCGGCGGATTTCCCGCTGGTTTTTCGAGCCGACGATTTTCTGGAGAATCCACTTGATCATGAGAGCGATGGGCTGTGGGCGGAAAACCGCCGGGACGGAGGCAATACACCCTGCCGGGGACCGGTGCAAGCGCTAGGCTTGCGTCCGGAACATCCTGCCGCTATGGAATGGGGCATGACCTGCATCACGCGCACGCTGCTTGGCTGGATCAGCATCGCCACGTTTGCCGTGGCCGGGGATACCGTGACCCTTTTCAACGGCAAAAACCTCGACGGCTGGACCTTCGACATCATCGACCCCGAGGTGAAACCGGAGCAAATCTGGTCGGTCGCCGATGGCATTCTGGTCTGCAAGGGCCGCCCGCCCGGGGTGATCCGCACGGAACGGGAATTCGAAAACTACGAGATCACCGTCGAGTGGCGCTGGCCGGCGGGCGGCGAGCCGGGCAATGGCGGCCTGCTCGTCCACTGCTCGACCCCGCGCGAGCGGTTCATCTGGCCGAAGTCGCTCGAAGTCCAGCTTGCCCACGAAAACGCCGGGGATTTCTGGATGATCGGCGAGAAGGTCACCGTGCTTGGTGCCACGCCGCAGGACCGGCGCTGGGTGAAGCGCCAGAACAGCGTCGAGAAACCGGTGGGCGAGTGGAATACCATGCGCGTCCGCTGCGAGGGCAACCGCATCACGGTCTGGGTGAATGGCGTGTTGATGAACGAAGGCACCGACATCACCACCAGCAAGGGCGCGATCTGCCTGCAAAGCGAGGGCGCGGAGATCCATTTCCGGAAAGTGGAACTGACGCCCATCGAGTGAGCGCGATGGGCGGCATGGAATCCGAACATGGACGAACATGGAGCTGCTCACATCCGTGAGGCGAATACCTGCTCCAGTTCGGCGCGGGTCAGCATGCGCCATTCGCCTTCGGCGAGGTCCGTGGGCAGCGTCAGGCCACCGATGGCGATGCGTTTCAGGGCGGTGACGTGGTTTCCCGCGGCGGCGAACATCCGGCGCACCTGGTGGTAGCGGCCTTCGTGCAGGGTCACGAGTGCCTCCTTTTCGCCGTGCGCCTTGAAACCGGCGGGCAGCAGCGGTTTGATCTCGCCGTGGAGCAACAACTCGCCGGAACCGAACAAGTCCGCCTCGTTGCCGGAAAGCGGGCGGTCGAGCACGGCATGGTAGATTTTCAGGCAGCCCGACTTCGGATGGATGATCTTGTGCAGCAGCTTGCCGTCGTCGGTCATCAACAGCAGGCCGGTGGTGTCCTTGTCGAGCCGGCCGACCGGATTGAGGCCCGGATTGCGGTGGGCGAAACGCTCCGGCAGCAGATCGTAGATCACCGCGCCGGGATCGTCGGCGCTGCAGGTGTGGCCGTCCGGCTTGTTTAGCATGAGGGTGAGCGGAAACGGCGGATCAAGCGGCTCGCCGCGGAAACGGATGCGCTCGTGCGGCGGCACTTCGCCTTCGCCCAGCACGCGGCCGCTGTCGTCGGTCACCGCGCCGGAGCGGATGAAGCGCTGGACTTCCTTGCGCGAGCCGTAGCCGAGATTGGCGAGCAGTTTGACGAGTTTCACGGGTGCAAACAGCCATGGCTGCATGACCAGCAATCCCAAAAAATGGTCCGGGTCAACCCCTGCGGTATTGCCATTTGCGATGAATGAAAAATATCAAGTAACCGCAGATGAGGTGCCTGCGTCTCAATCATCGAACAGCGCATCCGGGCCCGCTTGCTTGAAAAGCCGACCCGGCCGCCAGCAACCCGCATTCGAAACCAAATGAAGACCACCCCGATCCACATCGGCGCTTCGCTGCTATTCGCGGCATTCGCCCACGCACAAACCACCGAGCCTGCGCCGCCGCGCCCTTTCGGCACCGGAGATTTGCCCGAGTTCCTCAAGCCCTTCGATTTGGATGAGGATGGCAAGCTGTCGGTTGAGGAGCGACAAGCCTACGAAAAAGCCATGCGCGAGGCACGCGCCATACTGCCCGGCCGCCTGCACCCGTGGGATACCGATGGCGATGGCAAACTGTCGCCCGAGGAAATCCAAGCCGCCCGCGAGGCCATTGCCACCAAGGTCAGTGAAGCCCGGGAAAAACGCTTCAACCAACTTGACATCAATGAAGACGGTGAACTGAGCGCGGATGAGTTGAAGGGGATCCCGGGAATCAAAGACGAGATGCTGGCCCGCATGATCAGCCATCTCGACAAGGACGGCAGTGGCACCATCAGCCTGGAGGAATTCGTTGCGGTGCTCAGGCCGGTCCCGCCGCCATTCCCGCTGCCGCAGCCGCTGCCTTCATCATTCCCCACGGCGGCTGGCATTCCATGCCCGCCACCGCTAGCCAAGTTCGACTTGGACCGCAACAGCCGGCTCTCCCTGAACGAGGCACGCGCCGCAATCGCCGCCATTGATGCCGATCGTGATGACAAGGTTTCGCCAACCGAGTGGGACGCCTATCTGAAAGCGCTGAAGCCTTCGCTGCCACCATTCCCCCTGCCGCAGCCCCTGCCGGAACTGGCTCACACACTGTGGGGCATTGCCTACCCGGCATCGCTTGCCCAATTCGATCTGGACCGCAACGGCCGGCTCTCTCTGGCAGAGGCCCGGGCCGTGATCGCCGCGATCGATTCCGACACGGATGGCAAGGTTTCACAGGCCGAGTGGGAAGCCTACTTGAACTCGCGCCCGGGTGGCCGGGAGCGTTGATGCCGCGCATGCTGCAGATGCCGCGATGATCCGATGAGGGTGTCCCGCTGAAAGGCGGGACACCTGTTTTCATTTGAGAAAATGGCGGTTTGCCTTCGGCATGCCATCCCTCATAGTGTTTCATCAAGCCCATGAGCCCGCGCGCCGCCATATTTTGTGCCTGCCTGTCCAAGCTGAGCCTGGCGCAGTGGCCACTATGGGCGGGTGAGGCATACGTCACCAGCTTTGAAAGCCCGCCATACAAGGCGGGGGTGGATGCCATAGCCGGCACCGATGGCTGGATCGGCAGCACGGCCCACGCAGGCAAAGGCCTCAGCGGTGTGCTTTCCGAATCCCAGCACGGTGTGTCCGGGATCGGCAACGCGGCATACCTGGGCGGCAATTCCGCAAGAATCACCGGCGTCGGCAGCAAGTCGGTGCACCTGCGCCGTCCCGTGAACCTCGATCCGCTTGCCCTTGGCCGGGAAATCGTCTCGTTCAGCGTGGTCTTCGGCATCAAGGATTCCACCGCCTTCTCATCCTTCCGCCGAGATGACTTCGAGTTTCTGGTTTACAACAACAGCAGCCAATTGCTGGCAGGCATCCAGTTTGACAACAGCACTCTCGACAGCGCCACCGGACTGCCGCAGCGCATCATCTACCTGCTGTATTGGAACGGCACCCAGATCTCCTATGCCAACACCGGCTACACTTACCTTCCGGAAACCCTGGAACTGCTGGAATTCCGCATCAATCTGCGCACCAACCGCTGGTCTGTCACACTGGGCGGCGCGCCCTTGTTTCAAGACGTTCCGTTCCACGAAGGCCCCTACGCCAGGACCCTGGGCTTCGTGCTTGCACAAATGCAGGTCGGAAACACCTTCCCGTTCTCCACGGACATTCATCCGGGAGACAATTACATGCTCTTCGATGACTACCGGCTGCGCGCTGATCCGGTGACCTTGAATCTCGCCATGTCATGGACTGATGCCGGCGACATCAAGCTCGATTGGAACGAGGAATACGGCTACCAATACCGTCTGCAATACTCACAGGATATTGCCAGCTGGCACGACTTCCCGGAAACCGTCCATACCGCCACCCGCACCGGTGATTATTCCTTCACCGACCCGGTCAGGCCGCGCCCGGCGATGCGCTTTTTCCGGGTCCGCCATTCATACCCATGAGGCAAGAATCATGCTCGCGCGTGTAACCTGCTGCAGCCGTCAACCGTCTCGATACCAGCAGGGTGATGACGCAAAAACCAGAACCCGCACCGGACTGGGATGAAACCGTCCAACTTGTCAGACAGGGATGCGAAGTGGCGGCCAATCGGCTCGTCGAGGCGCTGTATGGCCATGTCCTGCGGATTGTCCGGAACCATCTTCCGCGCGGGCATGATGAATTGGATCTGGTCCAGGAGGTGTTCATGAAGGTCTTTTCATCCATCGATTCGTTCCGTGGCGTCCAGCCGCTTCCCCACTGGGTCGCCCGAATCGCGCTCAATACCTGCCTCGATCAACTGCGCCGCCAAAAGGCAAGGCCCGAAGTGCGCTTTTCCGATCTATCTGTGACGGATGCCGGATTTGTCAATCTGTTGATGGAAGGAGCGGATGCCACCGCCGCCGCGGCAACAGAATACGATGGCCGGGAGCTGGTGGAGCGCCTGCTTGCCACCCTCAAGCCGCATGAAAGAATGATCCTCAGAATGCTCGATCTTGAAAAAAAATCACTGCGCGAAGTGTGCGAACTCACCGGCTGGGGCCTCAGCCGCGTGAAGGTCTGCGCGATGCGCGCGCGCCGCAGGCTCAACGAGCAACTCAAGCGTCTGGAACGCGAACGCAACGGGTAAACACATCATGAAGGCCAATTGATGGATTTCATCCCTATCCAACGAACACAAATGGACGACGATCAACCCGGCAATGGAATCGCAAGCGTCACGCCAGCATCCGCGCCATTCTTGCCAATCCAGCAACATATGCCATTTCCAAGCCATTATTGAGAATGAAACCACAACTGCTGACATGGGAGAAAATCACCGCCCGCCTGCCCGGCGTGCATGATCAACCCGGGTGCACGCCGCCGTTTGGCGCGGCCGCCCGCATCGTGGCTCAATGGCAGGCCAGCCGCCGCGTCCGTTCGCTGCAGCGCTGGACGCTGTGGTCATTCCGCGCCGCCGTGGCATCGATGGCCGCCTGTGCGCTGCTGGCCACCACCGATGCACTGCGCAATAAATCCATCCTGTTGCCCTTGCCTGTGTTGTCCACGCCCAACGAATTGCCCACGCGCCCATGAATTCACAGATCAAGACCCACGCTTTGCTGGCTGCCAGCCTCGCGGCGCTTTTCATATCCGGCATGACAATCGGCCGGCTCACCGCGCCCGGCGCACCCGTGGCCGCGACGCCCGCAGAGACCCGATCCTGGGCGCAAGCTGCATCGGGCAGGCTCGCCGCCGATCTTGAGCTCGACACCGTCCAACAACAACAGGCCGACAAAATCCTCGCCACGGTGAGCCGTGCGATCGATGAGGATAAGGAAAAAGCCTTGTTCACGATGTATCTCAGGATGCTCAGGGTGCATGATGCGATCGACGCCGGGGTGACGTTATCCGCCGCGCAGTCGGCTCGCCTCTCCGCCAGCCGGGCCAGGTTAAAAAGCTTGATCCTCGAGCGTTTCCCGCAGAGGGTTTCCCAAGATCCATTACTGGCATTGGATCCATCAACCGGCAATTAAACCCCATGACAACAGGCCAATTGACCGTCCTTGGTTCAGCCGTCATGGGATGCGCGGCGACTATCGCGTTCCATCTCGTCAGCTATGGCGGTGCCGCCAAGGGGCCTGCTTCCCGCCAGTCTGCCTCTTTGCCGGGGCAGGCTTCCGCCGGCCAGCCGCAGCCGGCCCCAGCTGCATGGCAACAGCCGCCGGACGCGAGAAAAAGCGAAGCTGCGGAAAACCGGCGGATTTCCCGATCGACGGCGGCCGGTTTCCAAGTGCATGGCGCGCCTGCCGCCGGCGTCCCGATGGACGAGGATGCGTGGTTTGCCAACGCGGAGCGCGTCGCTGCCGAGGCCAATCGCGAACTGGAATCGCTCCGTGAATCGCTGGACCTCAGTCCGGGCCAGCAGCGGCGGGTTTTCGATATTCTGGCGCGCAATTCCGCATCGTGGCAGCCTGGAATGTCGACGGAACGATGGCAAGGCGGTCCACTGATGGCTGCTGAAGACCCCGCCACTTCATCCGGAGCCAATCTGGCGGAGGCCGCCGCCCAACCGGGGGATTCCTCGGTCTCACTGGTAGATGCTTTGGTAGATGTGCTGGACCATGATCAGCAGCAGATCCTGATCCAGGAGGAGCTTGACCGCCGCGCATGGTGGGAGGAAATACTGCCGCAATTGCTGCCGCCGGATTTTCCAGACGCGAACGATGCGGGGCAGTATCCCGCTGAAATGCCCGGCCAAGGTGATACCAAGGCCTACCAAGGCCCTGTGGAAATTTTCGATGATTAGGCTGATGCCCGTATCGAGGCCCGGAGAAGTGCTGGCCGTTGCTTCTCTGCGAACAAGACCTTGTATGTGGAGTCCTCCGCCACCTTGCGCCAATGGAGGCGCAGGGAATCAATCCAGCTTTCATAGGGAAGCTGGCGGTTGGCGACGAGATACAGTTTTCCATGCGGTTTCAGCGCGGCGGCGGCGGTGGTAAGAAACGCGCGGCCGAGATCGACATCGGTGTCTTGGCCGGTGTGGAAGGGCGGGTTCATGAGGATGGCATCGTAGGTTTCCGGCAGGCCGGTGGTGACGTCGTGCCAGTGAAAGCGGATGTCGCACGCGTGGCGGGCGAGATTGTCTTTCGCGCAGGCAAGCGCACGCGAGTCGGCTTCGAACAGATCGATGCGTTCGATGCCGGGGCAGCGGTCGAGGGCGATGTCCGGGAGATAGCCCCAGCCCGCGCCGAGGTCGGCGAGGTGGCCACGGAGGCTGGCGGGCAGGTATTTCGCCAACACGAGCGAGCCGGAATCGATGCGGCCGTGGCTGAAGACGCCGGCTTGGGTGATGAAGCCGGTGTCCGGGATGAAGCGCGGGGTTCCGAGTTCACGCCATTCGGCGAACAGGGCCTCGTTCCAAGTGCCGTCATCGGCCGCATGGAAGGCGCGGCATTTGTGTTTCTGGATCGAGGCGACGGTTCCGGTGGCCTTGGCGAATTCCTTCTCGAAGCGCGCCGCGCCGGCGGTGTTGGGCATGGCGCAGACGATCCGCCCGCCCGGCAGCAGGTGATCGCGGGCCATGGCGAACCACGCCATTGTCTCGTCGCGCGATTTTCCCGGCAGCACCATCACCAGCGGCCAGCGGCCGGCCGGCGCATCGACGCGCTGGAATCCCTCGCGCTCCCACGCGTCCGCCAGCGGCTTGAGCGGCTGCCAGCCGGTGATTTCCGGCCACGCCTGCAGCGCGGGATGCGGACGCGCGCCGAGAAACAAGGCGCGCTCGGGCACGGACAGCCCGTCGTCCGCGGAAAACGCGAGCACAAGGGTGTCGAGCGCGGGGTGCATGGGCGCATCAGGGCAGATCAACCGAAGCTTGTCCAACCTATGGGCAACATATCGGATGGATGACTTTTTTTTCCGAAGGAGGAAAATCTGTTTGCACTATAGCCACAGTGTGGCACATTCGGGCCATGAAAGATGCGGTTGTGCGCGCCCGGGTGGATTCGACCCTCAAGGAGGAGGCCGAAGCGGTATTCGGTGCGCTGGGAATCAATACCACCGAGGCAATCCGGATGTTTTTGAGCCAGGTGCGGATGCGCAAGGGTTTGCCCTTCGCGGTGGAAATTCCGGACAATCAGGATCTCCTCATGCCAACCAGAATGAGACAGGCCGCCATTGACTCGCTGTGTGACGACGAAGCCAGGTGAGGTGTATCGGGTGGACCTCGGCATGGGCGGCAAAGTGCGGCTCATGCTGGTGGTTTCGCGCGAAGATCCCGATGCACCAAGGGCTCTGTCGATTTGCGCGCCCATCACCACTTCCAGCCGGGGATCGAAATACGAAGTCGAACTGCCACCGCGGCCTTTCCTGCGTGAGCGGAGCCATGCAAACCTACAGGGTTTGCAGGCAATTCAACACCATGAGATGCAGGGGCCGGTGGGAGTTTTTTATGGTGAAGCCATGGAACGGGTTCGCACCGCGCTGGCATACACGTTCGCGATCGCTCCCGAAGGAAATTGAGGCCCATCACGTGGTTTGACGCCCGCGCGCCGCCCGTGCATCTTGCGCGCGCCATGGCGTTTTCCGAGGTGTTTCCCGAGCTGATGCGGCGGCCCACGCCGTTGATGCGGCGTTGCGCGCGCTTGCTCGACGAGCGGACCGGCGGGCCGCTGGAGGCACTCGCGCGGCAGAGCCAGCAAACGACGCGGCGGCATTTTGGCAGGACGATGCGCTTGTTCGCGCCGCTCTATCTTTCCAACGAGTGCGTGAACAACTGCTCGTATTGCGGTTTCTCCCGCGACGCGAAAATCCTGCGCACCACCCTCAGCGTCGAACAGGTGGAACGCGAGGCGCGGCATTTGCACGGGCTGGGTTTCCGCAACCTGCTGCTGGTCGCCGGCGAGCACCCGAAGTTCGTTTCCGATGGCTACCTGCAAAACTGCATCGATGCCCTCAAGTCGTTCATCCCCACGCTTGCCATCGAGGTCGGGCCGATGGAGGACGGGCAATACGCCGAGATCGTCGCACATGGCGCGGAGGGATTGGTTGTCTATCAGGAAACCTACGACCGCGACATCTATCAGACACTGCATACTGCGGGGCCGAAGAAGAACTTCGACTGGCGGCTCGATTGCCCGGAGCGCGCCTACGCCGGCGGCTTCAGGCGCATCGGCATCGGTGCCTTGTTCGGCCTGGCGGATTGGAAACTCGAGGCGCTCGCGCTGTGCGCACATTTGGAATACCTGCTCAAGCATTGCTGGAAATCGCAACTCACTGTGGCCTTCCCGCGGATGCGGCCGTATGCGGGAAACTACGAATACACGCCCGAGCCCGCGTTGTTCCTGACGGACAAGTCGCTGGTGCGGTTGATCGCAGTGTTCCGCATGCTGTTTCCGCAGGTGGGCATCGTGCTTTCCACGCGCGAGCCCGGTCCGTTGCGCGACGCGCTGGCCACGCTCGGCGTCACCCACATGTCGGCCGGCGCGCGCACCGAACCCGGCGGCTACACCGGCGCGGGCAGCGAGGACCTGCACCTCACCATCAAGGGCCGCCGCGTCGAGCTGGAGCAAAAATCCGGCTGCGAGAAGGCCACCGAGCAGTTCAGGATCCACGACACCCGCAGCGTCGCGGAAATCGCCGGGATGCTGCGCGGCCACCGGCTCGATCCGGTGTGGAAGGATTGGGACGAAGCGCTGCTGGCCGTGACCTCAGATGCTGTCTGAAAAATATCTATCATCTCTGGGGCCGGCCATGGGGAAGGCTTTTCCCAATCCCGGCAGCTTGGGTCAAGGTGAGTTTGTTGGCTTGCGGGGACCCCAAGACACTCATCGAGAGCCTGGAGAGTGAAGAACTCTCCGCGGAGGCCATCACCGGGTATGGCCAGCGTGTGGCCAGGTGGAGGGCCGGTTCGAACCCATCTTCAAGCAGCCGCGGATGCAAAGCTCATCCTCGAATCCGCTCAGAAGCATGAAGTTCCGGTCGAGATGCTGTGAAAGCCATCGGGCAGCTTGCCGACGCCAGAGATCAGGCGCGAGTCTGGCAACCGATCATCGCGGGTGGCGGATTCAGCTTGATGCGCACCCACGGGGCAAAGTTTCAGCCAAAAATAAACCAATGCTTGCCGTCTGCCGCGTCTTCCGCTTTATCCACCTCAATCAACCGCACATCACTAATGAGAATCTCTTCTATTACCCGCAAGCTTGTCTTTTTAGCTGGCATTTCGCTTCTGTCCCAAGCCTCCGCCTCGGTCACCATCGACTGGGTCACTGTTGGTAATGCAGGCAACGCCGCAGATACCACCGGTTACGGCGCGGTGGGCTACGAATACCGGATTGGCAAATACGAGGTGACCAACGCCCAGTATGGGGCGTTCCTCAATGCCAAGGCATCCACCGACAGCTACGGTCTCTACAATACGTCCATGTCGTCCTATGGAATCACCCGCAGTGGTTCCAGCGGCAGCTTTACGTATTCGGTGACGGGCGCGCTGGCCAACCACCCGGTGGTTTATGTTTCGTGGTTCGATGCCGCCCGCTTTGCCAATTGGCTGGCGAATGGCCAAGGCAGCGGCGGCGACACAGAAACCGGTTCCTACACCCTCAACGGAGCCACCAGCGGAATCATCACCGCCAATGCCGGGGCGCAGGTTTACATCCCCACTGAGAACGAGTGGTATAAGGCCGCCTACTACAACGGAGCAACTTCGACCTACTCGCTCTATCCGAATGGCCAGAACACAATCACCACGGCGGATGCGAATTATGCCTCTAGTGGATCGACCTATGTGGGCACTTACAGCGGAGATCCGAGCATGTATGGCACCTTCGACCAAGGAGGCAACGTCTGGGAATGGAACGACGCTGTTATCGACTCGTCGCGCGGGGCTCGCGGGGCCTCCTGGTATACAGCCAGCGGCGGCGCCCTAGCCTCTTCGAACCGCGTCAACTTCGTCCCGTCGTCCGAACACTTCTACCTCGGGTTCCGTCTCGCCAGTGCAAGCGTGAGTGCGATCCCTGAACCGGGGAGCGCGATGGGCCTGATGATGCTCCTTTCAGGAGCGCTCCTCATGCGGCGTAAGGGCTGAATCTCCCCTTTGATCCTTTTGAAACACAAAGGCGGGCTTTCGAGTCCGCCTTTGCTGTTTTGACGCGTGGTCGTTGACACCACCGACCGGGCGTGAGTCCCGTCCTGCTGCAAAACCGTGATTGGTTGATCGAACCCGATGCGCTTCGGGCAATGACCTTGATCGCCACCTCTCCCTTACTCACCGACCTCAACGCCCCTGCGGTTCGTCCAAGGACGCCGGATCATCCTTAAAATTGGCATCCGGCGCGTCCCGGGCACCGCAGCTCCTGTCATCCCGCCCTGCCCAGGGCGGGACAGCTGCTCACGCCTCTTTCAGATGAAATGGCTCTGTGCGCTCCGGCGTTTTGGCCTTGGCGCGCGCGGGATTCTGGCTTTGATACCGGTTGGTTGTCGGGCAAGCGGCGTCCCTACCTTAACATGCCTGGAAAAACAATAGATCCATCACCATGAAATACATCACCGCATTAATCCTTCTCAGCGCCACCACGTTCGCCTTTTCGGATGTCGCCGGGTTTTTTACAAAGGAAACCAAGGACTGGAGATTCGTCCAGTCAGTCGGTGGTATGAAAGTCTCGATAAAAGACACCGAACTACTCGTTGAGTGCGATGTCTCTGGAACGAAGAAAGTGACCGTCAAGCCGACTATGGTCAATTCGGCCTTGGGTGTCCGCAAACTCAAGCACGAGCGGGACGGCAATACAATCCGTCTGACCTTGGTGACCAGTGTCATTGGCAAGGGTATTACGACCTCGCCGAAGCCCATTGACCTTTCTGGCTACCCTGACGGTGATTATTCGATTGAGTATCTCGATCCGGACGGCACCAAGCACGCACTTGGCAAAATCACCCTGAAACATGCTGCAAAAAGAAATTAAAGAAATCTCAGCAAACGCCGACCCTGGGTTTAAGTCGTTGGTTGTGAATCACAAGAAATACGATCTCCGAGACGACCGTAGCCAGAATGGAGACCCATCGCGAAGGATGAGTCGGTCTATCGGTGTTTCCGGTGAGACTGGAAGAATCATGCCGAACAGTTCTGAGACGAGGCGGTATTTGCCTGGGCTTGCAGCAACCGGGCAAAGAATTGGGCCAATTCACCCGCGCTGATGCCGATGGCGGCATCAGGAATGACTTGGGCCAATCCGTGCGAATCAGGACCCAGACCCAGGCCATGCACGGGAATGCCCGAGATACGAATCTGGTTGATGATTTTGCGGACGGCATCCGGATCGGAAACCTCGCCATCGCTGAGGATCCAGATGCGGGGCCGGCTGGAGCCATTCAAGCTGGACAGAAGCATCTGCGCATTGTCCAGAGCGGGCCGGAGATCGGATCGGGAGCCGGATGGGTCGAGAAGGGCGGAGACTTTGCGGCGGACTTTGATGCCGTTCTCGTCCTCCCATCCCTGGATATTCCGGGTTCTTGAGCCGAAGCCGACAATGGCGAGCGGGATGCCAAGGCGCAGGCACACTTCGCGCAGCACGACAACGGCCTCGAAGGTGGCGCGGGCGCGTTCGCCCCTCATCGACGAGGATTCGTCGGCGAGGATGATGAAGGCGGGGTCGGGATGGCTTGGCAATGTGCGCCGCAGGTAAAGGTGTTCGTATTGGCGCGGATCGGCGTCGAATTGCATGGCCATGCGAAGATCGAGCCGGCTGCCGGAGCGGTGGAAACGCGTCGTCTTCGGGCGCGATTCCTCGATGAGTTGGCGCAGCACGACATCGGCACAGGATTCGATAAGGCCGCCGTGGCGGGCGACCGCCTGATGGTAGGCATGGTCCGACCGATGCGATGGGTCCGGATTTCCTGGATCCTGGGCGGCTGGCGTAGTGAGCCGTCCGTTGTGCCGCGCCGCGCGCCAGCCGGATGTCGCGCGACTCGCCAGCATCCGCCGTGTGGGTTCGCTGTCGGGATGTTCAAGCAGTTACCGAAAAACGGGCATGATTTGCGTCCAGGTGATGGTCCACATCCGGTGCTGGGACATGCGGATGACACATTCCGCCGCGGCAGGACCGGCGTCACGGTCAGCGGCGCGAAAACACGCCGCCACCGGATGGCTGGCATACAGCGGCAGCACTTTCGCGGCGGCAGGGGGTTGCGGCTCGGGGAATGCAGCGACGGCCCGCATGAAATGCGGTTTCACCTCGGCGATGGCGGCCGTGGAGAGTGGTTGCAGTTCACATGGAGCTTGTTCCCGCCACCACTCGCTGAGCAGGCCGAGGATGAAACCGCCCGCCGGGTCGCCGGCCAGGCGGGCGCGGGCTGCGGGATCTGACGGGGCGATGAGAAGTCGGTCGTTGTATAGGCGGATCCACGGCCGGCAGCCGGGGAAGCGTTGCTGCAGCCAGTTCTCGATACGGCAGTCCTCCACCACATTGAGGAGGTGGTGGAGGCCTGCTTCGTTTTGCATGAGTTCCGGGGGCACGATGCCGCCGATCCGGGTGATTGCGCCGTGGGCCGCTTCATGAAGGATCAGGCCGCGACAGTAGTCGGGATGGCGCAGCGTGAGGTCCGCGGGATCGGCGGTGATGAGGCGGGTCGTCCAGTTGAACGACCAAAGACAGCCGGGCTCGCCCGTTTCCACCGTGATATCCGGCAGTGACGAAGCAAGGGCTGCGAGGGATTGAAGTTCGGCCAGCATGGGGAATCAGGCGAGTTCTGCGGCACGCAGATGGGCGTGGACGGCCTTGCGGTCGGCGGCGTCCGGGTAGCGGTCGATGTAAATCTGCTGGATCGCATCGCTGAGCCCCCGCCGTGGGTCATTGGAAGAACGGTCACATAACTGAAGAGCGGCAATCAGGTTGCGGCGCGTGAAGACGTGGCGTTCGCGGCGGTGGCGGGCTAGACCGGGGGTGGTTCCATGCGCGCCGGCTGCCGCAGCCACGGTGCAGTGAAACATGGCGAAGCGGGCGAGGACGGATTCGACATCCGCCATATCCTGAAGTTGGGGGAAAAGCGCGGGTGTGGCATCTGCCTGATAAGATTTGCCTCTCCAGCAGACGACGGGCTGCTCGCCGGTGACGAGTGTTCGCAGCATGGTGAGGATGGCGGCTTCGTCGGCGGCCTGCGCCTGGTGCCAGACGAGCCAGCGGTTGCGGAAGGCCGGGCTGAGGATGCTGCGGCCCGAGTATTCTGCTGGGTTGAGGGTGGCCAGCAGGCGGAAGTTTTCAGCAACCTCCACATCGCCACCCGGACCAAACACCGTGCCGTGACCTTCACTCAACACGAGCGTGGGCGGGTGCTCCAAGGCACAGTTGAGGCGTTCGAGCACCTGAGGTTCCGCGAGGTTCATTTCATCGAGCAATAACCAGTGACCACGTCGCATGGCGGCGGGCAGCGCGCCTTCCTGGAACCGCCAGCCTTTGCCGGACGGGACGAATCGCCCGACCAATTCGCCGGAGTCGGTTTGGCCGTTCAGGTTGAGACGGATCACCGGTTGCTGGAGCAGATGTGCCAGGTAAAGCACGGCGGTGGTTTTCGATGCCGCGGTTTCACCTTCGAGCGCCACAGGCATGGCGTGGTTCATTCCGGTCAGGACCGCCTGCAGTGTTTCCACGAACGGCTGGTCAAAACAAAGCCCGGCAAAACGCCCGGCCTGCGGAATGTATTTCCGGTCGCAGTCCGCCACAATGGCGGCCCGGGGCAGCGGACGGTCCATCAAGCGCCAGCCGTCGCCGTCGCGGCACAGCAGCGGCTCGATCGGGCATTCCCGCAGCGGCGCGTTGCCGCCCGGCGCCATCAGTCCGGCCAGCAATCCCTCATCGCGGACCGCTTCGCGGATGGCATCCCATGCCACCACTTCCAAACCCCGGGCACGCGATTGTTCCAACAGCGAGGGCTCGGCCCCGGGACCGGCCACGACACACTGCGCGGCATTCAGCGAGCGCAGCACGCGGTGGCCGCGGCCGCTCAGGAAATTGCGGGCTTGTTCACCCTCTAATCCGCAGTTGGGATTGAGGATGGGGA
>JBMTCD010000062.1:0-16668 GCA_049430545.1 Luteolibacter sp.
ACTTCGTCCACGATCACCGCGCCATCGAGCACATACCGGTGGCGGCTCACCGCCGAGATGCGATCCAGCGCCACCATGTAGTGCCCGCCGGGCAACGAGGCCTGCCAGAAACGGTTCTGCTGCACGGTGTCCTCGGGAGCCTTGGGTTGCGGAGTATTCTGCTGGGCGGCGGCCGGCATGGCGATGGCGAGGAGGATGACAGCGGCGCAAAGCGATGGCGGTGTTTTCATGTCGGTAAACTGGCAGACGTTTCCGCTTTTGGCCAGTCTTTGGGTAAATACTTCGCAAAAGTTAATGATTGCGTGCAAAGGCCGGGGAATTCAGGCTCATTGCATGGTTCGCTACCGCGCCAACGTCGCCGCCCTGATGGTGAATCCGGCGGGTGGTCTGCTGATTTGCGAACGCGCGAACATTCCCGGCGCGTGGCAGTTTCCGCAGGGTGGGGTGGACCCGGGGGAATGTCCCGAGCAGGCCTTGTTCCGCGAAGTGCGCGAGGAAATCGGCCTGCTGCCGAAACACTACGAGATCATCGACCGCCGCGAGGGCTATCGTTATCTCTACCCGCAGGGCGCGCGCGGCAAGAAGCTGCGCAAGCACGGCAGCCACGGCCAGGAGCAGACGTATTTCCTCTGCCGGCTCAAGGCGGACGCGCCGCAGGTGGACGTGGACCAGAAACCGCGAGAGTTCCGCGCTTACCGATGGATTCCGCCGCAGGAATTCGATCTCGACTGGCTGCCGGAGTTCAAGCGCGACGTTTACCGCGAGGTCATGCGGGATTTCTTCCGGGTGGCCTTGTGAGTCCGCCGGGATCGCGGCCGAGGCCGGTGAGCAGGGCGAGCACGCGCTGGGTGAAATCGAAACGCCCGCTCCACGGGCGCGGCGGGCGGACGATGGTCCAGCCGTTGTTTTCCGCCATGGAGGCGAGCACCGGCGAGGGATTCACCACGGTGGCGGACTGGCAGAGCCCGAGCATCGGCAAATCGGCGCAACTGTCGGTGTAGCCGTGGCATGCCCGCAGCCGGCCGTCTTCATCGAACCATGAGGCGGGCAGCCGTTCATGCAGGCGCTCGACCTTGGCCGTCCCCTTGTGGTTTTTCAGGCGGGGAAACAGGCCGCGGTGTTCCACCACGGTGCCAAGCGTGAGATCGAAGCCGAGCATGCGGCCGATGTGTGAAACATAAAACTCCGGACTGGCCGAGGCGAGGATGGTGAAGTGCCCGGCAATGCGGTGTTTTTCCAGTGCATCGCGCAATTCGCGGTAAATCGTCGGCTCCACCGAACGGGCGAATGCCTCCGAATGGGCCGCGAGCTTCTCCGGGCTCATCCGCCAGAGGAAACTCAGGAACACCCGCTTCATCCGGCCCGAACCGAGCAGCCCCGCCAATGGCAGGAAAACGAGGAACAGCGGCAGGAACACGCCGCGCCAAGGCTCGCGCCGCAAAACATGATGCCGGAACAACAACTGGCAGTCCCACGGCAGCAAGGTGCCGTCGAGATCGAACAAGGCGATCCCAGGCGGCGGGGTGGCGGGTGGTTTCTCAGACATGCTGCGGGCACAGCTTGCACCATGCTCGGCGTGGAGTCAGCGAAATAGATGGCGCAGGCGCACCGGTGACGGTGCGGGCCGGTTCCTGCCCGATGCAAATCGGCTTCCCCAGCCGGTCCAAGCACACTAGCCTCGCCCCGCCATGTCCGCCGAAGCCCTCCGCGCCGCCGTCCGCGATGTCGTCGATTTCCCGAAACCCGGCATCGTCTTCAAGGACATCACGCCGATCCTCGCGGATGGCGCGTTGTTCCGCGAGTCGATCTCGCTGCTCTGCGAAACCGCCGGCGGCGCGAAAATCGACAAGGTCGTGGGCATCGACGCGCGCGGCTTCATCTTCGCCGCCGCCGTGGCCGACCGCCTGGGCGCGGGCTTTGTTCCTGTTAGGAAGAAGGGCAAGCTGCCGTGGAAGACGCACTTCACCGCTTATGAACTCGAATATGGCGAGGCTGCCATCGAAATGCATGCCGATGCCGTGAAACCCGGCGAGTCGATCCTGGTGGTGGACGACCTGCTGGCCACCGGCGGCACCGCCGCAGCGGCCTTGAAGCTGCTCGACGGCCTCGGCGCGAACGTGCTCGGCTTCTCCGTCCTCATCGAACTGGAGTTTCTCAACGGCCGCTCGAAACTCATTCCGCATCCGGTCCACACCATCATCACCTACTGACACCATGTCCTGGCAAACCTACCAACAATCGCTGCTCCGCTACCCGCACCTCGGATTTTCGCTCGACCTGTCGCTGATGGACATCGGCGACGAGTTTCACAGCCGGATGGCTCCGAAAATCGACAAGGCCTTCGCGCACATCGCGGCGCTGGAAGCCGGTGCCATCGCCAATCCCGACGAGGGCCGCATGGTCGGCCACTATTGGCTGCGCAATCCGGATCTCGCCCCGACGGCGGAGTTGAAACAAGCCATCACCGGCCCGCTCGCGGACCTCAAGGCCTTCGCCGCCAAGGTGCATTCCGGCGAAGTGAAGGCACCCAACGGAAATTTCCAACAGATCCTGCTCATCGGCATCGGCGGCTCGGCGCTTGGCCCTCAGCTCGTCGCGGAAGCCATCGGCCAGGACGCGAAGCTGCCGATCCATTTCTTCGACAACACCGACCCCTCCGGCATGGACGCGGCGATCGCCAAATTGAAAGCGGTTGGTTTGGACAAGACGCTGGTCTTGGTGATTTCCAAATCCGGCGGCACCCCGGAAACGCGCAACGGCATGCTCGAAGCCATTGACGCATGGAAAAACGCCGGCCTCGATTTCGGCCGTCACGCCGTCGCCGTGACCGGCACGGGCTCCAAACTCGATCAATTCGCCGTGGAGAAAGGCTTCATCGCCCGGTTCCCAATGGAAGACTGGGTCGGCGGCCGCACCTCGGTGATGTCCACCGTCGGACTCGTGCCCGCCGCGCTGCAGGGCATCGACATCGATCTACTGTTGGCCGGGGCCGCCGCGATGGACGCGGAAACCCGCAAGCCCGATGTGAAAACCAACGCCGCCATGCAACTCGCGCTCGCCTGGCACCATGCGACCCATGGCCGCGGCGAAAAGGACATGGTCGTGCTGCCCTACAAGGATTCGCTCGTCCTGTTTTCCAAATACCTCCAGCAGCTCGTCATGGAGTCGCTCGGCAAGGAACTCGACCTCGACGGCCACACCGTCCACCAAGGCATCGCCGTTTATGGCAACAAGGGCTCGACCGACCAGCACGCCTACATCCAACAACTCCGCGACGGCGTGGACAACTTCTTCGCCACCTTCATCGAGGTGCGCAAGGGCCGAAATGGCGACAGCATCGAAGTCGAACCCGGCATCAGTTCTGCCGATTATCTGCAAGGCTTCCTGCGCGGCACCCGCAAGGCTTTGTACACCGCAGGTCGCAAGTCGCTCACCATTTCCATCCCCGAGGTCACACCCTTCACCCTCGGCCTGCTCATCGCCCTCTTCGAGCGCGCGGTTTCCTTTTATGCCTCATTGGTGAACATCAACGCCTACCACCAACCCGGCGTGGAAGCCGGCAAGAGGGCCGCGGGCGTGTTTCTCGAATTGCTGAAAACCGTAAGAAGCCATCTAACAAGCGAGCCGCAAGCCGCGGAACAAATCGCCGCCGCCTGTCATGCGGATCCCGAAGACGTCCACCACTGCCTCACCCACCTCGCCGCCAACGGCGGGGCGAATGTGAACGCAGGTGCAACTCCGGCGAATGATCTCTTCTTTGTATGATCAATCGGATCGCATCACCGCGTGGGGTTGATCCGTAAGCCCACAACCATCCGGGGATTGGGTGGCGTGGCATTGGAGGTCGGCGGTATCGCCGATCACGTCCATATTCTGATGGGTATGAAGGCAACGCATTGCCTTTCCGACATGGTCCGGGAAATCAAAAGCGAATCCTCACGCTGGGTGCATGGGCTGGAAGGTGGAAGGAATTTCGCATGGCAGGAGGGATATGGTGCATTCACCGTCAGTCCTTCCCATTGCGATGCGGTCAGAACCTATATCCAGAACCAGGCGGAGCATCATCGGGTGAAAACGTTTCGGGAGGAATACCTGTTCAAGTCCCCGCGTTCCACCACTCGGGCCGGTTGCCGGGTTTCCATTTGATGCTGCATCCGCTGCTCGGGTATTGGCGCGGCATCGGTTCCTCGCCGGCCACCATGCGGCGCACGGCTTCGCGCAGGTCGCCGCCGTGCACCGGGCGACCGCTGCGCGGGCGGGTGTCGTCGAACTGCCCGGCATAAGCGAGCTTTGCAGCGGCATCGAACAGGAAGAAATCCGGCGTGCAGGCCGCGCCGTAGGCGAGCGCGGTTTGTTGCGAAGCGTCGACCAGGTAGGGAAATGTCCAGCCATGCTGGTCGGCGAAGGCGGGCATTTGTTCGGCGGCGTCCTGGGTGTATTTTTCCGCGTCGTTGGAATTGATGGCCACGGTGCCGACGCCCTGCTCGGCGATCTCGCGGGCGAAGGCACCGAGTGCATCGGCGAGATGGACGACGAACGGGCAATGGTTGCAGGCGAAGATCACCAGCAATCCGGCCGGGCCGGCGCAAGCGGCGCGCGAAACCCTGTTTTCGCCGGCATCCGGCAGCATGAAATCCGGCGCGGCATCGCCCAGATGCAGGCGGAAGGTCGAGAGAACTTCAGGCATGGGTGGAAAATAACACGAATACCTCCTCGGCAAAACGCTTTTCCACCTTGGAAACCGGCTCTCCCGCACGGCATGCTCGGCGCACGGTGAGCGATTCACTGACACCTGCGGAACTGCGGCGCTACGCGCGCCACCTGCTCATCCCCGCCATCGGCGAGGCGGGGCAGCTGCGTTTGAAACACAGCGCCGTCCTGCTCGTCGGCTGCGGCGCGCTGGGATCGCCCGCCGCGATGTATCTCGCCGCCGCCGGTGTCGGGCGGCTCGGTTTGGTCGATGCCGACATTGTGGACGCCTCGAACCTCCAGCGCCAGATCCTCCACGGCGAATCGTGGATCGGGAAACCCAAGCTCGAAAGCGCCGCCGCCCGCCTGCGCGAAATCAATCCGCATGTTTCCATCGAACCGCACGCCACCCGCCTCACACCGGACAACTCGATGGACATCGCCAGGCGCTACGACGTGATCGTCGATGGTTCGGACAATTTCCCCACCCGCTTTCTAACAAACGACACCGCGTATTTCCTGCGCAAGCCGCTCGTCTTCGGCGCGATCCACCGTTTCGAGGGCCAGACGGGCGTGTTCGCGCCGCACCTCGGTGGGCCGTGCTACCGCTGCATGCTGCCGGAAATGCCCGCCGCCGGCAGCGTGCCGTCGTGCGCGGAGGCCGGGGTGCTCGGCGTGTTGCCCGGCATCATCGGCTCGATCCAGGCGATGGAGGCGATCAAACTCATCCTCGGCATCGGCCATCCGCCGCTGGGAAAACTCACCGCCTACGACGCGCTGGAAAGCCACTTCCGCAGCTTCACCCTGCCGCGCGATCCCGCCTGCCGCCTGTGCGGCGACGCGCCGGATATCCACTCCGTCCACAATCCCGAAACCCTCGCGCAAGAATCCTGCACCACCTCCGCAAGCCCCATGCAAACCATCACCACCACCGAACTCCGGAGCCTGCTCGCCGACGGTTTCCAAGGCCTCCTCATCGACGTCCGCGAACCGCATGAACACGCCATGGCCCGCATCGAGGGCGCGCGGCTCATTCCGCTCGGCACGCTCATGGAGCATGTCGAGTCCCTGCCTGCGGACCGCGACATCATCATCCACTGCAAGATGGGCATGCGTTCGGCCCGCGCCTGCGAAATGCTGATGGCCCGCGGCTTCAGCCGCGTGAAAAACGTCCTTGGCGGCATCGACGCCTGGCTGGAGGAGGAGTGAGCGAGCCGGCAAGCACCGAACGTGACGCGGGCATCCCGGTCGGGATGCCCGCGCGTGGTTAGGATGGATGCGGTCGCCAGTGATCAGTTCACCTCAAAGCGCCAGAAGCCGCGGCTTGCATGGCCAAGCAGGCGGAGGGTGGTGGTGGTTTCACCATCGGCGCTGCTGCTGCTGAAGACCTCGTAGTCCACGCCCTCGACCGCCGGAGCCCATGGGTCGGACGCGCCGAGGTCGTCGGAAACCTGCAGCGTGCCGGTGACGCCGGCGGCAGCGTCGAGCGTGGTGAAGCTCAGCAGTTTGTCGCCGTTGGCAGCGGTGAGCACCGGCAGGTTGCCAAGGTCGGAGGAGTCGTTCGGGCTCTGGTTGAAGAAGAACTCGACGAGGTCCGGCACGCCGTTGTGGTCGCTGTCGGCTCCTGTCGAAGTGTAGCTGTTGAGCGCGAGCCAGAGGTCGAAACCCAGCGGCGCGCCGTCGAGCACTTCGTTGCTGCGGAACGCGAGGTTCTGCAGGCGTGTGTCGAACTCACGGCCGACATCGGCCTGGGCGAACGCGCTGCCGGTGTCCGGGAAGGTGGCAGCGAGGTATTCGGCGAGCGCGTCCTGCTCGGTGCCATCGTCGGCGAAGGTGGCCGTGCCGGTTTTAACGCCGGTCTGCTCAAGGTCGACGCGGTTGATGCGCGCGCCCTGTGCCGGATCGTAGCCGATGTCGCCCGGGCGGGAGGGCGGGAACGGATAATCGTCGCCACCGACCGTTAGACCGATGCCGAAGTTGGCCATGAAGTTCAGCGTGACGATGCGGAACTCCTCCTCTGGATCACCGACCAGATTGCCGGCGGCGACGAGTGGGGCGATGAGCGCGCCATTGCCATCGACGATCGCGGCACTGAAGACGCGCGAGCCGGTGGGCGCGGTGAGGTCGTAGGCGACCTCGAGTCCGGCGACCTGCGGGAAGCGTCCCTGAGCGCTGGAGTTGTCGTTGGTGGCGGCAGCCACGCCATGCTCTAGCAGGGCGACGATCTCCTCCTTGGTGAGCGTGAGCAGTGTGAGTGCATTGTTGAAGGCGAGCGCGGCCTGGATCGCGTTCTGGCTGATGCCGCCCTCGGGGCGTCCGCTGAGCGGATTGGCCGTTGGCGCGATGCGGGTGGCTTCGGTGGCTCCCGGAAGAACGACGACTTCACCGATACTGGCGCGGATGCCACCACCGTTCTTGATCGACATCACAACGGTCGGGTCGACGGCCTTGGCGGCGAACAGGTTGGCATCGGCGGTGAGGTTGCCGAGGTTGGTTTCCTGGCTGCGCACGCCGTCGGTGCCGCCGCCGGAGCGGTTGCCGTTGAGGAACTCGTTGGTGACGCCGAACCAGTTGCCGTCGGTGGCGATGATCTGCGCGCCGATTTCGTCGGCGATCTGCTGAATTTGCGGATCGATCAGGCCGGCGGCCGAAAGGTCGGCGAGGCCTTGGGCGTCGGTGGCGTAGGCACCGCTGACGGTTTCATCGTAGCTCGACGGGATGATGTGGCCTGCGGCGTCGAAATCGATCACCAGACGGCCGAGGTATTTGTAGGAACCATCGGTATTGACCACGGCGACCGGGCTGCTGTCGGCGTCGCTGAGAATGATCGGGTAGGTGCCTTGAAGGGTGTCGCCGGCGCGGATGCGGTCGTTGGCGTCGAACAGGCGGGTGTTTGATCCGCCGGCGACGATGATGTCCACGTGGCGCAGGCGGCTGGCGAGTGCCTGTTCGATGCTGATCGATTGCATGTGGGCGAGCAGTATCACCTTGTTGACCGTTGGCTCGGCGGCGAGCAGGGCATCGACATCGGCCTGGATCACTGCGGCGAGGGCGTCGAGTTCCGCCTGGCCGGGCGAGCCGCCGAAGGGCGAAGGCGCGATGCCGACACCGCCGGGGCTGGAAATGGTGGCCAGCGCCGGAGTGGTGGCGGCGACCACGCCGATTTTCCCGCCGTTGACGTCGATCACGGTGGTGGCGGCGAGCTTGTTCGGCTGCGGGGCCTGGTGGTCGGCGGTCACCAGCGGGGCCAGGTTGGCATCGGTGGTGAAGTCGAGGTTGCCCGAAAGATACGGGAAGGCGGTGCCGGTGAAGTCCGAGCCGAGGATGTTTCCGGCGGCCGAGCCGCTGATCAGGCCGGCGAGCACGGCGGTGCCTTTGTCGAACTCATGGTTGCCGAGCGCCATCGCCTGGATGCCGAGTTCGTTCTGGATCTGAATGTCGGCGATGCCGTCGCTGCCGGCGGAGGCGTCGAAGAACAGCCCGGGGATGATCGCGTCGCCCGAGGAAAGGGTGAGCGAGTTGTCGGGCAGGCCGTCGTTTCCAAGGTCCTGGGCGCGCAGCGCGTTGAGGATGCCGGACAAGCGCGGGGCGTCCTCGACAGCGGCGGCGCTGACCTCCTGGTCGGCGAGGTGGAAGAGCTCCAGGGTGAAGGTTTCCGTCTCCAGCGAGTCGAGCTGATAGATGCTGAGGGTGGCGGACACCTCGTTGGCGACCATCAACAGGGCGCGGCCGTTCGGGCTGTCGGCCGGGGCGATGAATTTCATGCCCTCGGGGCTCACGTCGCCGGCGTTTTGCAGGTCGGTGACGAAACTGGGCGCGAGCGGATTGGTGATGTCGAAAACGAAGACCATGTTCGAGCGTTCGAGGCCGAGGAAGGCGAAGGTGCGCCCGCCGGAGCTGGCGACCGTGACGCCTTCCGGCTCGGGGCCCTTGTTGTCGCTGCGGCCGTCGTCCCAGCGGGCGGGGAACTGGCTGGCGACGATCATTTCGAGGCTGTCACCGGAATCGAAGACGATGTTTCCGGAGGCGTCGAGGATGCTGAACGAACGGCCGCCGAGCATGAGAATGCGGTCGACGTCGCCGTCGTTGTCGGTGTCGCCGCGCAGGCCGGGGGCGTTGATCACGCCGAGGCGTCCGAGGCGGGCGTCGGTCTTGAGGACGGCCTCGTCGGGGAAGGTCGCATCGTCGAGGTCGTAGCCGGCGTCGCCGAGGCGGATCGTCTCCTCGGGCGTCATGAAATCGTCGCGGTCGTCACCTTCGTTGGCGGTGATGTAGTAGGTCTCGCCGTTGGCCTCGAAGGCGGCGATCTGGTCGGGCATGTAGAGGCCGAAGACCGGGTTGCCGGTGGTCGGGTTGATGATGCCGGAGCCGCCCGGGCCGTCGCGGTCGCTGAAGTCGGCGCGCAGGCTGGAGAAGTCCTTTTCCCCCATCGGGACGACGGCGGTGAACTCGCCGGCGACGATGTCGAGCAGGCCGACGGCATTGGCTTCCTGCAGTGAGACCATGGCGGTGAGGCCGTCGGGCGCGACCGCGATGTATTCCGGCTCGAAGTCGAACTCGGGCAGCGCGCCGGCGAAGATCCGCACGCCGGCGGCCTTGAGCGCGGCGGCCTGGGCGTTGAAGGCGGCGAAGCCTGCGGTGGTGACCGGCGGATTGCTGGTGCCGCCGGAGATGTCGATGATGCTCACCGAGCCGGGCGTGGTGTCCTGATCCGGGTTGCCGGCGGTTTCGCCCTCGTTGGCGACCAGGATGCGGCTGCCATCGGGGGTGAAGGTGACGTCATCGGGGTTCGGGCCGACGGTGACGGTTTCGATCACGTTGCCGGTGGCGGCGTCCATGATCACGAGGAAACCGGGCGAGGTTTTCGGCGTGGCGATGACACCGGCGACGAGCAGGCCGTTTTTCACATCGACCGAAGAGATGTCATTGAAGCCGGTGGCGGCGACCATGCTGAGATTGCCAATGTAGGCCGGGGCGGCGGGATTGGTGAGGTCGATCACCTCGACGCCGGCGCCGGTGGCGAGGAAGCCGCGTTTCGATCCCGGATCGAAGGCCGGGATTTCCGCGCCGGAAAGCGGCACGCCGGGCGCACGCTGGCCGATGCTGCCGAGCACCGAGAAGCTGGCGCTGTTCGACGGAGGCAGGACGACGTCGTCGTTGAGGATGGTCACCTGGCCGACCGCCGCGTCGAGGGTGGTGGTGCCGGTGACGTCCAGCACGTTCGACAG
Source organism: Luteolibacter sp. (assembly GCA_049430545.1). Lineage (GTDB taxonomy): Bacteria > Verrucomicrobiota > Verrucomicrobiia > Verrucomicrobiales > Akkermansiaceae > Luteolibacter. Next base: position 9,918 of record JBMTCD010000062.1, read on the forward strand.
CGTGATCTGGAGGGTTTCGTCGATTTCGAAATCGGTATCGCCATTCACGGTGACCGCGATGAACTGTGTGAGGCTGCCGCCCGCGGTGAACGTGAGCGTGCCAGGCGTGAGAGAGAAATCCGCGCCATCGGCGAGGCCGCCGGAGACGGCGAAGTCCACGCTGAACTCGCTCGCGGCGTCGGTGCGGGTGACGGCCACATTGACGACCGAGCTGCCGCTGTCGCCTTCGGTGATGCTGGCATTGCCGATACTGACGAGCGAGCCGGACGGTGTGTCGAGGCGGCCGGGGGATCCTTTGTCGAGTCCGGTCAAGGTAGCGAAGGTCCCGTAGTTGGTGCCGGTGGCTGCGGTGTAGCGCGGGGTGGTGGTGCCGCTGGCGGGTACCCAGACGATGGCGTCGGTTTCATTGCCACCTGCCGCCAAGCCGGCATGGCCGGGGTCGGTTGCGTCGTTCGGGTCGAGCGGATTTTCCCCGATCGACGGGCTGCCGTCCTCGCGGGTGAATCCGCCCACGGCATAACTGAAGAAGAAGATCTCGTTGCCCTCGGCGTCGAAGAACGACACGCCGTCGCCTTTTCCTAAACCGGGAGCGCCGACGGCTTGGAAGACCTGCACGCTCGCGGGCAGGCCCCAGTTGGCGCGGAAATCCTCAGGGCTGGCGGTGGTGAAGACCGCCGATTCGCCGGCGGCGAGTGTGGTGCCCTCGGGCAAGGCCCAGGCGCTCGCGGCGGCAAAGGAACGGCCGCTGTCGTGCCATGTGTATCCGCTCAGGTCGACCGGGTTTTCACCGAAGTTCGTCAGCTCCCAGTAGTCGTTGGAGCCTGCGGCCGTGCTGTTCTGGTCGGACTGCACCTCGGTGAGCATCACGTTGATGGTGAGCATGTCGCCATCGTCCTCGACGGTGATGTCGGTGCTGCCGGGCAAGGCATCGGACGCGGAGGCGGAGAGGGTGACGGTCTGATTGCCGTCGGGGAAACTGTCATCAACCGCCGTGAGGTCGAAAGCGACCGATGCCGCGCCGTCCGGGATGGTCACGCTGGCGGGCACGGTGGCCTCGGTGGTGTCGCTGGAAGAAAGCGTCACCTCAAGATCCCCGGCGAGGTCGCCGGTGCGGGTGACGGTGCCGGTGGCGGCGGGATTGGTGGCGCTTTCCGAAAAGCTCGACGGCGTGACCGTCACGCTCAGCGTCGTGCCCGGTCCTTTCGCGCCGAGGCCGGTGGCTCCCGGCGAGGCGATGTCGGCCGGACTGATCGTCGAGGCGACCGCGCCGTTCACACCCACCGTGGCGGCGGTGTAGCGCGGCGATTCGGTGCCGAAAAGCGGGTCGATCACGGCGGATTGGGTGGCGCTGGATCCACCGGCTGAGAAGCCGGCGTGGCCGCCGTTCGAGGGACCGCCGTCGGATTTCGTGAAACCTTCCGCCGCGTAGCTGAAGCGGGTGATTTCGTTGTTCGAGGCATCGAAGAGCGCGACGGTGTCGTTTTGCCCGAAGCCGGGCGCGTTGATGTCGGAAAGCACTTGGACCGTCGGTGCCAGGCCCCACCAGGTGCGGAAGGCGCTGGCGTCCATCGCCGTGAGGATCACCGACTCGCCCGCGGCGATGGTGGTCGAGGCCGGGATCGTCACCGTGCCGGGTGTGAAGCTGTCGTCGTCCCAGCTCCATCCGCTGAGATCGACCGCCTGATCGCCGATGTTGGTCAGCTCCCAGAAATCATTGGTGCCGCCGGAGGCCTGGTTGGAGAGCAGCTCGGTGACGAGCAGTTGGGTCGAGAAGATGTGGAAGCGGCTGGCGTCGAAGGGGAGGAACAAGGTGCCATCGGCACCTTGCGTTTCCCAATGGGCCGCCTTGTCGGCGAGGGTGACCAAGTGGCCGGCGAAGCTTGCCACCGAGCTGCGCGGGCCGACATAGCGCATGCCGTCCTCGTTCTCGGTGAAAATGATCGCGGTGCCGGCGGCTGCCGCAAGCCCGGTGCCGTCGAGGGTGAATCCGGCACCCGCCGCGTCTTCATTCGCGATCATTGCGAGGAAGGTGGTCGGCGTGGTAAGGGTGCCTTCGTAGGCAAAGACCGCTTCGTTGGAGCCTGACAGGTTGAATGCCCCCGATGCCGCAAGCGACCCGGTCGTCGCCGAGCGCGCGGAGTTGGAGGCCGAGGAGATGACGATGACCGTCCCGGCGGAAACGTCGGTATCTGCCGTCCAGGTCAGCACGCCCTCGTTCTGGTCATTGAAGGCGGTGCCGTTCCATTCGTTGTCCGTGATGTGGATCTCGGTGGCGGCGGGCAGGTCGGTTAGAGCGACAAAGGCAAGGTCGTCGCTGCCATCGGCATTGAAGCCGGTGAAGGCGATCTCGCCCGGTTGCAGGGCCAACGCGCAGGGTGCGAGCAGCACGCTCAGCGCGGGGTGGATGAATCGTTTCATGATTTTGGTTACTGGTGGGTTGCTGGCCGTGGAAAATGACGGCAACAGGCGCAATCCATCCCAGCTGCGGGCATCCCGGAATCCCGGGACTGCGAAAATTCCGTCACTGACTTTTCCGTCACCGACCTTCGGCCACAGGTCTTTTGAGCACTCGGAATCGCCCTGCTGATAGTGGAATGAGCTGGCGATTTCACCGCTAGCCATTCTCGCCTTCGGGTGTCAGTCTTGCGTCGTGGAAAATCCGACCAACCTCGGAAGGAACCCTGGCCGCAAGAAGGGGAATTGACCTCCCGCGATCCGGCGTCCCGCCTCAGACACCCGCGCCGTATCTCCAGCCCTCGCGCGCGGTCATCCGCAGATGGGTATCGAGTTCGGGGCGGTTGGTGATGCGCATGTTGGCGGCGTCGTACTCGATGCGGCCGCCGAAGCGCTGAGCGATCACGCCCAGCAACACCATTTCCGTAAGGCCGGCGGCGTAGTCGAAGTTCGAACCGGGAGCGGGTCCGTCGCCGCGGATGGCATCGGCCCATTCCTTGAAATGCCCGCCGCGGACGCGCGGGATGGTTTTCGCGGGAAGGTTGCGGCGGAAGTCGCGCCAGGCCTCGTCGGCGGTCAGGCGCGGGCTTTCGGGGCGCTCGCCGGTCATGAGCGAGGCCTTCTCGCCGGTCATGATCATGCCGCCTGCGGGGAGTTTTTCGATTCCCCACTCGGGACGGAGTTCCGGGCCGGGCGCGCCTTCGTGCATCCGCAACACGACCGGCGGGTGCCCGCCACGGGCGGGAAACTCGAAGCGCGTGACGGCCGCGTCCGGCACGAAATCAGATGAGCCGCCATCCCGGCGCTCGCATTCGACGGCGCTCGGCGCGCCCAGTCCGAGCGCCCAGAACGGCGCGTCGAGCGTGTGGCACGACCAATCGCCCAACAGCCCGGAGCCGAACGCGAAAAACCCGCGCCAAGTCCGCGGGTGATAGACCGGGTGGTATGGCGTGTCCGCGGCGCAGGGGCCGAGCCAGAGATTCCAATCGAGATGATCCGGCACCGGCGTGGGTGTTGGCGGGAAGGTGTCGGGTTTGCTGAAAAAGCGACTCTCGAAATTCACCCCGCCGAGCCAGGCGGTGACTTCGTGGACTTTCCCGAGCACGTCGGCCTCGAACCACTCCTTGACCAGCCGGATGCCTTCGGTGGCGTGGCCCTGGTTGCCCATCTGGCTGACCACCTTGTAATGCCGCGCCGCCTTTTTCATCAATCGCGCCTCCTCGACGGTGTGCGTCAGCGGTTTTTCACAAAACACATGCTTGCCGAGTTCCATGGCTGCCATGGTGGCGGCGAAGTGCGTGTGGTCGGGCGTGCTGATGACGACGGCGTCGATATCGCGGCCCATTTCATCGAGCATCTTGCGGAAATCGCGGAAGCGCCGGGCTTTTGGATGCGCGTCGAAACTTCCGGCGGCGTTGCGCTCGTCCACATCGCACAGCGCGACGATGTTTTCCTCCGGGAAACCGCTCAGGTTGACCGCGCCGCGGCCGCCGACGCCGACGAAGGCGAGGTTGATGCGGCTGTTGGCGGCAGGACCGGGGCGGCCGATTGCGATGCGCGGGGCGGACCAAACTCCGCAGGCCATCGCGGCGGCGGCAGTGATGAATCGGCGGCGGTTGGGATTCACGGCAGCGCGCGGTAGCGCAGGCTCTTGTAATGCACGACGCTTTTGGGGTCGTGCGCCTGGATGGCGATGGTGCCTTCGCCGAGCTTGCGGGTGGCATGGCCGGGGTCTGCGGGCTCGGTGTAATCGTTCACGACCTTGTCATTCACCTTGATCACGACGCGTTTGCCCTCGACCCGGATGCTGTATTTGAACCACTCGCCGTCCTGGTTCGGGGCATCGTTCATGACATCCTTCACGGCATAGACGCTGCCGGTCTTGCGCGGGTCCTTGTGGCTGGCATTGACCTGCGCCTCATAGCCGTGCGCCGGCCAGCCGTTCTCCTGCCATCGGGTGTGGAAAAACACGCCGGAATTCGCGCTCGGGAACGTCTTGACCATCGCCTCGAATTCGAAATCGCCCATTGCGGCCTTGCCCTCGGGGCCGACATAAAAAAGATGCGCGCGCGGGCCATCCACCACCAGCATCCCGTCCTTCACTTGGAATGATCCGGGATTTTCAGTGGAGACCTTCCAGCCGGAGAGGTCCTTGCCATTGAACATGTCGATCCATTCGCCGGCGCTCGCGGCAGCGGCAAGAATCGCGGAAACCAACAGGGTATAGATGCGTGACATGGGTGGAAATTGGCAATGATCCCGCCGGGTGTCGATGCGATTTATGCCAAGATCGGGGCAGGTGTGCTGCGGTCCGGTTTATGGAATTCATTTCGCTTGCCACGGGATGGGGGAAGCCGCCACAACAAGCGCCGCTCATCCGGGTGGGCGCGCGAAATCCTTCGTTTCCCCCGGCAGGGCGGAAACAAAATACATTCGCGACCCCCAAAATGGACAGCATTTCATCCCGCATCGCCAAGGTTTCCCCATCCCTCACGCTCGCCGTCACCGCGCAGGCCAAAGCCATGATCGCCAAGGGCGAGGAGGTTTACGCGCTGGCCGGTGGCGAGCCGGAAGTCGATACCCCGGAATTCATCAAGGAGGCCGCCATTCAGGCGCTGCGCGACGGCCGCACGAAATACACGCCCGCCGGCGGCATCCCCGAGCTGCGCGAGGCGCTGGCCGCCAAGCTGCTCCTCGACAACAATCTCCAATACGCCCCCAACCAGATCTGCGTCACCTCCGGCGCCAAAATGGCCTGCTACAACGCCATCCTCGCCGTGATCGAGGAAGGCGACGAAGTGATCATCCCGACGCCCTATTGGGTATCCTACCCGGAAATGGTCCGTCTTGCCGGGGGCGTGCCGGTGATCGTGGAAACCAAGGAATCCACCGGCTGGAAAATGACTCCCGAGCAATTCGAGGAAGCCATGACCCCGGCCACCAAGATGGTCATTCTCAACTCGCCCGGCAACCCGACCGGCGCGGTTTACACCGAGAAGGAACTGCGCGCCCTCGGCGACGTCGCGCTCGAGGAGGAGATCGTCATCCTCTCCGACGAAATTTACGAAAAGCTCGTCTATGGCGAATCGAAGCACGTCTCCATCGCCTCGCTCAGCGAGGAGCTCCACAACCTCACCATCACCGTCAACGGCTTCTCGAAGTGCTATTCGATGACCGGCTGGCGCCTCGGCTACACCGCCGCGCCCAAGCCGCTCGCCGACGCCATCGACAAGATCCAGAACCACACTGTTTCCAACGCCAACACCTTCTCGCAATACGGCGCGCTCGCCGCCCTCCAGGGCGACCAGTCGTTCATTGAGGACCTGCGCGGGGAATACGATGTGCGCCGTCAGTTCGTCTTTTCCCGCCTCAGGGCCATCAACAACATCCGCGTGGTCGAGCCGCAGGGTGCCTTCTACTTCTTCGTCTACACCGGCCAAATGGGCCTGAAATCGATGAACCTCTGCGACAAGCTGCTCTCGCGCTACAAGGTGGCCTCGGTGCCCGGCATCGCTTTCGGCTACGACGAGGGCATCCGCCTCAGCTACTGCACCACGCTCGACATCCTCCACGAGGGCCTCACCCGCTTCGAGCAGTTCTGCCGCGAGCATTGAGCCGCCGGGCCGCTGGCCGCCACGTGACCCGGGCGATCCAGGACAATCCGCCTCAAACTTGAAGGATTGTCCCTCGGCCCGCCCATGTTTCTGCTTGCTTGAAAGCCGGCCAGGCTGCGGAAAAATCCGCAAGCTTGGGCAGGCAAAGCGCAGCGATTGCGGGCGGTGGCAGGCTTCGGCCTGCATGTGGGCCACAAAACGGCGGAGAACGATCTCGAGCCGCGCTCGCCAGTTGATTCCGCATGCGGAAAAGCAAGCCATGAAGCGGCGAAGCGACTACTCGCTCGGTGGCCGCGCGATCACCGCGCCGGAGCCGCTGCCTTGCGAGGCGCTGGGCGGCGGTTTGCGGAATTCGTTTTCACCCGGCAGCGCGAGCATGTCGGGCAGGCGGATGCCGTCGTCCGGCGCTCCGGCGACCACTGGCTCGAGAGCGGTTTCTTCTTTTTTGGGCTCCGCAGCCGCCGCAATCGGCGCCGTTTCTTCCACGACCACGACATCCTTTGGCACGCAGGAACACAACGAGATCGTGAGGATGGGACAAATCCAGATGGCGGGACGATTCAGCATCGGTTAGGTTTTCAGATGGGCAGAGCAAAGCCCTGCGCACCGCCGGGGGCAAGACGCAATCCGCTCGGGCGGCTGGTTTCACCGCTGCCAACCCTCGATTTTGAATACGCGTTCCG
>JBMTCD010000063.1:0-16450 GCA_049430545.1 Luteolibacter sp.
TTTGTGTGATTTTTCACCCGCCTCGGCTGGCGCAGTGCTCGACGAACCGGCGGAGCTGCGGCGTCCACGCGTGGCGGATGTTTGGCGGATGGCGGATCAGGCGCTCTGGCCGCAGCCATTGCGGATGATTTCCATGAAACTCTGCGGTTCGAGCGAGGCACCGCCGATGAGCGCGCCGTCGATGTCCGGACAGGCCATCAGCTCGGCGGCGTTGTTCGGCTTCACCGATCCGCCGTATTGGATGCGGATGCGCGCGGCGGTTTCCGCACCGTAGAGGTCCTTGATCAAGGAGCGGACGAAAGCGTGGGCATCCTGCGCCTGTTCCGAGGTGGCGGTGACGCCGGTGCCGATGGCCCAGACGGGTTCGTAGGCGATCACGGTTTCCAACAAGTCCTTTTCGGAAATGTCCTTGAGGCCGTCGGTGACTTGGCTGCGCAGCACGGTTTCGAGCATGCCGCCCTCGCGCTCGGCGAGCGTCTCGCCGATGCAAAAGATCGGCTTGAGGTTGGCCTCGCGGGCCTTCTTGAGCTTCGCGTTGATGATGGCATCGCTCTCGCCATAAATCGAGCGGCGCTCGCTGTGGCCGATGATCACGTAGTGGACATAAAACTCGCGCAGCATCAGGACGCTCACCTCGCCGGTGTAGGCCCCGTTGTCGAATTGCGAGCAGTTCTGCGCGGCGATCTGGATGGCGTGGGCATTCTGCACGGCGTTGGCATTGTGCAGCATGTCGGCCAGTTTCGGCAGCGAGACGAATGGCGGAGCGATGACGATTTCACAGGGGAAATCCTGCCCTTGGAGCTTGGAAAGGAAACTCCTGACGAAATCCTCCGTCTCGGAGGCTCCCTTGTTCATTTTCCAGTTGGCGGCGAAAATCGGCTTGCGGTTCATGTGGGTGGTATCAGGTTGGGGAAAAAATGGATCGAATCGTTCAGGCATCGCTCAGAGCGGCCACGCCAGGCAGGGTCTTGCCTTCGAGGAATTCCAAGCTCGCGCCCCCGCCGGTGGAACAATGGGTCACCTTGTCGGCCACGCCGAATTTCTTCGCCGCGGTCGCGGTGTCGCCGCCGCCCACCACGCTGATGGCACCGGCCGCAGTGGCTTCGGCCACGGCAGCGGCCATCGCCTTGGTGGCACCGGCGAATTTCTCGAACTCAAACACGCCCGCCGGACCATTCCAGACGATGGTTTTCGAGGACAAGATCGCCTGACGGTATAGCTGGATCGACTCCGGTCCGGCATCCAGGCCTTCCCAGCCATCGGGAATGCCGCTTTCGAGAGTGGCCGGACGGGTGTTGGCATCGGCGCTGAAACCATCGGCACACACGAAATCCACCGGGAAAATGAGTTCCACGCCGCGCTCTTTCGCCTTGGCTTCGAGTTTGCCGACAATGCCGGCACCGGCTTCATCGAACAACGACGAACCGATTTGCAGGCCGCGGTTCACCTTGAGGAAGGTGTACGCCATGCCACCGCCGATGATGATCTTGTCGGCCTTTTCCAGCAGGTTGTGGATGAGCGGGATCTTGTCGGCGATCTTGGCGCCGCCGAGGATGGCGAGCAGCGGGCGCTGCGGGTGGTCGAGCACCGCGCCGAAGGCATCGAGTTCCGCCTGCATCAGGAAACCGGCGGCCTTTTGCGGCAGGTCCACGCCGACCATCGAGCTGTGCGCGCGGTGGGCGGTGCCGAAGGCGTCATTCACATAGACATCGCCGAGCTTGGTCAGGCTGGCGCGGAATGCAGCCACCTTTTCCGGATCAGCCTTGGTGGAAGTGCCGTCCTCGTTTTTCGCCTTGCCCTCTTCCTCGATGTGGAAACGCAGGTTTTCAAGCAGGACGACATCGCCGGGATTGAGTTTTTCCGGCGCGCAGGCGGCCTCCACTTCGGGGCCGACGCAGTCGTTGAGGAAGGTGACCTGCTTGTCCAACAGCTTGGAAAGCTCCTCCGCCACCGGCTTGAGTGTGAATTTCTCGACCCGCTGGCCATTCGGCCGGCCGAGGTGGGACATCAGGACAACGGCCGCGCCCTTGTCCAAGGCGAAGCGGATGGTCGGCAGGGCGGCGACAATGCGCTGGTTGTTGGTAATGGCGCCGGTCGCTTTGTCCTGCGGCACGTTGAAATCAACGCGAATCAGGACACGCTTGCCGGCCAGATCGACATCGCGGATGGAGAGTTTGGCCATGGGGCGGGAATCCCGCATCAGCCCGCCAGCCATGTCAAGACATGCGTGATCGCGCGGGGCAATCGCCCCTTGACCGCGGAGGAAAGGGTCACTAAGCAAGCCGCCGCATGGGATTTGACACACTTGGGCTATCGCCCGCCGTTCTGGAAGCCGTTGAGCAAAGCGGATACACCACCCCGACGCCGATCCAGGCGCAGGCCATTCCGTTGATCCTTGAAGGGCGCGACGTGATCGGCGCGTCCCAGACCGGCACCGGCAAGACCGCGGCCTTCGCATTGCCGACACTCTCGAAGATCGGGAAAATGGGCAAACCCCAGATCCTCGTGCTAGAACCCACCCGCGAACTGGCCCACCAGGTGGCCGAGCAATTCGAGAAATACGGCAAACACACCGGCATGAAGGTCGCCCTGCTCTACGGCGGCGTGGGCCTCGGCAAGCAGACCGAGGAACTCGAGGCCGGTGCGGACATCGTCGTCGCCACCCCCGGCCGTCTCGTCGATCACTTTTACCGCGCCACCATGCGCTTCGGGGAAATCAAGGTGCTCATCCTCGACGAGGTGGACCGCATGCTCGACATGGGTTTCCTCCCGCAGGTCCGTAAAATCGTCAACCTCTGCCCTTGGGAAGGCCGCCAGACGCTGTTCTTCTCCGCCACCATGCCTCCGGCCATCCAGACTTTCGCCCAATGGTGCCTCAACAACCCGGTGGAAGTGGAAATCGCCCGTCGCGCCGTGGCCTCCACAGTCACCCATGCCTTCTACCCGGTGGCCATGGACCAGCGCGACGAACTGCTCCTCGCCCTGCTCAAGCAGACCGATTACCACTCGGTGATGATCTTCACCCGCACCCGCAAGGAGGCGGACGACGTCACCTCGCTCATCAAGGCCACCGGCCAAATGAAGGTCGCCGCCATGCACTCCGACATCAACCAGGCCGACCGCATGAAGGCTCTGGCCGGATTCAAGAAGGGCGACTACGAAATCCTCGTCGCCACCGACGTCGCCGCCCGCGGCATCGACATCTCCGGCGTCTCCCACGTCATCAACTACCGCGTCCCGGAAAACGCCGAGGACTATGTCCATCGCATCGGCCGCACCGGCCGTGCCGAGGCCGAGGGCGACGCCTTCACCATCCTCACCGCCGACGAACTCGACTATGCGAAATCCGTCGAGGTCTTCATCGAGCAGGACATCCCGCGACGCAAGCTGGAGGACTTCAACTACACCTACTCGGCCCTGCTCGACGACTCTCCGTCCAAACCGATCCGCCGCAAGAAAACCGGCGGCAAGAAACGCCGGTGAAGAAAGCGCGGAATTGAGCCCGTTGGCTTTCAGCATTTGGACTGAAGTCCGCGCTCCGTTTCCCGCTCCCTATTGCAGCCGGAAACCGGCCGCTTGATTCCGGTGGTTTCCGCAACCAGATTGTGGCATCATGATGTTTTTCATCACCATGTTGTCCGTCATCGCCACTGGTTTCACCCAAGCAACAGGAGAGCCGAGTCCCGGCCGCGCCACGGCGGATTGGATCGCCGTGTCCTCCGCCGCGCTTGCCGGCCAGCCCTTGCAAACCGCCATCCGCGTCCGCCACGACAAGAATTGGCACAGCTACTGGCTCAATCCTGGCGAGGCGGGGATTCCGACCACGGTCGAGTGGAAACTGCCGCCCGGCTGGCAACACGGCGTCTTGGGCTTTCCGGCACCGGTCCGTTTTCACACCGGCGAACTCGCGGCCTATGGTTACAAGGGCGAATTGCTGCTGCCTGTGACGGTCACTCCACCGGAGGATTTCGCGGGCACCGCGAAACTCGAAGCGGAGATTTCCTGGCTCGCCTGCAGCGCTGATGGCTGCATGCCGGGTGAGGCCAGTCTGTCCCTCGAAATCACCGCACGAGATGCCGCTCCAAGTCCGCAAGCCGCGGCCATCCTCGCCGCCATCGACCTTTTACCCCGCCCGGCGGACGAGGCGCTGCGCCTCTCCGTCCAGGAATCCGGAAACTCGCTGCTGTTCACCCTGTAGGCTGGAAAATCCGCCCCGGCCGATCTCTCGCGCCACGAGGTGTTTCCGCGGACCGCAGAAGTCATCGATCCCAAGGCGGAGATCCGCTTCACCGCCGGAGGCGGGCACTGGACCGCCACCGTGCCCAAGAGCGAATTCGCCGCCTCGCCCGTGAAAGAACTCACCCTTGTGCTGGCCGACCGGAAAAATCCGCCACTGCTGGTGACATGGAAATCACCAAGAGGAAAAAGTCATTAGACAAATCCCCCCTCCCCGCACACGATATTACAGCTCAATTCCGTCATATCATGAAAAACATCCTCATCCCCACCATTGCCGGAGCATTCGCGTTGATCACCGCCCACGCTGCCGAAATCGGCCAGACCGCCCCCGACTTCTCCGTGAAAAACGTCAAGGGCGATACCGTCTCGCTGGCGGATTTCAAGGACAAGGTCATCGTCCTCGAATGGGTCAACTACGGCTGTCCATTCGTGAAAAAACATTACGCCAGCGGCAACATGCCCGCCTTGCAGGAAAAATACACCGCCAAGGGAGTCATCTGGCTCACGGTGAATTCCGCCGCCGAAGGCAAGCAGGGCTACCACGCGCCCTCCGAAATGGCGGAGATCGCCACCAAGCATGGCAACAAGGCCAGCCATTTCCTGCTGGATGCCGACGGCAAGATGGGCAAGGCCTACGACGCCAAGGTCACGCCGCACATGTATATCATCCACAAGAACGGCAAGCTGGTTTACAACGGCGCCATTGATTCCAACCCCTCAGCCAAGACCGAGGACGTGGCCACCGCCGAAAAGTGGTTCGCCGACGCGCTCGATGCCGTGCTCGCCGGCAAGGAAGTGCCGAATGCCAAAAACAAACCCTATGGCTGCGGCGTGAAATATTGACCCGGGTTGCCGCCTTGATGCTTTGACCGCCCGCCCCGGCCCGTCCGGTGCGGGTGGTTTTTTTGCGTTGCCGCGGGCTTTCCGGCATCGACAACACCGGCACCTTCACTTATCCGGACGCCCGTTCACGTCCCGCCACCCCATCATGCCCGCGAATCTCACCATCATCTACACCATCACCGACGAAGCCCCGGCCCTTGCGACACGCTCGCTCCTGCCCATCGTCCAAGCCTTCACCAAGCCCGCCGGCATCGCGGTGGAAACGCGCGACATCTCGCTGGCCGGCCGCATCCTGGCGCAGTTCCCGGAAATCACCGGCAAGACCGACGACCTGGCGGAACTCGGCGCTCTGACACTCAAGCCCGAGGCCAATATCATCAAGCTGCCGAACATTTCCGCCTCCATCCCGCAACTCAAGGCCGCCATCGCCGAACTCCAGGCAAAAGGCCATCAGATCCCGGATTTCCCGGAAAATCCGCAAACCGATGCCGAAAAGGACGTCCGCGCCCGCTACGCGAAAGTGCTCGGGTCCGCCGTGAATCCCGTCCTTCGCGAGGGCAATTCCGACCGCCGCGCGCCCAAGGCAGTCAAGGACTACGCCAAGGCCCACCCGCACAAGATGGGCGCATGGAGCGCGGACTCGAAAACCCGCGTCGGCACCATGGCCGGCAAGGGCGATTTCTTCTCCAACGAAATGTCGCTCACCCTCACGGAGGCCGCCACCGTACGAATCGAACACGTCGCCGCCGATGGCTCCGTCACCGTGCTCAAGCCGGATTTCGCCGTCGAAGCCGGCGAGGTGCTCGACGCCACCTTCATGGACAAGGCCGCTCTAACGACCTTCCTTGAGAAGCAGGTCGCCGCCGCCAAGGCGGATGGGGTGCTCTTCTCGCTGCACATGAAGGCCACCATGATGAAGGTGTCCGATCCCATCATCTTCGGCCACGCAGTGAAGGTGTTCTTCAAGGACCTGCTGGAAAAACACGCCGCCACGCTCGATTCGCTCGGCGTGAACCTGAACAACGGCCTCGGCGACCTGATCGCAAAAATCGAATCGCTTCCCGCCGAGCAGAAGGCCGCTATCGAGGCGGACCTCCAGACGATCTATCAGAACGGCCCGGCCATCGCCATGGTCAACTCCGACAAGGGCATCACCAACCTCCACGTTCCCAGCGACGTAATCGTCGATGCCTCGATGCCCGCCATGATCCGCGAGGGCGGCAGGATGTGGAACGCCGCGGGCAAGCCCCAGGATACCCTCGCCGTCATCCCCGACGGCTCCTACGCCGGCGTCTATCAGGCGGTCATCGATTTCTGCAAGGCCAACGGCGCGCTCGATCCGAAAACCATGGGCTCCGTCCCCAACGTAGGCCTCATGGCCAAGGCCGCCGAGGAATACGGCTCACACAACAAGACCTTCGAAATCCAGGCCACCGGCACCGTGCGCATCGTGGATGCCGGTGGAAGCACCCTGCTCTCACACGAAGTCCGCGCCGGCGACATCTGGCGCGCCTGCCAGACCAAGGACGCGCCGATCCGCGATTGGGTGAAGCTCGCCGTCAACCGCGCCCGCGCCTCGAATACGCCCGCCGTGTTCTGGCTGGACAAGAACCGCGCCCACGACGCCCAGCTCATCGTCAAGGTTGAAACCTATCTCAAGGACCACGACACCAGCGGTCTCGACCTCCGCATCCTGCCGCCCGCCGAGGCCTGCAAATTCTCGCTCGAACGCATCGCCAAGGGCCTCGACACGATTTCCGTCACCGGCAACGTGTTGCGCGACTATCTAACCGATCTATTCCCCATCCTCGAGGTCGGCACTTCCGCCAAGATGCTTTCGATCGTGCCGCTGATGAACGGCGGCGGCCTGTTCGAGACCGGTGCCGGCGGCTCCGCGCCGAAGCACGTCCAGCAGTTCCAACAGGAAAACTATCTGCGCTGGGATTCGCTCGGCGAGTTCTTCGCGCTCGTCCCGAGTTTCGAGCACATCGCATCGACCTACAGCCTGCCCGCCGCCAAGGTGCTCGCCGACACGCTCGACGCCGCCACCGGCAAGTTCCTCGAAAACGACCGCTCGCCCGGCCGCAAGCTCGGCACCCTCGACAACCGCGGCTCGCATTTCTACCTCGCCCTCTACTGGGCACAGGCGCTCGCCGCGCAAAACGACAACGCGGGACTGAAGAACACCTTCACTCCCGTCGCCGCCGAACTCGCCGCCAACGAGGACCAGATCGTCGCGGAACTGCTCGCCATTCAGGGCAAACCCGCCGACATCAGCGGCTACTACGCTCCGGACGACGCCAAGGCCAACGCCGCGCTGCGCCCGAGCGAGATGTTCAACGCCGTGCTGGGCAAGCTGGGATAAGGACTGCGCAAGGATGGTCTTCCCCACGCTCTATCATTCCTCGGCAGGAGGGCCCGGCAGGCATGCTTCTCCGCTGCGCGTGTCATTTCCAACTACCGGCTCCGGAGTGGCGGTCAGTCCGTGGTGATCGGGCTGCGAACGCGGACGCCTTGATCGCGTGCCACGTAGCCGGCCGCAGCCCCGGCCGCAAGCGGCAGGCAGGAACCCAGCACGGATGCCATACAGGTCAGTCACAATACCAGAAATAGCACTTTCATATGGTGCACTCCTAGCGGCAGGCTCTCAGGCTGTAAATTTGAGATCCGGGTTTGAGGCTTCATGCCTGCTTGATCGCGAGATCTCCGCACGCTACCAACGCCGCGTGTTGATCCGCCACCAACTTGAGGAGCTTCCAGCACTCGGAGAGCCGCTGCATCTGGCTCTGGGAGTCTTCGACGGCCTTCATCTCGGCCACCAAACGGTGGTGGCCCGGGCAGTGGCAGCCGCCACCGCGGAAGGAGGACTGGCCGGCGTGCTGACCTTCGACCCACACCCGATCCGGGTGATCGCTCCGGCCAAGGCCCCTGCGTCATTGCTCGAAACCCTCGATCACAAGGCCTGCGTCTGTGCCAGTCTGGACGTGCAACTCATCGTGCCACTGCATTTCGATGCCACGATGGCGCAAATGCAGGCGGGTGATTTCATCTCCCGGCTCTGTGCAGCACCCGTGCGAACCATCGCGGTCGGCGAGGACTGGCGTTTCGGGCACCGCCGCACGGGCGATGTGGCCTTGCTGCGCGAGGCGGCGGAATCCCACGGCTTCCGCTTGGAAGCCGTGCCGCCGGTCATGTTCGATGGCGACCGCATCAGCAGCACGCGCATCCGGCAGGCGATTCATGACGGCAATCTCGAGGAGGCGGAGCACATGCTTGGGCGCCGTTATTCGGTGATCGGTCCCGTGCTGGAAGGGGCAAAACTCGGCCGCCAGCTCGGATTTCCCACCGCCAATATCCACACCGGCAACCTCCAGCTTCCACCCGACGGAGTCTGGGCGGTGCGAGCGATCGATTCCGCCGGCCGCCGCTGGCCCGGTGCCGCCAATCTCGGAACACGACCAACCGTCGATGGCCTGAAACGCCTGTTGGAAGTGCATTTGATCGGCTTTTCCGGCGATTTATATGGCCACCCATTGGAAGTGGTTTTTGAAAATCAACTGCGCAAGGAGCTGAAATTCGACGGGCTTGGGCCGCTACGGGCGCAAATTTCCGCCGATGTTCAGGCCGCGCGCGAAGTGCTGGCTTGACAAAGATAGGTGTTCATAAAAACATCACACGCGTGAACACCATATTGCCCTTGCTTCAACGTATCCGCCCGGTCTTGCCAGCCCGCCTGCACCGCCTCCTCCCCCACCCCCGGCGGCAGCCGCGACGCATCGAGGTGCAGCTCGAATTCCCCTGGGTGGCGAAAAGATGATTTTTCCGGATTTTGCGCTTACCCTCGTGGCTCCGGCCCTCTATGGTGGCTTGCAGCTTTCACATGGAGAATCCCAATGCACACATCCCGATGCGCGGCTGGCCGGCCTTGATGGCTTTGCTTTGCCTGCCATTGATCCCCTGCCCGGCTGCCAGTCCGAAGGCTTCCGATCTGGCGCTGGCAGAAAAAGCCTTGCGCGGTGCAGCTTTGGAAGAAGCGCAAATACTGCTCCTAAAAGGCGATGAAGCCTACCAGAACACGCGTTTTGGCGAAGCGGTGGAAGCTTACGCCGGCGCGCGCGAACTGATTCCTGTGGCGCCGGTCACCAGGGAGCTGCGCAACGCGGCCACCCAGCGCCTCGTCCAGGCGTCCATCGAGCAAGCCATGGGCCGGGCAGGAAAGGGCGACGTCCCGGCCGCCAAGTCCGTGGGCGATACGGTGCTGGCGGCGGAGGTGGCACCCGACGACCCCGCCGCTCTTGCCTGCCGTGCGCAGCTTGACGACCCGCTCCGCACCAATCCCGCGCTGACCGCAGAGCACGCACAAGACGTCGATGCCGTGCGCCGCGCGCTCTACACCGCCGAAGCGGCATTTGATCTGGGAAAATTCGATGAAGCGCTCAGCCACTATCAGGAAGTGCTGCGCATCGATCCCGCCAATACCGCCGCGCGCCGCGGATTGGAGCGCGTGACCACTGCCAAAAGCGCTCATGCAATCGCAACCTACGACCAGACGCGGGCCGGGATGCTCGCCCAAGTGGATGCCGCATGGGAAAACCCCGTGCCGGCCACCGATGAAGAACTCGCTCTTGGCGATGTGAGTGCCATCAGTCCACTCGATGACATCCTGATCACAAGCAAGCTCAAACAGATCGTCATCCCGCGTGTAGCCCTCGATCAAGTCAGCCTCCAAGAGGCCATCGATTTCCTCCGGGTCCAATCCAGAGAACACGATACCCTCGAGAGTGATCCCGCCCGCAAGGGGGTCAACCTCACGATCAATCTGGGATCGGCCGACGAGCAAACAGCCCAGCGCATCCGCACCCAGCGCTTTGATCTCCAACTCAATCAGGTCCCTTTGGACAGGCTGCTCAAATACATCACCGACATCACGCAAACCACCTACAGCGTGGACGATTACTCGGTGATCATCCGCCCGGCAGGCTTCACTTCCGACGAGTTGTTAAGCCGCGCTTTCCGCGTGCCTCCGGATTTCCTCACCACCCTGAGCGCCGGCGCACAAGCCGACTCTCCGGCCAACGACAACCCCTTCGCCGAAACGACATCCGGCGGCGGACTTCTCACCACCCGGCTCAGCGCCCAAGAAGCACTCGCAAAACAGGGTGTCGCCTTCCCTGATGGCGCATTTGCCAACTACAACCCATCCACCAACACACTGCGCGTCACAAACACCGCAAGCAACCTTGATTTCATCGCCCAAATTGTCGAAACCTTGGCCCAATCCGAGCCGGTGCAGGTTGCCGTCCGCGTCACCATGATTCGCACTGCGCAGACCAATCTGGAGGAACTCGGATTCGACTGGCTAGTCAACCCTTTCGCACTCAATTCGGAAGACAGTCTCTTCGGTGGCGGCGGAACCACCGGCAACACTCCGGGACGCACCGGCAGTGATTTCAGCGATGTCATCCCGGGACTGCCCACCACTCCCGGTGTCAACGCCAACCCGGGTGTCCTCACCAACGGCCTGCGCTCGGGCGACCTGGCGCTCGGTCGCGATTCCATCGATAATTTCCTCAACAATCCCACCCGTGACTCCCAAACCGACTCCGTGGCACCTGGGGTCCTTTCCATCACCGGCCTGTTCACCGATGGCAACGCCCAGATGATCATGCGCGGCCTCAGCCAGAAACAGAACATCGACATGATGGCCAAGCCGTCCACCGTTACCCGCAGCGGCCAGGCATCGACGGTCACCGTGGTCCGTGAATTCATTTATCCGTCCGAATATGAACCCCCGGAAATCCCCACATCCACCGACGGAGGGGCCAATACCCAACCCGTCACGCCCGCAACTCCGACCGCCTTCGAGAAGAGAGATGTCGGGATGATCCTCGAAGTGTTGCCCGTTGCAGGTGCAGACAAACGCTTCATCGATGTGACCGTCAGCCCATCCTTCATCGAATTCGATGGCTTTGTGAACTACGGCAGCCCCATCCGCAGCGTCACCAGTGGTGGCATTGCCGGAATCGCTGGCGGAACCCCCATCGAACTGACAAGCAACGAGATCCTCATGCCGGTCTTCAGCGTCCAGCGCGCGAACACCCAGCTCACCGTGGCCGATGGCTCCACCATCGTGATCGGTGGCCTGATGAGCGAGAGCCTCGAATCTGTCGAGGACAAGGTTCCCTTGTTGGGAGACATCCCGTGGATCGGCCGCTTGTTCACCAGCACCGCACACCAGCCTAGCAGCACGGCTTTGGTGTTTTTCGTGCAGGTCGAATTGCTGGATCCCACAGGCCGGCCGTATCGGGACCGCTGAGGCACTGCCTTCCAACATTTTCAAGAACCTGCATGTCCGTTCCAAGCGATCCGGAAAAATACTCCATCGATGAGATGATGGAGCGCCTCAAGAAACGCTCCGCAGAAACCCATCCGGATGACGGAGAACTGGTGACCCGGGCAGATGGCACCGTGGCGATCAAGGTCCGCAAGCGCAAACGCCGCAGCCATCAACCGCACAAGGAGGAACGCAAAAAGCTGCGTCGTGCCCGCATGATCCAAGTGTCAGGAGCCATGCTGCTCGTGCTGATGGCCGTATTCGCCGCAGGATCCGCAATTATTTATGCCAACAGCGAGCCATTCCGCGAAAAAATCAGCGCCATGATCGGCGAAACCACCGGTGCGGAAGTGACTATGCAGCAATTCCGCGTAAGCCCGACCCGCGCCAATGCCGGAAAGCTCACGCTCATCTGGCCGAAGGACAGGATGCTACAGGAACTGAGCGTCCGCAACGTTTCCGCTAGCATTGCGCCTTCTTCTTTTTTCGGCAAAGCGCTCGCTGGCGAAGAAGCGGCTGGCAGCAACGGAACGCTCCGGCTGGATTTCCCCGGTCCCCGCGGATCTGACGCTCCGGGGCAAGGATCAGCGCCGCTTCCCATCCGATTCCGGCGCTACTCGCTAGCCAAACTCGCCATCACCCTCGGCAATGCCGAGCGGCCCGCCGCAATCCTGCGCGACACGGAACTTTCCTTCGAGCCGTCCAACGCCAACAACCGCCCGCAGCTCCTGCTCAACCGCGGCACCGTCCTCGCCCGTCCCTGGCCCGCCATCCTCATGGACCGCGCACACATCGAGATCCGAGAAGGGCTTATCGACATTGTCGGCATGCGTCTGCTCCACCCGGAAGACAACCGCGGCCAGATTGACCTTGCTGGAACCGTCGATCTCCGCGCCGCGGACCGCCCGTCGTCACTCGCCCTCCGCATGGAATCATTCCTGCTCACCGGTATTCTCGGCGAGGACCTCGGCACATTGATCAGCGGGCGCATCGATACCGTTTCCGACCCCTCCTCCAACCATCTCACAGTCACGCCCGGCTCCGCCGCCGATACCCGCCTAGCCCTCACTTTTGCGAAATCCATCAACGAACCCATCGAACTGCGGAACTTCAAGTTCCTCGCCGATCTCGCCCGTCTATTCGAAGACAACTGGTTCGAACGGCCGCTCTTTGAAATGGATGCCACCGGTATCATCCGCCGCAGTGACAGCGAAGTCGTCCTTGAAAACCTCGACTTCGAGTACAAAGGCCGCATGGCCCTGCGCGGCAGCCTCACCGCTGATGCCTCCTCAGGCCGGCTGTCCGGCCGGCTCACGCTCGGCATTTCCGAAGCCATGTTGCTCGCCACCAAAAACTCCCGCCTCATCTCGATGTTCCATCAATCCGAAGACGCCTTCCGCTGGCTCGACCTGAAAATCGGCGGCAGCGCCAAATCCCCGACGGATGACTTCTTAAAACTCTACGAGACCACCCCCGCCGCAGCGGATTCCACCCCGGGTCGCGGCGTGCCCAGCTTTGAGGAACTCATCGACCCTGAGTAGTCCTCCCCCGCATGCTGGGCAGCCCGCCCGCCGCGAAAGAAATCCTCACTCTCCGGAGATTTTTTTTAGAGAACATGGTGGCAAAGGCGGCGCTTATTGTTCAAATTATCCATTGGACAGGGCGGATGGAACCGCCGTCCATTCACAATCCAAACGAAACGACCATGCAAACCGCTAATGTCAATCTGCCCATCACCGTGACCGTGAGACACGAACAGGTGACCGATGCCCTTCGCGATTACGCCCAGAAAAAAATCGAAGGCCTCCACCTCGATTACCCGCGGATCATCGAAGCCAAGGCCATTCTCGATGTTCAGAAAAACCGCCACATCGCCGAAATCATCCTTTTCTGCGCCAACCACATCACCATCGAGGCCCACACGGAAGGCAAGGACATGTATGCCGCGCTCGACGAAACGATCGAGAAAATCGCCCGCCGCATGCGCAAACACAAAACCCGCCTGCTCAAGAAGAACCGGCCGCACCGCAATGAGTCGATCCGCCATCTTGAAGAGCGCTTCTTCACCCAGGAGGCGCTCGACCATCCCGAGGAGTCCGAGCACGATCCCATCCCCTACATCATCCACCCGGACAACTACGCGGTCCGCACGATGTACAAGGAGGACGCCATCATGGAGCTCGAACTCTCCGACCGCCCCTTTGTCCTCTACAAGAGCGCCCGCCGCGGCTGTCTGACCATCATCTACCGCCGCAAGGACGGCGACTACGCCGCCATCGACATCAACAACGGCACCGGCCACTGAGCGCCGCAAGCCCCTACTCCACCGCCGCCGGACAGGTCACCCACCGTCCGGCGGTTTTTTTGTGGTTCGCACCCATGGCGATCGACCGCATGTTCCGCACTTCGTTTTTCAGTGGTTTGCAAACCGCTCCGGCCAATTGGCTTCCAATTCCGGGATCAAAGGATGCCTTGGACCCGGAGCGGTGCGTGAAAGAGAGGCGGGCCGGCACGCCCGCGCAGCCGTTAAGGTCACGGCGTGGCGGCGGCTTGCTCGGCGCGGGTCTCGGTGGCAAGGACGTCCTCGCGGAGGTCGCTGCCCTTGCGGCGGCTCCACCACAACACGATCGGCGCGGCGACGAAGATCGACGAGTAGGTGCCGACGACGAGGCCGACGAGGATCGTCGTCGAGAAATCGCGCAGCGCGGATCCGCCGTAGCCGGCGAGGATGGCCACGGTGACGATGGTGGTGAGCGAGGTGAGCAAGGTGCGCGAGAGGGTGGCGTTGATCGCCTCGTTCATGATCGACTTGGTCGAGCCGGTGCGGATCAGCAGGGTTTCACGGATGCGGTCGAAGACGATGATGGTGTCGTTCACCGAGTAGCCTGCGATGGTGAGAATGGCTCCCACGTGGATGAGCGAGAGTTCCTCACCGAGCAGGACCACCACGCCGATGGCGATGATGCAGTCATGCAACAGGGCGACGAAGGCACCGACGGCGAACGAGAACTCGAAGCGGGCGGTGACGTAGATCAGGATGCCGAGCAGGCCGACGGCCAGCGCGATGAGCGATTCCTTCAGGAAGGTGCCACCGATGAGCGCGGAAACCTCCTCCTTGCTGGCGTCGATCCGCCAGTTGCCCTCGCTGTCGGCCGCGGCTCCCGGTTTTTTCTCGCCGAGCACGGGGATGGATTCGCGCAGTTTGGCGGTGATTTGCTCGGCATCGCGGGTGTCGCAACGGACAGTGAGCAGAGTGCCGCTGGCCGGGTTGCTCTGTTCCTGCGGGTAGGCCGCCTTGGCAAGCGTGAGGGTCTTGAGCGCACCCTCGACGTCCTTGAGCGGGATTTCGATTTCCTTGCCGAGCTGGAACTGGATGAGCGTGCCGCCGGTGAAGTCGATGCCGAATGCCCTTTCCTGCTTGATGCCGAAGCCGGCGATGGCGATGACGAAAAGACCCAGCGAGAGCATCGCGCAGATGCGGCGCTTGCCCAGGAAGTCGAAATTCGTGGCGCGGATCAGATTTAGGAACGCAAGATTGCGCAGCAGGTTGAAATCCATCAGCCAGCGGAACAGCACGCGGGTCACCAGAATGGCGGAGAACATTGAGGCGAGCAGGCCGATCGTGAGCGTGATGGCGAAGCCCTTGATCGAGCCGCTGCCCAGCCAGAACAGGATGATGGCGGTGATAAGCGAAGTGATGTTGGAGTCGAAAATGGCGGAAAACGCCTTGTCGTAAGCGGCGGGAAGGGCGTTTTTGAACGACTTTCCGTTGGCGATTTCCTCGCGCAGGCGCTCGTAGATCAGGACGTTGGCGTCCACCGCCATGCCGATGGTGAGGATCATGCCCGCGATGCCCGGCAGCGAGAAGGTGAAGCCGAACATGGCCATCGTGCCGAACAGGATGATGCCGTTGGCGGCGAGGCCCACCAGCGCGACGATGCCTGCAAAGCGATAATACAGGATCACGAAGATACAGGTGATGATGAGGCCGGCGAGGCCGGCCCAGACGCCCTGCTGGACGACCGCCGCGCCTAGCGTCGGGGAAACAGTGCGCTCTTCCTCGACCACCAGGGGGTTTTCCAGCGGGTTCATCAGCGCGTTGGCGAGAGTTTGGACTTCTCCTGGCTCGCGAAGACCGTCGATTTGGAAATTTTTACCCAATGCCCCATCCCTTTCCAAACCTGGCGCGCTGATAACTTCGCCGTCGAGCACGATGGCAATTTGGTCGCCGGCTTTCATGTTCTTGGTCAAGGCGATCATCTTGTCGGTGCCGTCGCCGTTGAGCGTGATGGCCACGGCATCCGCCTGCTGCGGCGAGGGCACGGCATTGGCGATGTCCGAACCGCCGAGCGCCATCCGGCGGTTGAGCAGGATCGGGCGGGTGGTTTCGATGCCGTCCTCGTCCTTCTGGGTGTAATTGTAAGCGCGGAAGCCGGGGACGATTTCCTCTCCGTCGATCACTCGCCGGGCGAGCGATTTGCCATCCGGGCCGGGTTCCTCGCTGCGCGGGCTCACTTCGCGGAGTTCGAGCTTGGCCACTTTTTCGAGTGTCTCGCGGATGCCGGCGGCCACTTCGGGCTCGACACCCGGCATCTGGACGATGATGCCGTCCTCGCCTTGTTGGGCAATCAAGGCGTCGGCGGTGCCCATGGCGTTGAGGCGTTTTTCGATCACCTGGATCGCCTGGTCCACCTGCTCGCGGGTGATCGGCATCAATTGGCCGTCATCGCCCTCGCGTGGTTGGATGCGCAAGGAGAAGGACGAGCCGCCGACGATGTCGATGCCTCCCTTGAGGCGCTCCTTGAGCGGCGTCATGGCGAGGATGCAAAGCGCGCAGATGCCAAGCGTGAGGGCGGTGCCGACGTTCCGTTTCCGGCGCTCCACCTCGGTGGCGAAATACCAGAAAAACAGGATCATCAGGATCAGGCCGGAGGCGAACAGCGTGAGCGGATCTTCGATGATCCCGCGGAGCCAGTCCATGACAGGGGCGATGAAGGAAACGGGCGTTGGCATGTCGGTAAACGGTAAGCGGCA
>JBMTCD010000064.1:0-16355 GCA_049430545.1 Luteolibacter sp.
GCGGACCACGGTGTGCTTGATCGGTTCCGGCGTTTCCTGCGGCGCGGGATCGTCGACAGGTGCGGGATCGTCGTCATTCGCAGGAGGAAGTGGCTGCTCACGGAAAACCACCACCTTTTCACCGGGTGCGGAATCGTCGTCCTTCAAAGGAGGAAGTGGCAGAGGGTGCTGCCCCGGGGTGTCCGGAACCGCAGCCACCAATCCCTCCTCAGGGTCTGGCAGGAGTGGAGCGGAAGGGGCTTCGGGGGTGGGGACGGGCTCGGGTGCCGATACGAAGGATGGTTCGTCCGGGGGCGCGTGGTGGGGAGTGTTCTGGATGATTTCGAGCGGCTCCGGCAACGAGGGAGGGGCTGTGCTGGTGATTTCCACCAAGGATTCGGCCGGGTTCGGCTGTTCCGGAGCCGCTGCGACTGGCGCGTTTTCGGGAGCTGGCGGCGGAGCTGTTGCTGCCGCAGGTTTTCCGTCGCCTCCATTGCGAGCCAGGAGCAGGATCAGGGCGATGGCGGCCAAGAACGGAACTCCGAGTGTGAAGGCGAGTTTCCGGCGCGGTGACAGGGCGGGGGAAGGAGGTTCATCCGCCGCCGGCGCGTGATGGTCCATGGACGGGGGAGGAGCAGCGATTTCCTGCGGAACTTGTTCATGCGGCGGCTGTTGACGCGGCTCTGCAGGCGGCGGCTGTTGGTTTTTATCCGGGAGTTTCAGGCATTCCTGACAGGCAGGGCAAATGACTTGGCGTCCATCGAAATCCGCTTCCACGCGGAATATCGTGCGGCATCCGGGACAAGCGAATCCGTTCCAAATCTTTCCCTTGTTCTTGGTTTGTTCCACGGCGGCGAGACTGGCCATGCGATGATTGACGGGCAAGCACCAAGCCCGGTGAGAGAGCGCTGTGGAGGGTCAAGGCCGGGCTTCGGACTGGCGCTGGAGATGCTGGACCACATCGTCGGGCAGGGCATTGGAGCGGATCCATGCTGAGGCATTGTTCGGATCGCGTTCCATCCAGTAGTCCAGCACGCGGCGATAGGTGCTGGATTGGTCGCGCTCGTCACTGATGCGGGCGATCTGGCTGGCGGCGGCGGCGGGATCGGTGTTGAAGGAACGCCAGACGAAGCTCCTGACCACGTTGTCATCGATGTCCGCGGCATGGCGGTCCATGAGGGAGATGGCCGCGGCGGGATCCGATGCGGAGACGGTGGAGACCACGCCGCGCAAGGCATCGCTGCGGGCTTCGCCGGGCGGCAGGGTGGAGAGAGAACCGATGGCGGCATCGGGATTGTCGCGGGTCCAGGTTCGATACACGTCGTCCATGCTTCGCTGCGTGGCTTCGCCGGGGTTTTCCAGCAGCCACGAAACGGTGCCGGCGGGGTCGGTTTGGGCGAAGCGCTCGGCCAGGCGCATCATGGCTCCATTGCGCAGCGAATCGTCATCGATGGAATCGATCCATGCGCGGGTGTTGTCGTTGCCTTGGGCGAGGAGATGGGGGAGGACTGCATCGAGGGCGGCACCTCGTTCGCGGCTGCGCGGCATTTCGGTGAGCAGTCGGGTGGCGAGGTCGGGGTCGCTGCCGGCGATGCCGCGGATCACACCGATCATGTTAGGGTTGGCGTCGTCGCCGTCGTGATTGGATTCCGCCCATTGAATGGCGGAGAGCGGATCGAGTGAGGCCCAGGTGGTGAGGATGGTGTCGGTGGCGAATCGGTTGCCGGTGTTTTCCTTGGCGTAGGCGAGTGCGCCGATGGGATCGTTCTTCGCCCAGGCGGAGAGGAGCAGCGAATATTCGCTGAGGCGGGTTTCGGTGAGGCCGAGGCCGCGGAAATGAGCCACGGCTTCCTCGAAATCACCGGGGCCGAGTTGTCTGATGTATTCGAGCAGTGCGTGGTTGCGGTCGAGTGCGTTTTCGCCGCGCATGATCGCCTCCAGGCGGGCGAGGCGCTGGCTGGCGGGCATGGTCTGCAGTCGCTCGCCCTGGCGTGAGCCGCGTTCGGTCCGGAGGTTTTCCGCTGCGGCTGGGTGGATGGCGCGTGACGAGCGCGTGGCGGCAGGGCCGGAGGTTTCACCGGACGGGGAATTGGCATCGCCGGGCTGGCTATTGCGGCCGGCGATGAACCCGGCGGTGCCTGCCACAAGCAGTGCTGCCGGTAGGACGAGCATGGATGATTTCATGATAGTTCGCGAATATACCCGGAAACCCGCATTCGTCTTGCAAAATCCTTGCCCCGGCGCCGGTCGCGCAAGCGGACATCCCCGGAGCGCAGTTGATGCCCCGGGGATGCGAAACGACCGATTGACAGGTCTGGCGGCGGATCAGAAGTTCCAGACCAGATCGAGGGTGATGCGCTTGTCCATCACGCTGTCTTCCTCGTTGGTGATCGGGATTTCATAGGCTGCGCCGGCGTGGATGTTGTCGGTGATGCGGGAGCGGAAACCGATGGCCGCGGAGACGAAGTCGCGATTGTCACCGGCGTTTTGAGCGCCGAGGTTGAAGACATCGCCGCCTTCGAATTCGACGATGGCCGGCACATTGCCACCCGCTTGGGCCGGGAAGTTGCCGGTGCCATCACCGGCGTCGAGCACGCGGAACCAGTTGAGTTCAACCAGCGGAATGAGCCAAGGGGTCACTTCATAGCTCACGTGGGTGCTGATGAAGGACATTGTCGATTGCTCGTCCGAGAACGGAATCTGGAGGCCGGCGGATCCGGCGAATTGCCAGTCGTCCACGAGCTTGAGGCCGTTGACGATCAGGTTGACCAAGCCGTCGCCCTCGCCTTGGAGCACATCGCTGTTGCCGGTGGGCAGCTCGAACGTGAGTGTGCCGCTCACCGCAGTTCGCGAGGCATGGTCTAGCAGGAAGGCGTATTTCATGCCTGCTCCGATGTTGGCGAAGCCGGATTCATCGGCGAGTGCGCCATTGGCGTTGAAATCCACGTAGCCATCCTTGGTGGCTACCAGCGACAGGCGCTCGTTGAAGGCGTATTCGAATTGCAGCGCATAGAGCCGGACGTCTCCATCCACGGGCACCTTGCCGAGCGCGGTGTTCACCTGGCTTGGCAGGGCATGATAGAGGTAAATCGGGTGGATATTGGTGCCGGGCACCGCCAGATCGAAAAGGGTCGGGTTGCTGATTGGTTTGCGCGCCTGGGTGAAACCGTCGGCAGACGCGGTGGGTGCGGGCACGGAGGTGTCCACGGCGACGCTGCCAGCGAGGGCGAGGGAGCCAAACAGACTGATTGAGCCGAGCGAGGTAATGGCCAGTTTCATGGTGTTGTATGGGTATTGGTGTTTTGTCTTTGTGTTGGGGGATTCGGAAATCGGATACGAATTCGCGCAGCTGTCCGTTTTGCTGGGGAAGTCGCATCTATTCCTGTGACGCGCGGGCGCATCATGTGGATGTCCGGCATGACCCGCTACACGCGGATTGGCATCGGCTCCGCGTTTCTTGCCATGGCCATTCACTGCCGGCCGAACAAAAGCGCCAGCAATGCGGCGGCGGACGTGAGTTCCGGCGGCATGGTTTTCCCCGGCGCGGTGGACGCATCGTCCCGTGCAGGCAGTGGGCGGGCGCGCGGCGGGCTTCCCGATCCAGTTAACCCGCGTGAGCCATGCCATAGCGGCGGCTTGCGGCCCTTGTCCGAATCGTGCCGGAGCAGGTTCGGCTGGTCATCCGCCACAGTGGCGGGATCTGCGGGGGGAGGATGCAGGTTCATGATCGTAGGGGGGATGCAGGAAACGATGCCGAGGCTTGGTTTCCGCCGGGCAGGATAGCAGCGCACACCGGGCATACAATCCGTGTTTTCCACGTGATGGCATAGGGGATGGCGCGTATGGCCGCTGGAATCGTTTTCAAAAACCCGTGTTGCACTTTTCAAACAGCCTCCTCAGACTCGCGCGCATGGAACTCGATCTGATCGATGTGCAGTTCGACCTCCGCAGTGTCAAGCCGCGCGAGTTGGAGGAAGCTTTCGAGGACCCTTTCGTGGTGCGGTTTCTCCCGGACTGCGAACGTCAGGACGGTGCGACACGTTTTTACGCGCTCGGCCGCACGGTGGCGGACCGCTATCTGTTCTTCGCCTTCTGGACCGATGGCAAGACCACCCGTGTGGTGGCCGCGCGCGACATGTCCGAGGGGGAAAAGAAATTCTACGACCGCAAGTATGCTGAATTCCGCTGAAACCGCCGCCCGAAAAGCCATGACGCCCATCATCCGTTGGTCCGAAATTCCCGAGTTTGATGACGAGGCCGCCGAAGCGCGCTACTGGGAATCTCACGAATTGGACGGTCGCCTGATGGCAACGTCGGTGCATGAGGCGGATGCCCGCGAATCCACCACCATCACGCTGCGCTTCGATCCGCGGATGCTCTCGCGCATCAAGCGCATCGCCCGCTCGCGTTTCCTCAACTACCAGTCGATGATGAAACAGTGGCTGGCCGAGCGAATTGAGGACGAGCTGCGCAAGCAGTGAGTTCATCGCGCCCCCCGGATCTCCAGGCTGCGCGTGTGGCGCTGATAGAGATCGATTGCGCCGGCATCGAGCACCGGCTTGCCAGCGATGGCCAGGCCTTCTATCAAAACGTCTGAAATGCCGCGCTTCTCGCTGTAGCCGTAGAGAATGGAGCCGGTCTTGGGTGGCTTGTGCATCTGGATGTTCCGCAGGATGACATTGCGGATGAGGCCGCGGTTGGCTTCGTGTTTTTCCGTGTCCGCCTCCGCTGGCACATACCATTGCCACGGGTTGTTCGCGCGCTCGGGCCGGAAGCCATCAGGCGGGGGCACGCGTTGCGGATTGCTGCGGCGGTAGGGCGGCGGGCAGTCGTCGCTGTAGATCGACAGGCCGACGTGGAAGTCGATGAAGCGGTCGGGGTTTTCGATGCGGACGTTTTCCACCAGGAAATTCTCGATGACGGCGCGGTCACCGTTGTGGATGGAGAACGCGCCGCCGTTCACATGGATGATGTCGCTGTCGCGGAAAACGATGTCACGGATGTGGTCGATGCGCAGCTCGAAGCCGATCTCGAATCCCTGCCCGCCGCGTTCGTTCCACAGGACGCAGTTGCGGATCTCGATATCGCCCATTGAGTCGCCCGGGATCCGCTGGTCCGGATGACCGGCGAGCGTTTCGGGATTGATCATCTCCTCGAAGGGGACGTTTTTCACGCCGGGCGGGTATATCGCCTTGATGGCGATGCAGTCGTCCGCGGTGCGCCAGAAGCAGCCGTCCACGCGGACGTTTTTGGAATATTCGATGTCGAGGCCGTCGCTGTTGGCGCGCCAGCCGATGACGCGGGCATTCGAAACACGGACGCGCTCGCACGCGCTGAGGTGCATCGTCCAGCCGAGCGGATCGAGCAGGATGATGTTTTCGATCACCGCGTCGCGGCACTCGCGCAGGACGAGCTTGTTGGTTTTGCGGGCGCGGGTGCTTGAATCGAGGATGCCCGCGCCGCGGATCGAGACGTTTGAGGCATTGCGGGCCCGGACAACGCCGCGGACCACCGCTCCTCCTTCAAGGTAGAGCGTCTCGCCGTCGCCCAGGAGGATTTCACCGGCGTCGTGGATGCGGCCGGCTTCGAAAAATCTCACCTTCGGATCGCTGCGGTCCGGGGCCGACAATTCCGGGTTGGCGAAGACCAGCAGCGGGTCCTCCAGGTTGCCGTCGATTTCGACGCTCAGGTTCATCGGCCGCGGCAGGATGAAGCGGAAGCCGGCGCGATCGGGCACGGCGGTGATGCCGGCACTGAGGGGACGGATGACGATTTCTTCGGGCTCTTGGGGGAGCTTCACCCGCACTTCGACCGGGCCGGCCATGCCGAAACTGAGAATCGCGCCGCGTTTTGTTTGAAGCGCGCGGACCGGCTCGCCTTGTATCATCGCCCGATAAACGCTGCTGGCGGGAAAATCCGCCGGAAAATCGTAGCGGACGAATGGCTGCGCCGCGCATGGTTGGGCGGACGAAAACATCGTCATGATGAGACATGAAACGAGTGGGCGGACTAGGCAAGGCATGGGTCCGGGATGATTGCCCGCAGTATCACAACATCAAGCGCAACTTGCGACGAAGGGATCCGGTTGGAACGGCTGACAGCGGATCCAACCTGTACATTTTGGGTAAGGTTGTCAAAAAAGACACGGTTGACAGGATGAATTCAATTTCGCAGCGCTTGTGGGAAGGCACAAACCGACTCGCGAAATATCTGCCAACTCATCAATCTGCCGTCAGCATCCTTCCATCACAAACATCCCAACAGCGCTCAGCCAATGGCTGCCCACCGCCTTGCCGGCGAACCAGCTTCCCACCACACTTCTGTCATGAACAATTTCAAGGATAACGTTTATGTTTGCACAAGCCAGTCCCCGTCGCCACGGAAAAAGACCGCCGAACCGGTGTTGTTTCACGCCGATGCGAACGACCCGGACATGCTCTATTTCAGCCGTTTCCAAGCCTTCGATCCCTATCTCGCCTTCTCGGTGAACGGCAAGCGTGTCGCCGTGACCCACGCGATGGAATACGGGCGGATGGTCAAGGAATCCGCCTTCGATGAAATTCTGCTGCTCCCGGATGTCAAAGCGGGTGCGGCCAGCCGGTTCAAGCTGCCAAAGGGCAAGGACCCCGACAACGCCCAGATGGTTCTGCACCTGGCCAAGGAATTCAAAATACCTTATTTCCGTGTCGGCTCCCGTTTTCCGATCAGTCTGGCAAGGAAACTCCGTCTCGCGGGCATGACGCTCGACATCGCCGATGGCGACGGGCTGTTTCCCGAGCGGCAGCTCAAGACCGCTGCAGAGGTGGCGGCCCTGCGCAAGGGCAACCGCGCCAGCGCGGCCGGCTTCGCCATCGTGGCCAAAACCCTCGCCGAATCGAAAATCCGCGGCGGCAAGCTGGTCCATGGCGGCAGCGTGCTCACCTCCGAGCGCCTGCGCGATCTCATCAGCCACGCGGCGCTCGATCACGGAGCCGTGGCGCTCCACACCATCGCCGCGCCCGGCGACCAGGCGGTGGACAACCACTGCGCCGGCCACGGGCCCATCCGGGCAGGCGAGTTGATCGTGGTGGATATTTTCCCGCGCCGCGTGGACGACGGGTATTGGGGCGACATGACCCGCACCTTCCTCAAGGGCAAGGCCAGCGATGCCCAGCGGCGGCTGGTGGGCACCGTCAAGCGCGCCCACAAGCTGGCCATCGACATGATCAAGCCCGGCGTCGTCGGCGGCAAGGTGCACGATGCCGTGCAGGCATTCTTCGACAAGGAAGGCTATGAGACCGTGCGCGACAGCAAGGATCTGAAGGGATTTTTCCACGCGCTGGGTCACGGCGTGGGTCTCGAAATCCACGAGGCTCCCATCATCCGTTCCAAGTCGCCGTGGAAATTCCGGGCCGGCATGACGGTGACCATCGAGCCCGGCCTCTACTACCGCGGCCTCGGCGGCTGCCGCATTGAGGATGTGGTGCACGTGACCCCGGGCGGTTGCGAAATGATCTCCCGCGCACCTTACAAGTGGGAAATCCCCTGAGCCGCGACCGCTGCCATCCACGACCCGGGTGAAGTATTTCTTCGCATCAGGCTCATGATCCCCGGAATGCGGTTGCAGGTCGCATGGCGGCTGTCTTAAATCCGCTCCCGTGTCCCGTTTGGAAGCCCCTGCACAGCCTGCCGAAGCGGCAACGAACCGCGATTTCCTGCGTTCGGTTTTCGCTTCGATGCTGCGGGCGCGGATTTTGGAAAACAAGCTTTCCAGCCTCTACAAGGCCGGCAAGATCGTGGGCGGCGTGTATCTTGGCCGTGGCCAGGAGGCGGTGAGCGCCACACTCGGCACGGCACTCATCCAAGGCCGCGATTTTTTCGCCCCGCTGATCCGCGACCAAGCCGGGCGCACCGCTTTCGGCGAGCCCTTGATCGATTGCACCCGCACCTATCTGGGGTCGGTCGAGGGGCCGATGCGCGGGCGCGACGGCAATATCCACCGCGGTCGCCCGGGGCAGGGGACACCGGCGATGATTTCGCACCTCGGTGCACAGGTCTCGGTGGTGGCCGGGATGCTCTTTGCAAGGCGCTTGAAGGGAGATCTCGACGGCCGCGTGGCTGCCACCTGCATCGGCGACGGGGCCACGTCCACCGGATCGTTTCACGAAGGGCTCAATCTCGCCGCGGTGGAACGGCTGCCGCTGGTGGTGGTGGTGGGGAACAACCAATTCGCCTACTCCACGCCCAACGAGCGCCAATTTGCTTGCTCGGACCTTGTGGAACGCGCGCGCGGTTACGGCATCGGCGGCTTTTCGGTTGATGGCACCGACCTGCTGGCCTGCGCCTCGGTCATCACCGAGGCGGTGCGGCGTGCGCGGGCGGGCATGGGTCCGCAAATGGTGGTGGCGCGGCTGCTGCGCCTCTCCGGCCACGGCGAGCACGACGATGCCTCATACGTCCCCGGCGATGTGCGCGACGGCCACTACGGCCGCGATTGCGTCGAGGTGGCGATGCGCCAGCTGGTGGAGAACAATTTCGCCACCGTGGAGGAAATCCTCGGCTGGCAGGAAGAGTTCGCCGCGGAAGTGCAGCGCGCCGTCGCCCAGGCCCAACAGGAACCCGCGCCCGATCCCTATCGCGAGAAGTGGACCGCGCTCGCCACCCGTTTCCCACTCGCCAGCCCCACGCCCAGCCAGCCCGTTTTCCCGTGAGTGTCACCTACATCGATGCCATCCGCGAGGCGCAGCTCACCCTGCTGCGCGAGGATCCGCGCGTGTTTCTCTACGGTCAGGACATCGCCACCTTCGGCGGGGCCTTCAAGGCCACCAAGGGGCTGGCGGAAATGTTTCCCAACCGGGTCTTCGACTGCCCGATCTCCGAGGACGCGATGATCGGCCTTGCCGTCGGCGCGGCCATTGAGGGCATGCGGCCGATCGTGGAAATGCAGTTCGCCGATTTCTCGTCGATCGCCTTCAACCAGATCGTCAACCAGGCGGCCACGCATTTCTACCGCACCGGCGTGCCAGTGCCGATCACCGTGCGCCTGCCGTCCGGCGGCACCGCCGGCTCAGGGCCGTTCCACAGCCAGAGCATGGAGGGCATCTACGCGCAGTATCCCGGACTCATCGTGCTGACGCCCGCATCGGTCAGCGACGCCTATCACATGCTCATCGACGCCGTGGCGCTCGAGGACCCGGTGATCTATTGCGAGCACAAGTTCCTCTACCGCTGGCTCAAGGCGAAAACGATCCACAACGACCACCTGCCCATCGGCCAGGCGCGCATTGTCAGGACCGGCAAGCACGCCACGGTCGTCGCCTACTCGGCGATGGTCCATGAAGCGGTGCGCGCGGCCGACCGCCTGCACGATGATGGCTGGGAAATCGAGGTGGTCGATCTGCGCTCGGTCAAGCCGCTTGATATCGACACCGTGCTCGCCTCGGTCGCCCGCACGGGCCGCCTTCTGGCCGTCGGCGAGGCGTTCCCCTGGGGCGGCGTCACCGCCGAGGTGATCGCGCGCGTGGCCGATGAGGGATTCCACCTGCTCGATGCCCCGCCGCAACGCCTGAATGCCCGCGACACGCCGGTGCCCTACCACCCGAAACTCTGGGCCGCCCACCGCCCGACCCCGGAATCCATCTGCGAAGCACTCCGCAAACTGCTCGCTTTCTAACAATCTCAAATTTGAAATTTCAAATCTCAAATTCTCCACCTCATGCCCACCGTCCCGATCCTCATGCCCCAACTCGGCGAATCGATTGCCGAGGCCACCGTGATCCGGCTTGGCGTCGCGGTGGGTGATGCAGTGCGCGCCGACCAGGAAATCATCGAGGTGGAAACCAACAAGGCGGTGATGGGCGTGACCACGCTGTGTGATGGCGTGATCGCCGAAATCAAGGCCAAGGAGGGTGTTTCCTATTCGGTGGGGACCACGCTCGGGCTGTTGGACGTGACCGAAGAGGAAGTCGCGCGCACCGGGGTGGATACGCTCGAGTCCGTGGAGCAAAAACGTGCCAAGGCCGCCGAGAGCCAGCACCCGGGGCAGGCCGAGGCGAACCTCCACTTCGCACTCGATGCCAGTGACGCCTATGAGGAGGCCCCGGCGGTGGTGCCCAGTGTCAAGGGCCTGCCGGTGCCCGCCGGAACGATGGGCGCGCACTACATCTCCCCGCGCATGCGCGCGCGCATGGACGATCTCGGACTCCGCGAGGCCGATATTTCCGCCGTCGCCGGCACCGGTGCGGGCGGACGCGTCACCGTGGAGGATCTCGAACGTTTCCTCGACTATCTCGAAGCCTGGCCCAGCACGCAGGCCTCGCCGATGCGCCTCTCGGTGGCCGATGCGATGCGCCGCAGCTGGACCCGCCCGCTTGCCACCGTGGGAATGCCGGTGCTGCTTGACCGCGTGCTCGCCCACCGCCGCGACCACACGCCCAAGCCCGGGCTCACGCTTTACATGCTGCGCGCCTTCGCGCTGGCCTTGGCCGAGAATCCCGCAAACGCCGGCTACCTGATCGGGGACAAGATCGTCCACCCGCGCGCCTTCGACATCGGCGTGGCCGTGCAGATCGAGGACGGCGTGCTGGTGCCCGCGGTGCGCCAAGTGGACCAAAAACCGCTGCGCGAACTCATTGCCGAATACGACGATCTCGTCGACCGCGCCCGCCGCCGCCGCGTCACCGAGGATGATTGCCGCGGCGGCATCGCCACGGTCACCAATTTCGGCACCTTCGGCCTTACCATGGGCACACCCATCCCGCTGCCCAACGAAACACTCATCCTCGGCATCGGCGCAGGCGTGAAAAAACCGGTATGGAGCGCCGAGGCGGAAGTGTTTCTGCCCGCGACCACCGCGGAAATGTTCCTCACCTTCGACCACCGTGTCATCGATGGCGGTGGCGCGGGCGTCTTGCTCACGCGCGTCTCCCAATTGCTCCAGCAGCCCGAGTCGCTCTAACATCCGCTTCCGCATGGCCCGCGCCGCCTTGCGCCGGCATCTCCCTGGCCTGATCATCCCCGCACATCCTGCTATCCGCTGGACTGGCAACGCGGCGCGTTTCCATTCTTGGACGAAATGCCGGCAGGCTCGCGAACGGGCTCGATTTCGATCGGTAAAATACGCGTAGCCTAAGCGACTTCCTGCGGTGTCATATCACCCCGAACTGCAATCATGCCGCCAACCGCAAGCCATCCTCACACATGATCACCAGAATCGACCACTTGGGCATCGCAGTCCAGTCACTCGACGAAGCCATTCCTTATTACGAAAACGTGCTCGGGCTTAGTTGCGAAGGTCGGGAGGAAGTGGAATCGCAAAAAGTCCGCACCGCCTTCTTCGCCGTCGGCGAGGTGCACCTCGAATTGCTCGAACCGACCTCGCCGGACAGCCCGATCGCCAGGTTTCTCGAAAAAAACCCCTCGGGCGGCATTCATCACATTGCCTTCGCCACCGATGACATCGAAGGCCAGCTCAACCAGGCCAGGGAACAGGGCGCCCGCCTGATTCACGAAGTCCCCTTCGAGGGCGCGGCCGGCAAGCTCGTCGCCTTCCTCCATCCCAAATCCACCTTCGGCGTGCTCACCGAATTCTGCATGCCATCGATGCCGCACTGACATCACTTCTCCCAAACCACGATCGCCATGGCCATCGATCCCAAACTTCTTGAAGCACTCAAACAACGCCGCGAGGAAGCGCTCATCGGCGGCGGCATCGACCGCATCGAAAAGCGCCACGACAAGGGCCTGCTCTCCGCCCGCGAGCGCCTCGCCGCGTTTTTCGATGGCGGACAGTTCATCGAGTTCGGCATGCACGCCCACCACTCGTGCACCAACTTCGGCCTCGAAAAACGCAAGATGCCAGGCGATGGCGTGGTCTGCGCCACCGGCTATGTCGGAATCAACGACTCCGGCGGCGCGCGCATCCAGGAAGGCATCGACGCCCTTTCCGGCTACGGCCAGATCTTCTTCCGCAACGTGCTGGCCTCGGGGGTGATTCCGCAGATTTCCATCATCGCCGGTCCCTGTGCCGGTGGTGCCGCCTACTCGCCCGCGCTCACCGACTTCATCATCATGACGCGCCAGAACGCGAACATGTTCATCTGCGGACCGGATGTCATCAGGGCCGCCACCGGGCAAAGCGCCTCGCTCGACCAGTTCGCATCCGCCGAGGCCCATGCGGCCGTTTCCGGCAACATCCACCTCATCGCCGAGGACGATGAACACGCCGTCGGGCTCGCCAAGCGCCTGCTCGACTACCTGCCGTCCAACAATCTCGGAGAGCCGCCCTGCAAGATGAACGACGAGATCCCGCTGGATGAGGATCCCGGAATGAACGAAATCATTCCCGCGGATCCGAAACTGCCGCTCGACATGCAGCAGGTGATCGATCGTCTGGTGGATCCCGTCTCGTGGTTCGAAATCCAGCCCGATTACGCGCCCAACATGCTCACCGGCTTCGCCAGGCTCGAAGGGCTCGTCATCGGCATCATCGCCAACCAGCCCAAGGTGAAGGCCGGCTGCATCGACATTGATTCCTCCGACAAGGCCGCGCGCTTCATCCGCGTCTGCAACATCTATTCCGTCCCGGTGCTCTCGCTCGTCGATGTGCCCGGCTTCATGCCCGGGCTCGCCCAGGAGCGCGGCGGCATCATCCGCCATGGTGCCAAGATGCTCTTCGCATGGGCCTCCGGCACCGTGCCCAAGATCACGCTCATCTGCCGCAAGGCCTATGGTGGCGCCTACCTCGCCATGTGCTCCAGCGACATGGGCGCGGATTTCGTCTTCGCGTGGCCCACCGCCGAGATCGCCGTGATGGGCGCGCAGGGAGCCATGAAGGTGTTGTATAAAAAGGAAATCCAGGAAGCCGAGGATCCCGAGGCCTTGGAAAAGGAACTCCGCAAGGCCTACTCGGAAAAATTCGCCTCGCCCTATCAAGCCGCCTCCAATGGCATGATCACCGATGTGATCGATCCCGCCGTCTCGCGGAGCACGCTCGCCCTCGCGTTCCGCGGCATCATCGCCAAACACGAAACCCGCCCGCCCAAGAAACACGGCAACATCCCGCTATGATTTCCTCCCGATTGATCCCTCTCGCCACCGCAGCCGGGGACCTTGGCCACTCGCACTCCGTCGCGGACGCGCTGCCGCATCTCGGCGGCATGCTGATGGTGCTCATCGCGCTCGCCTGCCTCTGGTGCCTCACCGCCATCGTGGCCAAGCTCGTCGCCATCCGGCACTCGCTTGTCAGCCCCGAGCCCGCAACGGCAGCACCGGCCATGGCAGCGCCCGCCGCCGCTCCATCCGCTTCTCCTGCAGCCCCGCAGGCTGCCGCCACGGAGGCCGGCATCAGCCCGGAAATCGTGGCCATCATCTCGGCCGCCATCGCCTGCATGTATGGCGGGCAACGCCGTGTGATCTCCATCAGACCAGCGGACATCAGCTGGGGAAAAGCCGGCCGCCAGTCCGTTCTCACCTCTCACCGCATCCGCTAACACCTGTATCATCATGGAACATCTTCGCATCACTGTTGATGGAAAGACCTACGAGGTCGTTGTCGAAAAAATCGAGTCGGCCGGCTCTTCCCCATCTTCCGCGCCCGGGCCAGCACCTGTCCGGGCCGGCGCACCCGTTGTCCCCGCGCCCGCCCCGGCCCCCGCGCCAATGACGGCGGCCGAGGACGATATGGTCAGCCCGCTGGCCGGCATCGTCCAGGCCATCGAGGTGCAGGTGGGCGCAAAGGTCAACGAAGGCGATCTGGTCATCACCCTGGAGGCGATGAAGATGTACACACCGGTCAATGCCACGGCTTCCGGCACCATCAAGGCCATCCATGTCAAAACCGGCGATGCCGTCGAGGAAGGCCAGCCGCTGTTCACCATTGCCTGAAGCCAGGTGCAATCATCCGTTTCAAACGGCGATACCCCTTACTTCCATGTCCTACACCGCCCTGATCGATCTCAAGCAAATGTTTCTCAACACCGGCTTCGCGCAGATCCATTGGGAGATGTGCGTGATGTGGGCGGTGGTGGCCACGCTGCTGTATCTGGCAATCGCCAAGGGTTTCGAGCCGCTGCTGCTCGTGCCTATTTCACTGGGTGCGCTGCTCGCCAACCTGCCGGCCTATGAAATGATGGTCCAAGCACCGTCCGGCGGCCAAGCCGGTGGATTGTTCTGGTATCTCAAACAGGGCCTCGATCTGGGAATCTACCCGCCGCTCATTTTCCTCGGTGTCGGCGCGATGATCGATTTCGGCCCGCTGATCGCCAATCCGCGCACCCTGTTGCTCGGGGCCGCCGCACAGTTTGGCATTTTCGCGACCTTCATCACCGCTCCATTGCTCGGCTTCGACCTGCTGCAGTCCGCTTCCATCGGCATCATTGGCGGTGCCGATGGCCCGACCTCGATTTTCGTCTCCACCAAGCTCGCCCCGGACCTATTGGGCCCCATCGCCGTGGCGGCCTACAGTTATATGGCGCTGGTGCCGCTGATCCAGCCGCCGATCATGAAACTGCTCACCACGCAGCAGGAACGCAAGATCCGCATGAAGACCTTGCGCAAGGTCTCGCGCTTCGAAAAAATCGTCTTTGCAGCGGTGGTCATGACCTTCTGCATTCTGGTGGTCCCCGATGCCGCGCCACTCATCGCCATGCTCTTCATCGGCAACCTGCTGCGCGAGAGCAAGGTGACCGAGCGCCTCGTCAAGGCCGCACAGAACGAGATCATCAACATCGTCACGCTCTTCCTGGGTGTCTGCGTGGGCCTCAAGATGGGTGGATTCAGGGAGGTTGTCGTCAATGGCGTGGCCTCGCAGAAACACAACTTCCTCAACTCCCAGACGCTCGGCATCCTGCTGCTCGGCGTGATCGCCTTCGCCATCGCCACCGCCAGCGGCGTCCTGATGGCGAAATTGATGAATGTCTTCTCGAAAAACAAAATCAATCCCCTCATCGGTTCGGCCGGTGTTTCCGCGGTGCCGATGGCCGCCCGCGTCTCGCACGACGTCGGCATGAAGGCGGATCCCGCGAACTTCCTTCTCATGCACGCCATGGGGCCCAATGTCGCCGGCGTGATCGGCAGTGCGCTCGCCGCCGGGTATTTCCTCGCTCTTTTCAAATAATCGCCATCCCGTTTCATGAGTCATCTGTTCCCCACGCTCACGGCCGCCGAGGCCGCCTCATTGATCCAGCACGACGAAGTCATCGGTTTCAGCGGTTTCACCCCCGCCGGCTCGCCCAAGGTCATCCCGCCCGCGATCGCGGAGAAAGCCATGGCCGAGCATGCCGCCGGACGCGAGTTCAAGGTCGGTGTCATCACCGGCGCGTCCACCGGCCCGTCGCTTGACGGAGCGCTTGCCAAGGCGGATGCCATCAAGTTCCGCACACCCTATCAATCGGACAAGGACCTGCGCGCCAGCATCAATGCCGGCAAGACGCACTTCTTTGACATGCACCTGTCACTGCTGCCGCAATACGTGCGCTACGGCTTCCTTGGCGGAGTGGACTGGGCGATCGTCGAGGCTGCGGATGTCTCCAATGACGGCAAGGTGCTGCTGACCACCAGCGTCGGTGCAGCGCCCACCTTCCTCCACCTGGCGAAGCGCGTGCTCATCGAGCTGAACCGCCGCCATCCGAAGCAACTGCTCGGTTTCCATGACATCTATGAACCGGAATCCCCGCCGCACCGCCGCCCGATCCCGATCTGCAGCGCCGAGGACCGCATCGGCACCCAGCGCGTGTGGGTGGACCCGAAGAAAATCGTCGGCGTCGTCGAATCCAACCATTCGGATGAGGTCAAGGACTTCAGTCCGGTCACCGAGGTCACCAACCGCATCGGCATGAATGTCGCCAGTTTCCTGGCTGCGGAAATTCGCAACGGCCACATCCCGAAATGCTTCCTGCCCATCCAGTCCGGGGTTGGCAATGTGGCCAATGCCGTGCTGGGCGCGATGGGGGAACACCCGGAAATCCCGCGCTTCCAGATGTATTCGGAGGTCATCCAGGATTCGGTGATCGAGTTGGTGAATCAGGACAAGTGCTCGTTCGTCAGTGGGGTTTCGCTCACCGTCACCGATGCCGTGCTGCAAGGGATGTATGACAATCTGGATTTCTACCGCGGCAAGCTGTTGCTCCGCCCGCAGGAAATCACCAACAATCCGGAAATCGTCCGCCGCATCGGCATCATTTCCATCAACACCGCGCTCGAGGCCGACATCTTCGGCAATGTGAACTCCACGCACGTGCTCGGCCAGAAGATGATGAACGGCATCGGAGGATCCGGCGATTTCACCCGCAATGCCTATATCTCCATCTTCACCTGCCCTTCCACCGCCAAGGGGGGCAGCATTTCCACACTCGTGCCGATGTGTTCGCACATGGACCACAGCGAGCACTCGGTGCAGG
>JBMTCD010000065.1:0-16277 GCA_049430545.1 Luteolibacter sp.
TACCATTTCCTGGATGTATATCGCGATGATGGGTGCGGACGGATTGAAGGAGGCCACCGAACTCGCCATTCTCAACGCCAATTACATGGCGCGGCGGCTCGCGCCGTTTTACCCGATCCTCTACACCGGCCGCGACGGGCTGGTGGCCCACGAGTGCATCATCGACGTCCGCCCGCTCAGTGACCAAAGCGGCATCACCGTGGAGGACGTGGCCAAGCGCCTTATGGATTACGGTTTCCATGCGCCCACCATGAGCTGGCCGGTCGGCGGGACACTCATGATCGAACCCACCGAGTCGGAATCGAAGGCGGAACTCGACCGTTTCTGCGATGCGATGATTGCCATCCATGGAGAGATCATGGCGATCACCCGCGGAGAACTGGATGCCCATGACAACCCGCTCAAACATGCCCCGCATCCCGCGGAATCGATCTGCGCCAACGAGTGGCCGCATGCCTACTCCCGCGAGCAGGCTGCTTACCCTCTGCCCTATCTTCGCCAGCACAAGTTCTGGCCGTCCGTCGGCCGCATCGACAATGTCCATGGCGACCGCAACCTCGTCTGCACCTGCGACAGCGTGGAAAATTACGCCCAGAATTCCTGAGGGTGAAAAAGAATGATTATTTTTCTTGAAAAGTATTACTTTTAAGGGAAAATAAACGCATGAAAATAACCATCGATATCGAAGACGATGTCTTGCAGGAAGCCATGCGGATCACCGGAGAGCGGAAGAAAGGTCCAGCAGTGGTCAAGGCGGCAAAGGAATACATCCGCCGCCAGATGGCCCGTGAGTTCGGCCGCAAGTTGATGGAAGGCGAATTTGGCGACTATCCGCTGACCAACGAGGAGATCGAGGATTTCGATCGCTGATTTCCCATGGTCATCGTTGATACCAGCGCTTGGATCGAAATGCACCGCCTCAAGGGCGACGCGGCGGTGAAGCTCGCCGTGCGGGGACTGCTCGATGAATTCCAGGCCGCGCTCTGCGGTCCGGTGGAGATGGAGTTCCTCGGCGGTGCCCGTCCGGACGAGCGCGAGCGGTTGCAAGCGTGGTGCAACATTCTGCCCTACATCCGCAACGACCAGAAGATCTGGCGCAAGGCCGCGATGAACTTTTCGAAACTGAAATCCCGCGGCTGCACGGCTCCGTGGAACGACGTGCTCATCGCCACGCTTGCCATGGAAAACCAATGCCGTGTTTATGCGGTGGACAAGCATTTCACCGTGATGGCTGGGATCTTCCCGGAGCTGAGACTTTACTGTCCAGGCTACGGCGGGATGTATGATCCGGATGCGGACCGATAACACCAATCCACCATGCCGTCTTCACCCATCGACTGGAACACCTGGCAGGCCGGGATGCACGCCACGCTCATGTTCATCGTGAAGGACGGCCGCATCCTGCTCATCGAGAAAAAACGCGGCCTCGGCGCTGGCAAGATCAACGGACCCGGCGGCAAGATCGATGCCGGCGAAACCGCGCTCGAAGCCGTGATTCGCGAGACTCGCGAGGAACTTCTCATCACTCCGCTCAATCCCCGCAAGATCGGCGAGCTGTGGTTCAACATGTCCGATTGCCCGCACATCCTCTGCCATGTCTATCGGGCCGACGATTATGAGGGCGAACCGACCGAGACCGATGAGGCGGTGCCGATTTGGCATGCGATCGACGGAATCCCCTATCACCGGATGTGGGAGGACGACCGCCACTGGATGCCCTTGCTGCTTTCGGAAACGGGTTTTCACGGCCGCTTCGTGTTCGAAGGCGAGACGATGCGTTGGATGGACATGCACACGCAGGTCGAGTGGAAATGAAAATGGCCGCTCCGTCGCGGAGCGGCCATGGGTTGGAAACGTGTAGGGACGCAAGTATCAATCAATGAGCTTGCGGATGGCTGCCTTCAGCGCCTCAAGCTCGCTGAGCGCCTGGCCCTTGGCTTTCTGGGCCACCTTTTTGGCAGCTTTTGCCGCCACGCCGGCCACCTTGGTGGTTTTTTTGGCAAGCGACTTGCGGCCCGGGCTGTTCACGCCGGCTGCCTTGAGCCATGATGAAACCGTGAGGACGGAAAGATTGAACTTCTTGGCTGCCTGGTTCTGGCCGCCGCGTCCTTTGTTTTCATTGTAGCTGTTGACGAAATCGACGACCTCTTTCTTGAATTCATCCGGGTAGCGCACGCCTTTCTTGGCGGCACCGCCTGCGGCCTTTTTGCCGGCTTTTTTGGCGACTGCCTGGGTGGCTTTGCGGGCGGTTTTTTTCACCCCTGCGGCCTTGAGCCATGTCGCGATGGTCAGCGGGGTGACATTGAATTTCTTCGTAGCGGCGCTTTGGCCACCCCGGCCGTTCTGGGAGTTATATGTCTCGACGAAATCGACAATCTGTTTTTTTTGATCATCGGAATATCGGACACCGGTGGAGGCCTTCTTGGAGGCTGCTTTCTTTTTTGTGCTCATGACGGGGCATCCCATATCGGATTCAGCAGGCACCGCAAGTGTAAATATTGCATATTGTCGCCGCATAACGATATTTTTTGCTGGTGTCATGCGGCATGGATTCATGCGTGGTGCCGTCTATATCAAAAACAGCCGTGAGGCAGCAGTGATGCGCATGGCACAATGAAAACCACTCCGTGCTGGTCAGGCCGGTCATGCGGGAAGCTTTGCTGCCGGGAGGATTTCCACCAGGGAGTCCACGTCCACCATGTCGAAGAGCGTCATCATGTCCATATTGCGCAATCTGACGCATCCATGCCCGGCAGGCCGCCCGATGTCCGCCTCATGGTTGGTGCCATGGATGTATATGAAGCGTTGCAGTGTGTTGAGGTTTTCAGGATCGATTCCGTCGAGCCGGAGAATGCGGGTGAGCACGAGATCATCCCCGCAGACGTCGCCGGGATGCCACAGGCCCACCGGTTTTCTGGCTTTGAAGATCGTGCCGATCGGTTCGCCGTCGCCGATCTTTTCGCAGATGCGGAATTTTCCGGTGGGTGTGCGGCAGCTGCCTTCCTCGAAGCCCATGCCTTTTTCCGAGGTTGAGACATCGAAGCTGGCAATGAGGCCGGCATGGTCATCGATGACATCGAGTTTCTGTTCAGCGATGGAAACCACGATGTGGCGGCGCATTTTCACGGGGCTGTCAGGACGAGAAGTGAGTTGTGTCCGCCCATGCCGTGCGCGATCTTGGCGAGCGGGCCATGGGCGGGTGTCGGGGTTTCCGGCAATGTGAATCCCGGAGGGGCGTGCAGTCCCGGCATGTTGGGCGGCAGTTTGCCCTCGCGCAGGAAGGCGGCCAGCACCACGCTCTCGAGCAAGCCGCTGGCGCCGATGGCGTGGCCGAGGAACGGCTTGAGCAAGTGCAAGGTGGGTTTCGCATCGGGGAAAACCCGCGCGAGCGCGGCGGGATCGGCCGCGGCCTGCACTGCGGTGCCGGTGGCGTGAGGGCAAACCGCGGTGGGTGTCGCGGCGCATTTTGCGAACAACCCGGGGGTGCGCCCGCCATCGCGCGGGATGCCCACCGGATCGCAGGCGTCCGAGTTGGTGGCATGGAATGTGAGGTGTGGATGCTTGCCATCCGCTGGCTCGATGGTCACCGCCGCGGCGGCTTCCGCGGGAATGAAGCCGCTGGTTTCCGGCGCATAGGGATCCAGCTTGTGATGTTGTGATAGAATACCGGACGAGGCGTAACTGTCCAACAGCATGGGCACCAGCGGCAGGTCCACGGCCACTGCAACCGCGCGCGGTGCCGCTCCGCAGCGGACGAGCAGCATGGCGATGCCGATGGCGTCCAGCCCGGCGGCGCAGCCACTGGCGATCACATGGTTCGGACCGGTGATGCCGAGCTCGATGCTGATGGCGGAGGCGGGTT
The DNA here is from genome assembly GCA_049430545.1 of Luteolibacter sp. Lineage (GTDB taxonomy): Bacteria > Verrucomicrobiota > Verrucomicrobiia > Verrucomicrobiales > Akkermansiaceae > Luteolibacter. Next base: position 3,863 of record JBMTCD010000065.1, read on the forward strand.
CGCTGTGGATGGTGTTGGAGGCCGCCATCAGTTTGAATGGCCTACGGCCGGGCCATGGTGCCAGCCAGCCCGCGGCGTTGCCGCGGCTGGTGCCCACCACCAGCGCGGATTCTGTCAGTGCGGCGGCGGTCCATCCGGCATCCGCCACCGCCTGGCGGGCGGCGTGCAGCGCCGCCATGGTCACCGGGCTCCACTTGCGGTGGGTGAGCAGTGAGCGGTCCTCGATCCAGGCGGCGGGGCGCTGCGCGTGCGGGCTGTCATTTCCCAGCAAAGCGCCCAGTGGCCGGAACGGCGGGTGTTTTGCGATCACGGCGCGGTGGTGCGATGCCACATCGTTGCCCAATGCGGACAAGGCACCCAGGCCTGTGATGGACAGCGGCTTGTCGATGGCCACGGCGTATCAAGCGGGCTTCAACGGGCAATCCCAAAATGCCCGGGCTGTCATGTTTCACCGGCGCAGGAAACTTTCCTCGTATGGTGGCTCGGCGGTTTCGGCGCGGTCGGCCGCCAGCACCGGTTGCAGCACGCCTTCCTCGAGCGGGAACCGCATCGTGCCGGCCACCTTGACCCAGCCGTTTTCCGGCAGCTTCGGCGGGGGGGTATTGAATTCAAGCACGATCGGAATCGCCCGGCTGTCGGCGGCGCAGCAGGTGATGAACAGGCGGTAGAGGCGCTTGCGCGTGCCGTTCGGGTTGCGGGTTTTCTCGTCGATCCAGCGGCCCTCGGTTTCCACTTTCATGCCATCGATGAGGGATTGCATTTCGCGGTCGCCGGTGGCGAAGAACAATTCCATCAGGTTGAATTGATAATATCCGTCCGCGGTCTTGCGGTGGCCCTGCTCGATCATCTCGCGGGTGAGCGGCGGCATCACGGTGGACATGAAGGCGTTCCCCATTTGCGAGGGCGAGTCATACAATCCCTTGCGGGCGAGCGCGGCGGGCGAGTATTCGTCCTTGGTCCACGCCACCGACAGGCCGATCGGAAGCACCATCAGCAGGAAGGCCGCCAGCGGATGGATGTCGCCCGCCTCGTGGTTGTGGGAGTCGTCGCCGCCATGGTCGTGGCCACAAGCGGCAGGCTGGCCGGATGTGAGCAGGTTGAACATGCCCATCACCGCGAGGCCGAGCCCGCCGGCGAAGGCGATGGGACGGAAGTCCGGTGCCAGATACTTGGTGATCCGTCCGCTGGCGTAAAAGTAAACCAGCGCCGCACTCCAGCCGAGCACCGCGAGCGAAAACAGGATGCGGCGGATTCGCGGGTTCATTTCGCTTGCAGGATGAGATGTTGCCAGAAAATCGATATGCAGCCGATTGCCAGGAACAGGGATATGGCCAACGCGGCGATGAAGCGCTTGCGCATCACCGTCTGATAGAGGAACAGCAGTTTCACGTCCATCATCGGCCCGAAGGTGAGGAACGCGAGCTTCGCGCCCCATGAGAACTTGTCGAGCGTCGCGGCGATGAATGCGTCCGAGGTGCTGCACAGGCTCAGGATGAACGCCAGGGTCATCAGCGCGGCGGGCGCGGCCGCCTGGTTGCCGGCCAGTGTGTCGAGCCAGGCGGCTCCCGGAGCGATGCCGGTGTTGAACAACGCGGTGATGGAGACGCCGATGGCGAAATAGACGCCCACATCCACGAAGTCCTTCTGCGCCGAGCGGAACGCGGCCACCAACCGGTCGTTGCCTGCCGCATCGTGGTTGTGATCATGGCTGTGATCGTGGTCCCCATGGCCGCAGCATCCACTGTCGTGATCGTGATGATGGTCGTGCCCGCAATGGTGGTGATCCTCCGATTTCTCCGGCTCGTTGAGCGAGCGCAGGATTTTTTCCTTGAGCACCGAGGCAAGCGAAAGCCGCGAGACGACAAGCCCCACCGATACCGCGATCAGGAACCCCAACAACATGCGCGAACAAGTCATCATCGCCGCGCCCTGCCCCTGGAACGCCTTCCATGTGCTCAGCGCGGTGATCGGGTTCACGATGGGTGCCGCCAGCATGTAGGTGATGCCGCAGGAAACCGGCAGGCCTTTTTTGACCAGGCGGCGGATCACCGGCACCACCGCGCACTCGCAGACGGGAAACACCGCGCCCAGCAGGCCGGACATCACGATGGCGAGATTGCGGCGCTTCGGCAGAAAACGCTCCATCGTGCCCGCCGGCAGATAGACATCGATGAAGCCGCTGATCAGCGTGCCTAACAGAATGAACGGCGCGCCCTCGAAGAGGATGCTCAGGAAGGCGAGCGCGAAGTCCTGCTGCGAATCGGGCGACATCGCGGCCAGCAAAGCCGGTGCTTCACGGCCTGTCAACCGGGCCGCGCGGCCCGCAAGTCCCGGGGCTTGAGTTTTCCGTATTCCGGCCAATGGTGGCGCATGTTTTTTCACCGACTTGCCGCCGGCGTGGCCATTTTCGCTGCGGGCGGACTCGCATTGGGAGAAGAACCCAGACCCGTGGTGGTGGCCGTGGCCAGGAAAGCGCCGGCGCTCAACACCATCGAACTTCCAGGGACGATCACCCCGCGCAGGCAGTCGAACCTGTCCACCCGCACTGCCGGACTGATACGCCATCTGCGCGTGGACGCCGGTCACCGGGTGAAGGCCGGCGAGGTGCTCATGGAACTCGACAATCAACTCGCGGCAATCGTCCTCGGCCGCATCGCCGCGGAACGTGCGCAGGCGGAATCGCGCCTGGCCGACGCGCAACGCCTCGAAGCAGAGGCACGCCGGCTGGCCACCACCGGTGCCTTCGCCAAGTCCGAGGCGCAAAGCAGAAAGACCGCCCTGAGCGTGGCCGATGCCGAACTCCGCCGCGTCATCGCGCTGGAGAGGGAACAAGGCGAACTGCTCGAGCGCCACCGCCTCATCGCGCCCTTCGAGGGTGTCATCCGCGCCAAGCATGCCGAGGAAGGCGAGTGGGTGGAAACCGGCGATCCCGTCCTCGAGCTCGTTGAAACCACCGGTCTGCGCATGGATGTGCAGGCACCGCAGGAACTCTATCCGGTCCTGACGCGCAAGCCTGCGGCGAAAGTGGTGCTCGATGTCTATCCGGACCGCACGCTCGACGTGAAGTCTGCGACCGTGGTGCCTCTGAAGGACGCCGTGACCCGCACCTTTCTGGTGCGCATGGAAATGGACGACCCGGCTTCGCTCGCCGCGCCCGGCATGTCCGCCCGTGCGCGTTTCGAGTGGCTGGACGAGGACGCGGTGCAGATTCCGCGCGACGCGCTGATCCGCGAGCCGGGCGGTGACACCCGCGTTTGGATCGTGACCGAACACGATGGTGAATCCAAGGCCCTGTCCCGCGAGGTCAGCATCGGCAGGCGCTTGGGCGAATCCCTCGAAATCATCGCCGGCATCGACGAGGGAGACCGCGTGGTGGTCCGCGGTAATGAGAATCTAACGGAAGGCCGGCGGGTGGTCGTCGTTCCGGAATGAACCCTCGCCGCCACCGACCCCATGATGGAAGCCATTCTCAAACGCGGCACGCTGCTCACGGTGGTGACGGCGATGATCCTGTTGCTGGGCATCACCGCGGCGCTGCGCGTGCCGGTGCAGATGATTCCGGACCTCGATACGCGGCTGATCACCGTCGAGACCCGCTGGCCGGGTGCCACGCCGCAGGACGTCGAGAAGGAGATCCTCATCGAGCAGGAGAAATACCTGCGCGGGCTGCCGGACCTGACGCGCATGACATCGGAGGCCGCCACCGGCCGGGCCACCATCGAGTTGGAGTTTCCCTTCGGCATCGAGATCAACGAGGCGCTGTTGCGCGTGAACAATGCCCTCAGCCAGGTGCCTTCCTATCCGGAAAACGTGGACCAGCCGGCGCTGCGCTCGGATTCCTTCTCCTACAACCCGTTCATGAGCTACCGCGTGGTTCCGCTCGATGGAAACCCCAAGGGCTTGGACATGGCCATGATGCTCGATTTCATCGACGACAATGCCCGCGCCCCGCTCGAACGCGTGCCCGGCGTGTCGCAGGTGGAACTCCGCGGTGGAGCCGAACGGCAGATCCAGATCCTGGTGGATCCCGCCAAGCTCGCCGAGCGCGGCATCTCGCTCACCGGGCTGCGAGAGGCCGTCCGCCAGCGCAATACCGATGTCTCCGCCGGTGATCTCGACAGCGGCAAGCGCCGCTACCTCATGCGCACCACCGGGCGTTTCAAGTCGCTCGACGACCTGCGTGACCTCATCCTCACCCGCCGCGGCGATTCCATCACCCGCCTCAGCGACGTGGCGGAGGTCCGGCTCAGTCATTTTGAGTTGCGCAACCTCGCCTACACCGATGGCGAGCCGAACATCCGCCTCTCGCTCATCCGCGAAACCGGCTCGAACGTGATCGCCATCAAGGAGGCCGTCGGCCCCGTCGTCGAACAGGTCAACCGCGACATCCTCCATCCCGCCGGCCTTCAGATGCTGCTCAGCAACGACGATGTCCGCTACGTCGAGGCCTCGGTGAAGAACGTCCGCAACAACATTCTCATCGGCGCCATCCTCGCTGCGGCGGTTCTCTATTCCTTCCTGCGCTGCGGTTCCTCCACCCTCATCGGCATGTGCGGCATGCCCGTCTGTGCGGTCGCCAGCTTCATCGGGCTGTTGCTTCTCGACCGCACGGTCAATGTCATCTCGCTCGCCGGCGTGGCCTTCGCCATCGGCATGACCATCGACAACACCATCGTCGTGCTCGAAAGCATCCACCAGGAGCGGGTGAAAGGGAAAACCCGCTTCCAGTCCGCGCTCGACGGCACGCGCAACGTGGCTTCCGCCGTGCTTTCCGGCACCATGACCACCGTGCTCGTTTTCCTGCCCGTGCTGTTCGTCGATGAAGAGGCCGGACAGTTGTTCTCGGACATCGGCATTGCCATTTCCGCCTCCATCCTGGTCTCGATGCTCGTCGCCCTGACGCTTGTGCCGATGGCCTGCTCGAAATTGCCCGAGCGCGCGCTGCGCGGCGAAGACCGCATTTCGGATCACCGTCCGCCACGTTTGTTGGCTCCGTCATTATGGCTGATCGGCAGTCCGGTCCGCCGCCTCGCCACGATAGCGGTCATCGTCGCGCTTTCGTTTTCTTGTATCAAGTTCCTCACCCCCGCCGCCGAATACCTGCCCGAGGGCGAGGAGGCCAAGTCCTTCTCCACGATGATCGCGCCGCCGGGATACAGCCTGCCGGAAATGGAGCGCATCGCCCGCCAGCTCCACCAGGAATTCCTCCCCGCGCTCGAGTGGGAGCCGGAGGCCTATGATCGCGGCGAGGTGGGGATTCCGCCGTTGTCCCGCATTTCGATGGGCGTCGAGCCGGAGTCGCTGCGCATCATCGCGGAAACCAAGGACCCGAAACACATCGATGCCTTCATGGACGTGGTGAACGCCCGCTTCCGTTCCTACCCCGGCATGCGCGCGTTCTCGACGCGCGGCTCGATCATTTCCAGCAACGACGGCGGCACCCGCGCCGTGGCGCTCAACCTCGCCGGACAGGACCTGCCCACGATCTATCAGGCCGCAATCAACACCTACCGCCGCGCCGGCGAGGTGATCGATGACGCCCAGATCAACTCGCTGCCGCCATCGCTCGTCCTCGGCCAGCCGCTGGTGGAAATCCAGCCGCGCTGGGAACGTCTCGCGGAACTCGGCATCGGTGCCGACGAGTTCGGCTTCGCGGTCTCCGCGCTCGCCGACGGCGCGTTCGTGGACGAGTTCTATCTGGACGACGACAAGATCGACATCTTCCTCTACGACAAGGCGCTCTACCGCCAGCGGCTCGACCGCATCGATGACTTCATCCTCCGCACCCCGCAGGGAGCCGTCGTGCCGCTGCGCACCCTGGCCGATATTTCTGAAACCGTGGACACCGCGCGCATCCGCCGCGTGGACGGCCGCCGCACCGTCACGTTATACATCATTCCGCCCCGCTCGCTGCCGCTCGAAACCGCGATCCGCAAGGTGAAAGAGGAGGTTGTGGGCCATTTGCGGGAGACTGGCGGCATTCCGGAAAACATCTCGGCGGACCTCACCGGAGCCGGGGACCAGCTCGACGCCACCCGCAAGTCGCTCGGCTCCAATCTGTGGATCGCGGTGGTGCTGTGTTATTTGCAGCTCGTCATCATCTACCGCCACTGGGGGGATCCCTTCCTGATCCTGGCCACCGTGCCGCTGGGCATCAGCGGCGGCATCGCGGGCTTTTGGCTGCTCAACTTCATCGGCGGCATGCTCCCCGCCCTCGGCTTCGCGGCGGTCAGCCAGCCGTTCGACATGATCACCATGCTCGGTTTCCTGATTCTGCTCGGGATTTCGGTGAACAACCCGATCCTCATCGTGGACCGGGCGATGCAAAACTTCCGCATCGATGGCATGCCCGCGCTCGATGCCGTCAAGGACGCGGTGGCAGCCCGCATCCGGCCGGTCCTGATGACCACCGCCACCACCTTGATGGGCCTTTCGCCACTGGTCCTGCTCGCCGGTCCCGGCACCGAACTTTACCGCGGCCTCGGGGCGATCGTCCTGTTCGGCCTGGCCTGTTCGTCACTGGTCACGCTCACTTTCCTGCCGGCGCTCTTGGTCATCGTGCTCCAAATCATGGGGCGCTTTCGTGCCGCGCCAGCCGGATGAGGTCATGTCAGCGGCCTTCCACCGCCGCTGGCTGGTCCACGCGGGAAAACTCGGCGGTGCGGCTCAGATACCAGATCAAGCCACCGGCCGTCACCACCATCAGGATCACGGCCCATACCACAATCATCCCGAACATGTTGCGCATGGAATGCAGATAGTCACGCGCTTCCGCCACCTCCAGCGCAAATTCGCAGGCGGCGTTTCTCAGGAAGTTTTGACGATCCTCGCGGCGAAGGCGCCATCCGCGCCATCGCGGAATGGCAGCGAGCTGCGGGTGCCCGCAAGAGCACATTCGGGGTGATCGCGGAGGAACGCGTCGACGAGATCCTCGTTTTCCATGGGCTCGATCGAACAAGTGGAGTAAACCATCCGCCCGCCGGGCTTGAGGCAGGGCAGGGCATTTTCCAGAATGCGCCGCTGGGTGACGGCGATGTGTCCGATGTCCGGCGGCTGCAAGCGCCACCGCACATCGACGCGGCGGCGGATCACGCCGGTGTTGGAGCAGGGGACGTCGAGAAGGATGGCGTCGAATGCGCCATGCCACTTGGCGGGTGCCGGCTGGGTCCAATCATGGGTCTCGACGGTCGCCGCGCCGGCGTGCAGGCGTTGGAGGTTGTCGCGCAGACGCGGCAGGCGCTTTTCGTTGGAATCGGTGCAGGTCAGCGTGGCCGCTCCACCCATCGCCGCGGCGATCAGGAACGCTTTGCCACCGGGCGCGGCGCAGGCGTCCAGCACCTGTTCACCCGCCCGGGGAGCGAGCAATTCGACGGCGTGGCGGGTGGCCGGGTCCTGCACATAGACCGCGCCGCCGGCCAGCAGTTCGGATGGCGGAGGACCATCCATGCGGAAAAACCCGGCCGCACCGGGCACGGGTTCGCCGGGGATTTCGCGGTGCCAATCCGCCAGCGGGTTGACACGCAGGAACGTCTCCGCCGGGCGGTTGTTCCATTCCATCAGGGCGATGGCTTCGTTGTTGCCGAATTGCTTTTTCCAGCGGTTGAACAACCAGTCCGGATGCGAATGCAGCACCGCGGGCGGCAGCTCGGCGGTTTCCTCCAGCAGGCGCTTGCGCGAGCCGATGGCGCGGCGCAGCACGGCATTCGCTAGGCCGCGGACGTTCGCCTTGCCAGACTCGACGGTTTCGTTGACCGCGGCGTGGTCCGGAATGCCCAGCACCAGGATCTGACAGAGTCCCACACGGAGCAGGTCGCGGGTTTCGGGGTCGAGTTTTCCTTTCCGCAGCTCGCCGATCCAATGATCGATCAGGCGGCGGTGGCGCAGCACGCCGAAAAGAATCGCCTGGAGCAGGCCGCGGTCGGCCGTGCCCAACAGGCGCCGCTGGGCATGGCGCTCGACGAGCGTTTCGGCATAGTCATGCCCTTTCGCCCATGCGTGGAGGGCCGAGACCGCAGCTTGGCGGACGTGGAAGTTTTTGGCGGGCATTCAGGGAACCTCGGGCGCTTCCTCGCCGTAGAAACTCTTGATGTATCCGTATTCCACCAGCGTGTCCTGCCATGGCGCGAGGATGTTGGGATCGCGGAAAATGCGGTTGGCGATGGCCAGCCACTCCTCGGCCTTGACCAGGTTTTTCGCATCGTAGGCCAGAGCAGCCTGACTGTAGAAATAATACGGCGAGTCGTCCATGAAGTCGTATTTTTCCGCCATCGCGACGGCTTCCGCGTTCTGGCCGAGCTTCTTCTTGCAGAGCAGGATCTTGAATTCGACGAGCCGGCCGAGCGAGGTGTTTTCCGGCGGCAGCAGTGACATCACCGTCTGGAATGTGTCATGGGCCTTTTGCCATTGTTTGGTCACGAAATGGATTTCGCCGATGTTGAAGGTGATGCTTGGGTTGTCCTTCGAAAGGGCGGCGGCTTTCTCGAATTCCGCCAGCGCCTTGTCGAAGGCCCGAATCTCGACATGGCAACTGCCGCGCAGGTTGTGGATCTCCGGGCTGTCGGTGAAAATCGCCGATGCCTTTTCGAGTTCCTCGAGCGCCTCGAAGATCCGCTTCTGTTGGAACACGCGGGTGGCCTCGCCGAGGTGCTTGGCGAACTCGGCGCGCTTTTCCTCGGGCAGGTTGAGGAAGGCTTGTTGGTTGGACAGCAGGTCGGGTTGTTTCGCATCCTCGTTCTGGGCCGCGAGTGGCAGCATGAGGAGCATCAGGCAGAGGCTGGAAATGGTTTTCATGGCAAGTGAGGACGGCAACCTAATGGGTGAATCGCGCGACGGCAAGCCGTCGTTGCCCGTGATTTTGCCTCCCTCCGGCAGATCGGGTCGATCGAAAATCGCGCGATTTTCCGCTTGTGTCGGTGGTCAAAACCGATTTTGTTCCACCGAACACTGTTCAAAACCATGAGCCACGAACTGACCCGTCGCCAGCAGGAGATCATCGATTATCTCAAAATGTCGCAGCGCAAGACCGGCATCATGCCGTCCACCCGCGAGATCCAGCACTACTTCAAGTTCGCCAGCCAGACGGCGGCGATGAGCCACTTGCGGGCGCTCGAACGCAAGGGGGTGATCCAGCGCCTCCCCGGCAAGGCGCGCGCGGTGATTTTCCCCGACGACCTCGATCGCGGCGAGATCGCCGACATTCCGATCTACGGCAGCATCGCCGCCGGCATGGCCCAGGACGCCGAACCCGAGCGCGAGGGCAGCCTGGCCGTGGACATCTCCGCGCTCGGCATCCCCAACAAAGCCCGCACCTTCGCGCTCAAAGTGCGTGGCGACTCGATGATCGATGCCCATATCTGCCACGGCGACACCGTGATCCTCGAACTCCGTGAACCGCGCAAGGGCGACATCGTCGCTGCACTGATCGACGGCGAAACCACGCTCAAGCGATATGTCGTCGAGCGCGGCAAGCCTTATCTCCACGCGGAAAACCCGGACTATCCGGATCTCATCCCGGCGCGGGAACTGGTCATCCAAGGGGTGATGGTGGCCCTGCTGCGCAAGGCCGCCTGAGCATCCGGAGCCTCCCTTTCCGAGTCCGGCCCGAATGGTTCGGGCTCATGGAGTTTTCTCCCGCGTATCGTCCCGCCTCGCGTCTCCGGGGACGAATTTCTGATAGAGAAACGAGGCGAGGAACGCGATGATGCTGAAAACGACAGGCGCCAACGGAATGAGAATGATGATGCCGTCCATGGCCGGTTGCGGGTGATTGGCGGTCTTTTATCAAACTCCGTGGCCCGCAATTAATCGAAAATCCATGCGGCATCATCGATTCCGTCGATGTTTTTCATCCCTCCGTCATTCTTCCGGCGATCCGCTCCGCCAGCCGCCGCGCCATGGAGGGCGCGCTGAGCGAGCCTTTGGAGCCGAGGCCGTTGAACATCCAGTTTCCATCGCCGAGCGGGCCGGCCTGTGGTTCGCTGCGGCGGATGATTGGGCGGATGCCGGCTTCGTGGGCGGTCACCTCGAAGCGATCATCGCCACCAAGGCGTCGCGCGATGGCGGCGGTTTTCTCAAGACCGGCTGGGGTGGGGGACTCGTCGAGTTGATCCCACTCGTAGGTGGCGCCCGCTTTGAAGCGGCCGTCGCCGAGCGGGACGAGCCAGCCGCCGCCGATGCGGATATGGTCCTGCGGCCAGTGCGGGGCGTGCACGGTGAGGATCTCGCCCTTGGCACAGCGGTGCGGGCCGTGGCGGCCGCCCAGCAGTCCTGCCGCGCCATCGCACCAGATGGTTCGCGGCGGTGCGGAATCATTTGGAATTTCCGCTTTCTGATAGATGCCATGTTGCGAGAAAAACGCCCGCGAGGCATCGAGGAAGCGGCGGGTGTCGAGCCGTCCGCCGCCGGTGAGCCGCAGCGCGCCGCACCAGCCGTCCACGGCGAGCGGCCCGCCGTCGATCCAGCGAGCCACGTCCGCGCGCGCACATTTTGCGAGCATTTTGTTCCATTCCTTCGCATCGGTGGCGAGGCGCAGGATTGGTAGTGGATGCCAGAGACGCTCGTGCAGCAGGGATTCCAGTGCCTGATAGAAATCCAGCGCCTCGGGCAGCAGCTCGGCGAACCGGGGTGTGGGTTCGAAGTTTTTTCCGGTGACGGGATTGACCAGACCGGCTGCGACACGCGAGCTGCCGCCCTGTTCGCGGTCCACGACGCGAAACGGGACGCCCTGCCGCCAGAAATGCCATGCCAAGCTGGTGCCGGCGAGTCCCTGGCCGGCGATGGTCCACGGTGCATTCACTGTGGCATCAACGTTTCGTTCGGGTCGTGCCATGCCGGGTCGTGGCCTTTGGCGTAGTTGAAGAGATGCCTGTGCAGATAGGGCGCGAAGGCTTCGCGGGATTCCTTGTCGAGCCGAGCCGCGACCGCATCGTTGAGCGTGCGGGTGATTTTCTGCATCAGGTGGAGGGTGAGCTGGCGGCCCTTGCGCGCTCGCTGGACCTGCTTGTGCGTCAATTGTTCCACCGAGGTTTCGACCAATTGGCGGGTGGTGACCTGCCAGCGTGTCATGAGGGAATCGATCGGCTGGAGGCCGTGGTCGCGCGTGTCGTCGGACATGCCCGGTGATAATGCGGATCGCGCGGCGGGCTCAAGCCATGAAGAATGACGTGTTGAAGAATCCGCCGGATCTGCCAAGGGGTGGCGGTGCACGGAACTGGCGGGATAAGAATGAATCCGCGGATGATTTTCGCGGTCTTGTGGGCGGTTTTTTTCATGCAAGGGATGACGCCGGGGCTGTGGCTTCCGGCTTTGACCAACATCCTTGGCGCGCGTGGCCTCGGCGGCTGGGTGCCGGCAGTGTTCATGGTGCCGCCGTTGTGCGCGCTGGTCTCGCCGCTGCTGTGGGGTGCCTTGGCCGACCAGCGGGTGGCGGCGGACCGCTTGTTCGCGTGGTCGGCGCTGATCGGATCGTTCGCGCTGGCGCTGGCGTTCGCGGCGCTCGACGCGGATTGGCATGTGGGCTGGTTCGTGGGATTGCTGGGGCTGGCCTCGCTTTTCACCAGTCCTTCGTGGAGCGTGCTGGCCACGGTTTCGCTCACGCACTTGCCGGATGGAGAGCGGCAGTTTCCACAAGTCCGGGTGGGTGCCACAGTGGGGTGGATCGCGGGCGGACTGGTGACCAGTTTGGTATTGCTGGCGGACGCAAGCCCTGTGTCTGGCTACGCCGCGGCGGTGGTCCGGCTGGTTTGCGGTCTGGCGGCCTTCGCGCTGCCGCACACGCCGCCGCTGGGCAAGCGGGCGACGGCGTGGTGGTTGCGGCTCGGGCTGGGGGCTTTCGGTCTGCTGCGCCATCGCGACCACTCTGTGTTCTTCCTTGTGACGACGATGTTTTCGGTGCCGCTGACGGCGTTTTACATGTATGCGCCGGAATTTCTGCTGGCCTTGGGCGACAAGCGTCCGACGGCGACGATGACGGTGGCGCAGCTGACGGAGGTGGCGTGCATGTTTCTGGTGGGTTCGGTGATGACGCGCTTCCGGGTGAAAACGGTGCTCTCCTGGGCGCTCGGGTTGGCGGTGCTGCGGTATGCGATGAGCGCATTTTCCGGGGCGAATGGGGAAATCGGCTGGCACATCGCGGGCATCGCGCTGCACGGGGTGTGCTACACGTTTTATTTCATCACCGCGCAGGTGTTTCTGGACCGGCGGGTGGATCCGGGCATGCGGGCACAGGCGCAAGGCTTGCTGGCGATGGTGGCCGGCGGCTTGGGCCCTCTGCTGGGCGCGTGGTTTTGCGGCTGGCTGCGCGCCGCATGCGTGACCGAGGCGGGCGTGGAATGGGAAACGTTCTGGGGAGTCCTTGCCGCGATGATCGTGCTTTGCTGGGCGGTTTTCGCCGTGTTTTACCGCGGGCGAATCCGGG
>JBMTCD010000066.1:0-15953 GCA_049430545.1 Luteolibacter sp.
CACGCCTTGAATTTGAAAAAAGAATCCTCGTGGATTTCGCATCGCTATTTCGGAAACAGCACACTAGCCGCATCGCCGGCATTTGAAAGGAAGAACCTCGTTCCCGTGGGCGCGGGTTTTTCATCGCCGCGGCGGCGCTTCCACGTTAGCAGGTGGCGGTGGCGCGTTCGCAGCCGCCATTTCCGCGCATGAAACTTCCGCTCATCGCCATCGCCGTGGGGCTCGCCGCCGGACTGCTCGGCGCGTTGTGCGGCGTGGGTGGCGGCATCGTGATGGTGCCCGCCTTTGTGGCATTGCTCGGCATGGAGCACAAGAACGCCGTCGCCACCTCGATGGCCGTCATCATCGTCACCGCCATCGCCGCCACGCTCAACAACTCGCGCACCAACCACCTGATCGACTGGAAGACGGTGTTGATTGTCGGGGCCGCCTCGGCGCTGGCCGCATGGTTCGGCAGCGACCTGATGCGCAGCTTGGGAAACCAGACCTTGACCCGCATTTTCGGTGTCCTGCTGGTCGTCTTCGGGCTGCGGATGCTCTGGAAGGCGGGGATTTGATGAAATGTCCCGCTCTTTTCTCCCAGGCTCGTGCTCCGGCCGGTCTTTCGATTTGGGTGCTTTGAGCCCGGATTCCGAAGAAAAAACCACGAAAGTCACGAAAAACACAAAAAATGAAGAGTTTTCCTGATCGCATGCCTGCCCCCAACGGCTGAGGATACGAAAACCCACAAACCCTCTTCCTTTCGTGAAATTTCGTGTTTTTCGTGGTTCTGATTTCGGTTTTCGGGTTGATTGGACTTCACTGTTGCCCGGGTGTGGCAGGAGACCGGCCTGCGGCTACGCGAGAATGCCCTTCACGATGTGCGCGGGTTCCACTCCGGTGGGCTTGTGGTTGAGGCCTTGGAAGCGGAATGTGAAACGGTTGTGGTCCATGCCGAGGCAGTGGAGGATGGTGGCGTTGAGGTCGCGGATGTGGACGGGATTTTCGACGACGTTGTAGGAATAATCGTCGGTGACGCCATAACTCGCGCCGCCTTTCACACCGCCGCCGGCGACCCAGGTGCTGAAGCAGCGGCCGTGGTGGTCGCGGCCGGTGCCGAGTTTGCCCTGGCTGTAAACCGTGCGGCCGAACTCGCCGCCCCAGATCACCAGCGTGTCCTCGAGCAACCCGCGTTGTTTCAGGTCGGTGATGAGTGCGGCTGACGGCTGGTCGGTGTTGCGGCACTGGTTGGCGAGTTGCTTCTCCAGGTCGCTGTGCTGGTCCCAGCCGCGGTGGAAGAGCTGGGTGAAACGCACGCCGCGCTCCGCCATGCGGCGGGCGAGCAGGCAGTTGTAGGCGTAGGTGCCGGGAATGCGCGAGTCGGGGCCGTAGAGGTCGAAGACCCAGTCGGGCTCGTCTGATAGATCGGCGAGTTCCGGCGCGGAGGCCTGCATGCGGAAGGCCATTTCGTATTGGGAAATGCGGGTGGCGATTTCCGGGTCGCCGAGTTCGGCGTGGCGGAGATCGTTGAGTTTCCCGAGATCATCGAGCATCGCGCGGCGGTCGGCGCGGGTCATGCCCTCTGGGTCGTTTAGGTAAAGCACGGGGTCCTTGCTGCTGCGGAACTGGACGCCCTGGTGGTTGGAGGGCAGGAAGCCGCTGCCCCACAGGCGCGAGAAAATCGGCTGTCCGGGGCTTTTGCCGGTGCCTTGGGAAACGAGGACGATGTAGGATGGCAGGTTTTCGTTCATGCTGCCGAGGCCGTAGGAAACCCACGAGCCCATGCTCGGCGAGCCGGGAAACTGCGAGCCGGTGTTGATGAAGGTGATGCCGGGGTCGTGGTTGATGGCCTCGGTGTGCATCGAGCGGATCACCGCGATTTCATCGGCAACGCCTGCGGTGTAGGGCAGCAGTTCGCTGATCCATTGGCCGGATTTTCCGCGCTGCTTGAATTCGGCGAGGCTCTTGCAAACCGGAAAACTGCTCTGGCCGGAGGTCATGCCGGTGAGCCGCTGGCCCTGGCGGATCGAGCCGGGCAGATCCTCGCCGTGGACCTTTTCGAGGTGCGGTTTGTAATCGAAGAGATCGATGTGCGAAGGCCCGCCGGATTGGAACAGGTAGATCACGCGTTTCGCCTTCGGCGCGAAGTGCGAGGTCTTGGCGGGAAGAAGGGGACGTGCATCCGCGGCGAGCAGCGAACGCGCGGCGATGGCCCCGAGCCCGAGGCCGGTGAGGCCGAGGAAACTGCGGCGGCTGATGGCGTTGAGGTGGGTGTCGAGGGCGTTCATGGAAACCAAGGCATATTGATCACACCAGACGGCGTATTCAGGCGAATATTACATTTTTTTTGGGGATCATGCAATCCACCGGAAATCAAGGTGGCAATTGACCTGCCTTGTAGTCCGGGCAGGGAAAGTGCTGGCAAAAAAACCGGATTGACCATCGCTTGAAACATGGTTCATTCGATGTATGAAAATCATCACAATCAATGTATCGGAGCCGGTGTATGAGGAGTTCCGGGAATACGCCAGGAAGGCGGATCGGAAGGCCTCGGAATTGATCCGGGAGGCGATGGAGCTTTACCGGCAGCAGCACATGCGGCGGCGGACTTCGCTGAGAAACCGCCATCCGGCGAGTGTGGGCGGGCCGATCCAGCCGATCACGGGCGAGGACGATATCCTGGGAGGCATGCTCGATAACGCTCGGGATTGACACGGATTTCCTGGTGGCGGCGGAGATCCGGGATCACCCGTTTCACCGTGACGCGGACGCTTTGCTCAAATCGCTGCTGGCGGACGGCCACGATCTTGCGGTGGCACCGCAGACGTTGGCGGAGTTCATCCACATTGTCACCGACCCGAAACGGATGCCTCAGCCATTGCCGATGGCGGAGGCTATCAGGCGGGCGGATCAGTGGTGGCAGGCTGCGGAAGTGATGCGTGTGTTTCCCGACGGTCAGGCAGTCACCGATTTCCTGGGTTGGTTGTCTCGTTACCGGCTCGGGCGGAAACGACTGTTGGATACCTTGCTGGCGGCAACCTTCCGCCAAGCGGGCGTAAAGCGGATGGTCACAAACAACGAGCGGGACTTCAGAGGGTTCGGGTGTTTCGAAATCGTGAGGTTCCGACCTTGAGCGAGCCCCTTTGCAAACCCGAGGCCGGGTAAGCTGCGGCGGGAGAGCGAATTTTGATATGGGTCGAGGGCGTTCATGGGAATCTCCTGGCTGGAAGTGTGGGACAGGGGCTGCCGGTCCCGGCCACTGGGATCATGGGCGGTTGATGAATTCGTCGAGGTTGATGAGGGTGGAGCCCAGCGCGGCGTAGGCGTCGGTTTCCATTTCATGGCGCGCGAGGTTGCGCTCGAGCGCGGATGTCAGGATGGCGAGTTCCGCGGTTTTCGGTTTGCGGCCGGTGGCGAGGCGGAAGCCGTGGGTGATGCGGGATTCGGCGGTGTTTCCGCCTTCGGCGATCATGCGCTGGCCGAGGGCGCGGCCGGCTTCGACGAATTGCGGTTCGTTGAGCAAAACCAGGGCTTGGAGCGGGGTGTTGGTGTTGTTGCGGATGATGGCGCAGGTTTCGCGGGTGGGGGCGTCGAAAATGCTCATCACCGGTGGGGGCGAGGTGCGTTTCCAGAAGGTGTAGAGGCTGCGGCGGTAAACCGAAGCGCCTTGACCGACGAGGAAAACCTGGGCGGTGAAGGGGTATTCATGGCCGAAGTGGCTGATTTCGCTCCAAAGGTCGTCCTGCGGCGGATGCACGCCCGGGCCGCCGACGGCGGGGTTGAGCAATCCGCCAATGGCGAGTGCCTGGTCGCGGAGGATTTCCGCATCGAGCCGGGTGCGGGGGGAGCGGGCGAGCAGCAGGTTGCGCGGGTCCTTTTCGAGTTGTTCCGGCGTGGTGACGGATGAACGGCGGTAGGTTTCCGATTCGAGGATGGTGCGGATGAGGTGGCGGAGGTCCCAGCCTTGCTCGACGAGATCGACGGCGAGCCAATCGAGCAGCTCGGGGTGGGATGGCCAGGAACCTTGGTTGCCGAAGTCGCCGGCGGTTTCGACGATGCCGCGGCCGAAGATCATCTGCCAGACGCGGTTGGCGATGACGCGCGAGGTGAGCGGGTGTTCGGGATGGACGATCCATCTCGCGAGGTCGAGGCGGGTGGCGTTTTCGCCCGCACCGAGCGGCGGCAGCACGGCGGGCGTGGCGGGAGTGACTTCCTCGCCGGGTTGGTCGTATGCGCCGCGCTCGAGGATGTGGGTTTTGCGAAGCTCCGGCTTGTGGTCCATCACCATCACGGTGGTCTTGCCGCGCTGTAGATCGTGTTTGAGGACCTTGATTTCCATGTCGATGGTCTTGATCGCGATTTGCATGCGCGGGGCCATCGGGTCATCGGACTTCATGAACGCCTCGTTGATCGCGTTCCAGTGGTCGGGATTGCGTTCGGGGACCGGAGTTTTCAGTGCATCGGCGAGCGGGCCGGGTTCGGGGGATTGTTTTTTCTCCCAATCGGCGCGCGCGGCGACGACTGGCGCGAGCGGGTGGCGCCGGTGGTGTTCGAGTTCCTCGAGACGCGCCTTGAGGCCGGCGATGCCGCCATCGCCGAGCGGCGAGCGGTATTCCATGACCGGAGTGGTGCTTCTGTTGGTGCCGCCTTTTCCGGGTTCGGACGAGGTGTTGAAGAAGGCATACATCTGGAAGTATTCCTTCTGCGAAATGGGATCGTATTTGTGGTCGTGGCACTGGGCGCACTTCATCGTGAGCCCGAGGATGGAAGTGGAGACGGCGTCCACCTTGTCCACGGTGTAGTTGACGCGGTATTCCTCCTCGATGGTGCCGCCTTCGTGGGTGTTCATGCTGTTGCGCAGGAAACCGGTGGCGGCGACCTGGTCGGGCGTGGCGGCGGGGATCAGGTCGCCGGCGATTTGCTCGAGCACGAATTGGTCGTAGGGCTGGTTTTTCCGGAATGCGTCGATCACCCAGTCGCGCCAGGCCCACATGTCCCGGTGGTCGTCGATGGAATAGCCGTGGGTGTCCGAGTAGCGTGCGCCGTCGAGCCACGGGAGAGCCATGCGTTCGGCGAAATGGACGGATGCCATCAGGCGTTCGGCGAGTTGATTCCAGCGGTCGGGCGAGGCATCGGCGAGCGCGGCGTCGATTTCCGCGGGGGAGGGCGGCAGGCCGGTCAGGTCGAGGTGGAGGCGGCGGACGAGGGTTTCGTCGTCGGCGGTGCGGTTGGGTTCGATTTTTTCGGCGGCGAGCCGTTGGTTGATGAAATGATCGACCGGGTTGGTGCCTGCGGGGATTTCCGTCTTACGGGGAGGCACGAAGGCCCAATGAGGCTCGTATGGGGCGCCCGCCTTGATCCAGCGTTTGAGCGTATCGATCTGCGCGGAGGGCATCGCGGCCATGTGCGCGTCGGGCGGGGGCATGACCATCCGGGGATCCTTCGAGAGGATGCGGCGGATGATTTCGCTGTGATCCGGATCGCCGGGGACGATGGCGGCGATGCCATCGCGCAGGGCCACGGCCTCTTCACGGATGTCGAGGCGCAGGTCGCCGCCGCGGTGCTTCGGGTCCTGGCCGTGGCAATGGAAGCAATTTTCCGAGAGGATCGGACGGATGTCGCGGTTGAAGCTGGGTTCGGAGCCATGCGCGAGCGCGCACGTCACTGCTGCGGCAAAAGCCCGGGACGTGTGGAAGCCGGAAGGGAACATCAACGTGTGAAACGCTGGCTGCTCCGGGTTTCTTACGCAAGCCGGAGTCTCACGAATCCGCCGGTTCCACCTCGGCGGCGGCCATCGCATGGGCCGTGGAGCGGCGCTCGATGACGATTTCGCCCAGCAGCGCCTGCTGGCGGACGACGAACTGGTTGAGCTTCATCAATTCCAGCAGCGCGAGGAAGGTGACGATCACCTCGGCCTTGGTGGTGGCGGTTTCGAACAGGGAATCAAAGCGCCGCGATTCGCCCGGCCGGAACTGGTCCATCAGCAGGTCGATTTTGTCGGAGACCGTGAAGCGGTCGTCCACGATATCGCCGAGTTCGTGGGATTCCTCGAAGCGTTTGAGGACGTTCTGGAAGGCGCGGATGAGGTCGAAAATCGAGACTTCGGCGAGGCGTGGCGGTTCCTGCTCGGGTTTCTCGGCGCTGTCCGGCTGGTGGGCGAAGCGCCCTTCCTGCTCCATTTCGCGGAGTGCGAGGAAGCCGGCGGCATCCTTGAATTTCTTGTATTCGATGAGCTGGCGGATGAGTTCCCAGCGCGGATCGTCCTCCTCGGCGTCCTCCTCGGGCGGTTGCTCGGTGCGGGGCAGCAGCGTGCGGCTCTTCAGATACATCAGGTTGGCCGCCATCACGATGAACTCGGAGGCGAGGTCGATGTTGAGCAGCTTGAAGGTGTTGATGTAATCGAGATACTGGCGGGTGATGCGCTCGATGGAAATCGAGTGGATGTCCACCTCGTCCTTCTTGATGAGGTAGAGGAGGAGGTCGAGGGGGCCCTCGAAAATCTCCAGTCGGACTTTGTAATCGGCGGATTCCACGTGCGGCTTGGTAGGCGATCCGTGGCCGGGCGCGCCACCGCAAAATGCTCGGTGCGGGGATTTTTCCCATCCTCACAGGCTGCCGGGGTGCCTGTGTCATGGCCCGCATTTCCGGCCGATGCGGCATTCGCCGGGGGATTCATCGATCAATCCGTGGCAGAGTCTGCCATCATTCCATTCCACCCAGCCCGCGCGGCCGGGGTCGAGGAACGAGCCGGTATTGATGATGGTGCGGCCGTGGTGCCGCCAGCAGCCGCGGTGGTGGAAGTGGCCGATGACGAGGAATTCCGCGTTGGGGAAATAGGTTTCGCAGAAGCGCGCGCCGGCGCGGTTTTGGGTGAACCATGCCCACAACATCCACAACGCGCGGTGCGGCGGGGTGATGGCATCCCAGGCGCGTTGGATGAGGTGGCGGCCGAGCGGGTATTCCACCGAGCAGAGTTCGCGGGCGATGGCGCGTGCCACTTGGTGGCGTTGCGCTGGATCGCGCGCGGCTTCGGGGTGGGCGGCCCAGATTTCCTCCACGCGCTGCGGCGCGCTCAGGATCTCGCGTTTCCACGGCGAACTGGCGCGCAACAGGCTATCGCCGTGGGTGACGACGATTTTGCCGCCGCCAAGTTCGAGCCAACCCGGGCCGGGCCAGCCGGGGTCGTGGTTTCCGGGGAGGAAAACGGCATCCGCGCCTTCCTCGGCACAGAGCGCGCGGAGTTCCGCCAGCATGGTTTGTGCGCGGGTCCGGAACGGCACGGCGAGTTCCTGCCAGGTGTCGCCGTTGAAGATGACAGTGCCCGCACCGGCGATGAGCGGGCGCAGCATGGAGACCTCGGTGATCCGCGACACCTTGTGGCCGAGATGGAGGTCCGAGAAAATGCGCACCGGTTCCTTCATGGGTGCACTTGGCGTTGTCTAACCGCCTCGAACAGGCACACGCCGGTGGCCACCGAGACGTTGAGGCACTCGACCTTTCCGGCCATCGGGATCGAGGCGAGGAAATCGCAGTTTTCCTCGGTGAGCCGGCGCATGCCCTTGCCTTCCGCGCCCATCACGATGGCCAGCGGACCGGTGAGGTCGAGATCGTAAATCGACTTCGCCTTGGCGTGGTCCGAGGTGCCGACGAGCCAAACTCCGGCGGCTTTCAATTTCTCCATCGAGCGGGCGAGGTTGGTGACCTGGGCGAAGGGAACATGGTCGGCCGCGCCCACCGAGATGCGGCGCACGGTTTCGGTGAGGCCCACCGCCTTGTCCTTGGGGGCGACCACGGCATGGACGCCGGCGGCGTCGGCGCTGCGCAGGATGGCACCGAGGTTGTGCGGGTCCTGGATGCAATCGAGGATCAGGATGAAGGGCGTGGTTTCCGCGGCGACGATGGCCATCAGCTCGTCCTCGCCGAGCGAGGGGATGGATTTTTCCTGCGTCTGCACGTGGCGGTTTTCACGCGCCTGGATGCCGTGTCTGGGTCGGTCTGCGGAGAACCGCGGTTTCATGGGCGAAATGTGGAACGCCGGCGCGGGGGGAGTCGAGTTCTTTGGAATCCCGTCTTGGCAAGTGCCGGGCCGCGGTGGAATCTGGGCGCGCGATGGGATTGGAACTGGCGGAACTGCGCGATGCCTTGCCGGAGGGTGGATTGTTCGGTGGCGGTGGCTGGAAGTGGTCGCCGGAGCCCTTCCGGCTCACCAAGTCGGAAGCGCGGCGGATCGTCTCGCTCGGGCATCCGCTGGCGCGCTTCCAGCAGACTTGTGACCAATTTTACCGCCGCAGTGCGTCCGGCAATTTGCCCGGTTGGCTTGCCGAATTGCTGGACGAGGGGAAACCCGAGTGGATGGCCCGTCTTCAGCGTGACCCGCGCGGGGCGGAATTGCTGCCGCGAGTGATCCGGCCGGATCTCATTCTCACGGATGACGGCTTCGCTTTGACCGAACTCGACAGCGTGCCCGGCGGCATCGGCGTGACCGCGTGGCTCTCGCGCATATATGCCCATGCAGGCCATGAGGTGTTGGGCGGCGCGGATGGCATGATCGAGGGATTCCGCTCGTTGCTGCCGGATGGCGGGGCGGTGCTGGTTTCCGAGGAGGCGGGCGACTACCGGCCGGAAATGGAGTGGCTGTGCGGTGAACTCGGCGAGGCCTGGCAGGTCGCCACCGCCGAGGAATACGAACCGGACGGCCGGGCGCTCTATCGGTTTTTCGAGCTCTTCGATTGGGAATCCGTGCCCACGCTGAAATCGATCGCCAATGCCGCGTTGGCGGGTGAGTTGAAGCTCACGCCGCCGGTCAAACCACACCTCGAAGACAAGCTGTGGCTTGCGCTGCTGTGGTCGCCGGCCTTGAAAAAAGTCTGGGAGCAATCGCTGCGGGGCAGTCATTTGCAGCGATTGCACGAAGTGGTGCCTTACGGCTGGGTGCTCGATCCCACGCCGCTGCCGCCGCACGCCGCGCTGCCGCGGCTCGACGCGCATTCATGGGAGGAAGTCGCGGCGTTCAGCCAGAAGGACCGGCAGCTCGTGCTCAAGGTGAGCGGTTTCCATGAAACCGCGTGGGGTTCGCGCGGCGTGTTCATCGGCCACGACCTGCCGTCCGCCGAGTGGGCGGAAAGGCTCCAAAACGCGCTCGACCAATCCGGCGAACAACCGTGGATCCTGCAGGAATTCCGCGAAGGCCGGCTGGTCACGCATCCGGTATTCCGCGACGACGGCTCGGTGGAAATCATGCAGGGCCGCGTGCGGCTGTGTCCGTATTATTTCACCGATGATGCCGGCGAAACCCGCTTCCACGGCTGCCTCGCCACCATCGTCCCCGCCGACAAAAAGAAAATCCACGGCATGAGCGATGCAGTGCTGGTGCCGTGCGTGGTCGGGTGAGCGCCGGGCAGTTCCGAACTGCCGCTTCGTTCTACACGCGAATGGGATCGGCAAATATTCCTAGGCATCGGATATCCGTCGGAAATACTTCCTCCATGAAGACGAAACTACAACGCTGGGGCAACAGCCAAGGGGTGCGCCTCCCAAAATCGATCGTGGAATCCCTTGGAATGACCGTTGGATCGACAGTGATTGTGGAGGTTTCCGAAGACCAATCCCGGATCACGCTGAAGCCCGCGAAAAATGACCTCCAAGTCCGTGGCCGGCATCGGATCGAGGACCTGATCGCCGGGAGTTCTCCGAAGGCATTCTCCGGCGAATACGATTGGGGCACGGCCCATGGGAAGGAGGTCTGGTGATGCGTGGAAATGTTCCCTCCCAAGGAGATTTCGTGACTCTGTCATCCGATCCGCAGGCCCGCCATGAGCAGAAAGGCCGCCGCCCGGCCTTGGTGGTCAGTGTGACGGCGTTCAACCGGGCCACAGGTCTGGCGATCTGCTGCCCGGTCACCAATACGGATCGGAAAACCGCCTTTCATGTCGCCGTGCCGGACGGATCGGGACTGACGGGTTTCGTCATGTGCGAGCAAGTCAAGTCAGTCGATTTCCGGGCAAGATCGATCAAACGAATCGGCACAGCTTCCAGGGAATTTCTCAACGAGGTGCTCGCGCTGATCGATGCGTGCATCTTTCCTGTGGACAGGTAGTGCGCTCCGCCAGTCTTCTCATTCCCGACCCGAATCCAGATACGCCGCAAGCGACTCGCGCAGCGTTGTGCGCGCCCGGAAAAGCAGGCTTTTCACCGCGGGGACGGAGAGATTGAGGACGGTGGCGATTTCCTCGTAGGGCAGTTGTTCGTAGCGGCGCAGGACCACGGCCATGCGCTGGGTTTCCGGCAGGGCGGCGATCGCCTGATCCACGGCCTCGCGGAGTTCGTTCTGGAGCAGTTCGTGGTCCGGGCGGTATTCCGGGCTGTCCTCGATGGCGTGGTGGGCGGATTCCTCGCGTTCGTCGGCGGAAACTTCCTTTTTGCGGCCGCGGCGTCGGGTTTCGTTGAAGACCAGATGGCGGGTGATCGTGTAGAGCCAGGTGGTGAATTTCGCGTCGGGCCGATAGCGGCGGGCATTGCGCCAGATGCGCAGGAACACCTGCTGGGCGATGTCCTCGGCGTCGTGGATGTTGCCGAGCATTTTCGCCACCGTGCCGACCACCGCGTGTTGGTGGCGCTCGACGAGTTGGCGGAACGCCTCGTGGTCGCCCGCGCCGATCCGCGCCATGAGCGCGAAGTCGACATCGCTCGCGTCATCGCGTTCGTCGCCGGGCGTGTGTTCCATGGTCGGGAAAATCAGTGTCGCTGAGGCCGCGGTGCCGGACATTGAAAATAAAACCCGGCGGAGCGCGGGAAGTTGCGCGCCACTGGCTTCATGCGATGTCCGCTTGCGCCCATGCTTCGATCTCGGGGTCGAGGTAGGTTTCCTCCAGTGCCTCGCGCGCCCAGTCCTCGCGTTTGGCGAGTTCGCGCAGCATCCGCCACGCGGTGACCTGCACGGCGGGCAGCTCGCTCCACACCGCTTCCGACAGGCACTGCCACTCGCGGCCCTTCATGCGCTCCGGGTGCTCGATCATTTCCAGGCAGGCCTCGGAAACGAGGATGGTGCGGTCGATGTCCGGCTCGGCGGGCACCGGCGGGACCTCATAGGGAAACAGCTTCACGCCGGCGGTTCCGGTGATTTCGCAGCGCGATTTCGCGCGCCGTGCGAGGTCCTTGCC
The DNA here is from genome assembly GCA_049430545.1 of Luteolibacter sp. GTDB lineage: Bacteria > Verrucomicrobiota > Verrucomicrobiia > Verrucomicrobiales > Akkermansiaceae > Luteolibacter. Next base: position 11,139 of record JBMTCD010000066.1, read on the forward strand.
CATGCCTTGCAAGGCCATCATCCGCAACTGGTGCAGCTCGTAGCCCTTGGCCATGGATTGAAGCTAGCAGCCCGCCACACAAAGGGAATCCGATAATTTCATGCGAAAAGCCGGGTTTTCCCGATGCTGGACAAAGCCCGCCGCGTCTGCCATCCCTCGGCGCCCATGTCCGAACTGCCGAAAGCCTATGAACCCCAGGCGGTGGAAGCCAAATGGTATGCCGCCTGGATCGACGGGAAATGCTTCGAAGCCGATCCTTCGTCGGAGAAGGAGGCGTATTCGATCGTCATCCCGCCGCCCAACGTCACCGGCATCCTGCACCTTGGCCACGTGCTCAACAATGCGTTGCAGGACATCCTCGCCCGCCGCGCGCGGCAGGAGGGCAGGGAGGTGCTGTGGCTGCCGGGCACCGACCATGCCGGTATCGCCACCCAGGCGAAGGTCGAGCGCGAAATCCGCGAGAAGGAGGGGAAAACCCGCCGCGACCTCGGCCGTGAGGAATTTTTGAAACGCGTGTGGGATTGGAAGGACCACCACGGCGGCATCATCATCCAGCAGCTCAAGCGTCTCGGCTGCTCGTGCGATTGGAGCCGCGAGCGTTTCACCATGGACGAGGCCTACTCGAAATGGGTGAGTCATGTTTTCGTGGAACTCTTCAAGGAGGGCCTGATGTACCGCGGCAAGCGCATCGTCAACTGGTGCCCGGTCTCCCTGACAGCGCTGTCCGACGAGGAAGTCATCATGACTCCGCAGAAGTCGAAGTTGTATTACATGAAATACGAACTTGCCGACGCGCCCGGCGAGTTTCTGCAAATCTCCACCACCCGTCCCGAAACGCTGATGGGCGACGTGGCGGTGGCGGTGAACCCGAAGGACCCGAGATATGCGAAATACATCGGCCGCAAGGTGAAGCGTCCGTTCCCGCACGCGGAAATCCTGGTGATCGCCGACGACCATGTGGACATCGAATTCGGCACCGGCGCGCTCAAGATCACGCCCGCCCACGACAAGGCGGACTTCGACATCGGCATGCGCCACGGGTTGGAGATCATCGACGTGCTCACGCCCGACGGGCATGTCAATTGCCCCGAATGTCCGGACCTTCACGGCTTGGACCGCTTCGTCGCCCGCAAGAAGGCCGCCGCAAAGCTCGAGGAGATGGGTCTGCTGCTCAAGGTGGAGGAATACGAGAACAACGTCGGTTTTTCCGAGCGCGCGCATGTGCCGGTCGAGCCGCGCATTTCGATGCAGTGGTTCCTGAAATATCCCTGTGTGAAGGAAGCCGCCGATGCCGTGGCGAACGGCGATATCCAATTCCGCCCCGAACGCTGGGCGAAGACCTACTCTCACTGGATGGAAAATCTTCAGGATTGGTGCATCAGCCGCCAGCTGTGGTGGGGGCATCAGATTCCGGTGTGGTATCGCAAAGAGAAACTCGAAGAGCTGACCCACGCGGAGTCGCTTGATATGTCCCATCTGTCCCATGGTGATATCCATGTCTCATCCGAGCCGCCCTCCGATCCCGGAAACTGGGTCCGCGACGAGGACGTCATGGACACCTGGTTTTCCTCGTGGCTCTGGCCCTATGCCACCATGAGTGAACTCGGCGACAACAGCGCCACTCTCAAAAAATTCTATCCCACCACCGATCTCGTAACAGGTCCTGATATCATCTTCTTCTGGGTGGCGAGGATGATTATGGCGGGCTTCCGCTTCGCCGGCGGACTGCCGTTCAAGAATGTCTATTTCACCTCGATCATCCGCGACCTCCAAGGACGCAAGATGAGCAAGTCGCTCGGCAACTCGCCGGATCCCATCGACCTGATGGACAAATACGGCGCCGACGCGCTGCGTTTCGGCCTCATCCGCATCGCGCCGGTCGGAAGCGACATCCGCTTTGACGAGGCGCAGATCGAGGAAGGACGCAACTTCGCCAACAAGATCTACAACGCCTGCCGCTTCCGGCAGATGGCGGGCACGGAGCCCCGCGTTCTCACGAACGCGCCTACGGATTTGCCGCCGTATCATATTGATATCATGGCGAAGCTTGACGGGCTGGCGGAGAATCTCAGAACGGCCTACGCCGGATACCGCTTCGGCGAGGTGGCGCAGTTGTTGTATGAATTCCTGTGGGCCGAGTTCTGCGACAAGTTCCTCGAAGCGGTGAAGCTCGACCTGCGCGACAGCGCCGCGCCCGGGGCGCGCGAGGCGACGCTGGCGACCTTCGATGCCGTGATGGCGCGCTATCTCCAGTTGCTCAGCCCCTACATGCCGCACATCGCCGAGGAACTCTCGACTCGCATGGGATATGTGAGGGAAGGCGAATTCGTGATGGAAAAACCCCTGCCCGGGCAGCCGCTGGTCGGATTCGATTCCACCGAAGCGCAAGCCAAGGCCGCCGCGATCTACGAGACCGCCGGGCGCCTGCGCAACCTCAAGACCGAATACCACGTGGCCGCACGCAAGGACGTGCGCTTCGTCGCCAAGGGCGCACCCGCCTGGCTGGCCGCCGAGACCAGGGTGCTCGCGTTGCTTTGTGGCGCGGCGGAGATCGCCATCGATGCGGGATATGACGCCCCCACCGGCACACCCGTCTCGCTCACTCCTGCCGGCGAGGTTTATCTGCCGCTGGAAGGCCTGATCGACGTGGAAGCCGAACGCGCCCGCCTTGGCAAGGAAATCGAAAAGATCAGAATCGAAGTGAAAAAGTGCGAGGGCAAGCTCGGCAACGCCAGCTTCGTGGACCGCGCGCCGGCGGAGGTCGTGGAGCAGGAAAAAGCCCGCCTCGCCGAGTGGCAGGCCAAGTTGGCGCAATTGTCCGGCATGCTCGCGGCTCTCGGATGATGCCTTGCCATGCCCGGCGGGAAATCTAGACTGCCCATCCGCGCCTGAACCATGAGTGATCTCGCCAGCATTCCCGGTATTGGGAAAACCTCGCACGAATTGTTGGAAGCGGCGGGGTTTCTCACGGTGGCAGCGGTGGCAGCGGCCGAGCCGGACGCCCTGGCGGCGGAACTGAAGCGCTGCAATTCGATCCTCAAGATCGCCAAACAGGTGCCATCGGGAAAATCGATCGCACGCTGGATCGAGCATGCCCGGGAAATCACCGGCGTAGGTGACGAAGTGGAGATCCCTGCCGAAGCGCCGCCCGACCCGGTCCCGCATGAACCCAGCGAAGAGGAAAGGCTGCTGGTGGCCTTGGCCCCGGTGGCCATCCCGCTGCCGGCGAGGATTCTGCTCAACCACCAATTGGCGGTGGCGGACATCCCCGCGGCACTGCTGTTCAGCCAAAGCGAGGATCTGTCCGGGGTCCGCACCAGGCGTCAACTGCCGGAAAACCGTGCCGCCAAGGCCAACCCCGGTGCCAGCCACTTCGTCAGGATTTCCGAGAATGCCGGCCAGCGGCTGGAAATCGACACCAGCCGCCTGCGCACCACTCAAGATCCGATGCCGGTGCCGCGGCGCAGCGCGAAAGTAAAGGCCTCGCCATCCGAGGACCGTCTCGCGTTGATCCGGTCACCGCGCTCCGAGACGAACAAGGGCCGCAGCCCGGATTCGCGCCGCTACATCCGCGGTGTGTTGCACAGCCATCCCGCCAGCATTTACACCGGGGCCTTCGTCACGCTGCTGGTCATGTTGCTCACTCCGCTAGCGGTGATGTCCGCGCTTCTTCTTTTGCTTTCGGGCGAGATGCCCGATCGCTTCGGATGGGTGCCCGGGTGGCTGATTGTTTTCCCGCTGGTGTTGCCACTGGTCGGTATCTGTTATCTCATTTGGGGATTGGGCGGCAGTTGCCGGGTTTGCGGGCAGGGATTGTTCCGTCACTCCGCGCACCTCAAGAACAAGCGCGCCCACCGCATTCCGGGGCTGGGATATGTTTTTCCGCTTTGCATTCAGATCCTGCTGTTTCACTGGTTCCGCTGCACCCACTGCGGAACTCCGGTGCGTCTCAAGGAATGACCACCCCGTCGGAAAAAAACTCCCTCCGCCTGCTCGCCATGGCGCTGTGGCTGGCCGTGGCCGCCTGTGGCAGCAAAGTCGGCCCGCCAAAGCCCGCCACGGCAGCCTTCGGCGGCACCGGTGTCCCGCCTCAACTCGCCGCCGGCCGGCAGTCCGGGACGGCGGCCGATCCGGGCAGCCCGCCCAAGCCGGTCGAACTCACTCCCGAGGAGGAGATTTTCTTCACCGATCCCGACAACCCGGAAGGCAGCCTGCCGGAGCTGTCCACCGTGCTCACCGCCGCGCCCGAGCGCCGCGAGCCGTGGCAGCGCAGTGAGACCCTCGCCCGTCGGCTCGCCGCCCGCGAGGGCAAGCCGTTGCTCATCTGGTTCACCGACTCCGCGCGCAGCCCGATGTGCAAGGCGCTCGCCCAGGAGCTTTTCAACGATCCGGACTTCAACGCCTGGGCCACCGAAAAAATCATCCGCCTGAGGGTGGATTCCAATGTAGTCGTGGACGAAGCGGACATTTCGCTCGGGGAAAAGGAAACCCTGCTCGTGGACCGGCGGAGCCATGTGGAGAGGCTGCGAAAACGCTACAAGGTGCTCGGCAATCCGATGCTCGTCATGTGCGGCCCGGACGGCAAGGTGCTCGGCCGCTATCGTGGCTACCAACGTGGCCAGGCGGACTACTACTGGGGCCTGATCCGGCAGGGCGAGGCGGCCGCGTCCGTTTCCCACAAGGCATGGCGTGACGGTCTGGAGAAAAAAGGCTACCGCGATTGGCACGACCGCCGGGGCCGCAAGGTGTTCGCCAAGCTGCGCGAGCCGCATCGACCCGGTCGGCCGCAACGCCGTCGGCTTCTTCCCAGAAGCG
>JBMTCD010000067.1:0-15769 GCA_049430545.1 Luteolibacter sp.
GGGGCGATGCCGGGCTGGCTGATGGTGGGATCTCCGCCGAGGACGAATTCCAGCAGGTTGCTGAGACCGTCTTTCTAGAAGTCCGATTCCGGAGCGGTGTTGGTGAAGGGATTGGCAAAGGTGCCGGCCGCCCATGCGCTGTAGGGAGAGCCACCTGTGCCACCACCGGTTTGAACGAGCCACAGTTCGGTGTTTCCGTTCTGCAGTTGCAGCTCGTAGCCGCTGACTGGGGATTCCAGTTGGGTGCCAATGTCGGTGAATGTGATACCGAGATCGGCGGTCATCAACTTGTAGTTCGACGAGTTATCGACCGCGCCAATGATCTTCACCGTGCCGTTGGTGAGGTCCACCGTTTGGGTTGAGGTGGTTGGCAAGCCGGGCGTGAAGCCCAGCGAGGCACCGCTGGCCACCGTGATCGGCGAAGCCTGGCTGCCGCCCACCAGTGCGAGCGTGCCGGCAGTGACTGTGGTGCCACCGTTGTGCTGCTGGGCACCGGAAAGCACCAGCGTGCCGGCACCCGTTTTGGCCAATGCGCCAGACGTCGCTGCAGTTCCGCCAGACACCGTCAACGTGCTGCCTTCGATAATCTCCCAGGTGGAGGTGAAGGTGTTGTCAATGGTGAAGGCCCGGTTCGTGCTGTTGTCGGGTCCATCATACTTGAGGGTCGCATTGCCGAGCCAGCGGAGGTTGGCGGCGCTAGGGCCCATGACGCCAAGGGAACCCTTGAATCCGATATATCCGGTCTCGGTCGAGTTGCCGGTGGGGTTCCTGCTGACCTGGGCTTCGATCGGGCTGGCGTTGATATCGGTAATGGCCTCAATGGTGGTTCCAGGACCGAATTTCGGGTGGACGACGCTCATGCCCACGGCGATCGGGGTGCCTGCGGGGACCTTGATGAGGTTGGAGCCGCTGGTAGCTGTTACGGAACCGATGTAGACCGCCCCGTCGTTGATTTCGCTGTCAACTTCAAGAGTCCCCCCATAGAGCTGGACGTTGTTGAAGGTGGTTGTCGGGCCGCTCACGCTCAGTTTGGCATTGCCGAGCTTCTCCATGCTGATGAAGCCATCCGGGACGTTGCCGCCGCTGAGGATGATGTCCGAATCCGTTTCGATATACAACCTGTTGGTGTTCCAACCAGAGCCGCCCGCGGTCCAGGGGCTGGTGAAGGTCAGGGTTCCGGTGCCCCGGTTTCTCACGCCCTTGATTTGAGCGTTCCCGCTGGACATGAGATTCATGACCCGGTCGGTGGTTTCCCCGCGGCCCGTGTAGTTGAGCAAGGCGCTCGACTGCATCGACCAGCGACCGATATCGACCGTGCCGTTCGCCACGGTGGTCGGCGCTCCGAGTGAACTGCTGGGGAGGGGCGTGGCCACGGTGCCCGATTCGGTCACCATGCTGCCACTGACAATGCTGTTGAACGAGGACACGTTGAGTTCCGCCAAACGGCCGTTGTATTCGCCATGGACGGTGGTCTTGCCCGTGTAGGTATTTGCTCCCGAAAGCGTGTAAATGCCCCTGTAAGCCAGTTTCACGCTACCAGCCCCGCTGATCACGCCACTGAACTCTTGGTTGGAGTAGGTGCCGGTGTAGTATTCGAACACCGCCCGGTCCGCGATGTCGATGTTGCCGGTGAAGTTGCCATTACCGAGTTGTCTGGAAACACTGTCATTGCTGGTCGCACCGATCCTGAAGATGCCTCCCCCGATGCTGATGTCACCGGTGAGGGTGTTGCTCATCTTCTTGAGTGTCAAATTGCCGATGCCGGTCTTGGACAGGCCGTCGTTGCTGACGACCGCGCTCTCAATAACCACTGGAGCGAAGGGGTTTGCGATGACCGGCTTGCCGCTGGTGACATCGAGCGTGAGATCGCTGCCAGCCAGCGTCGGGCTGTGTGACAAGTCCTGAAAGTCGAGGTTTCCAATCGTCACGGGTTGATCGAGCGTCACCGTGCGGGCCGCCGTGATGATGTCCGGAAAAGTCGCGGTCTTGTCCGTGCCGTAGGCCATCACACCGGACTCCCAATTTGCGGGGTCGGTCCAGGTGCCGTTGGCATTGACAGCCCATATGCCGTCTGCGGGATTGAAAGCAACCGTGAGGGTGATCGTCCCGTTTCCACCTGCGGAAATCTGGCTGGTGTCCCAGACCCCCGGAGGCAGCGAGATACTGGCAATGGAACCCGTCAGGGTGCTTCCGCCCGAGAGATCGAAGAGCGAAAAGACATCGCCCGAAGCGAGCGTGCCATCGAGCAGGGCAACCTCGATTTTGGCCCCGTTGAGGTCGATCGCCGAGCCCGCCACATCCGGTTTGTAGCGGTCGGCTGTGTCGGTGTTGGCATCGAGTTCAAATCTGCAGACGCTGTTGGCATTGTATTTCCATGGGTTGGCGACCGTGCCGGTGTTGGCCACAGTGAAAAGGGAGGTTCCGGCGGTCTTGAAATCGGCGTTGAGGATCGCGCCAGCGGTGTCTGAAATCTGGACCGTGCCGATTTCCCAGGCAGGCGGGCCACTGACGTTGGCTTCATCCCAGCCACCGCGGAACTCGACGGCGATCTTGTCTGTGGCGTTCAAGCTGCCCAAGGTGGCCACAGTCGTGATCAATTCCGCCGTGGCATAGCCGGCTGACTGACCGGCGAAGACCTTTTCACCGTTCGGCCAGGCGGAGCTTTGATTGTTGAGCGTGTCACCGGTGTAGCCGTTCGAGGAAAACGATGCCGCGGGAACATGGGTGAAGGGACCGTCGTTCACGCTCACAAACACCGAGCCGCCGTCCCATGCGCCGTTTGCATCCGCCTCGAAATGGTAGCGGTGGGTGAAGGTGAGGGTCACCTCGCCAGAGGCTCCGACCGTCGCGGCCGGGCTGACGAGCCCGGAATAGACGCCGACTCCGGAGCTGCCGAGGCCACCGACCACGGTCCAATTGGCACCGACGGCAGGAACCTGGGTGACACCGGAAGCGGTGGTGAGGGTGGTGTCGCCAATGGCGCCGGTGCCGCCGACATCAATGGTGCTCTGTGCGTGCGCGCTGCCGGCGCCAATTGCAGTGGCAATGGCAAGCTGCTTCAGAATGGTGCTTCTGAATGGATTGTTATGGGGCTTTTTCATGTTGGTTTTTTTGTTTCTGGGATCAGGTTGTCAATATTCAGCAGTGTCTTGCGGGGGTGGCTCAGCATGAGCGATTGATCATTCAATCGCATATCATCATTGTGGCTACTGCCAACCGGACGAGGCGGTCAAAAAAAAAGTTCCCAACCAACCTGCGCACAATTTATCAGGTTTGAAGCAGTCGCGACCGCCAGGATTTCCTGATATCCGCAGTCATGCCGGTGCTTTGAGGCAATGACTGCGTTTGCCCCGCGTGACGGGAGCGGCCATCAAGCGCTGGTGGGATCGGCCCGCGGCTTACGGATGACGGGTGGAGTGGGCTTGCCCTCGGGGATGATTTTTTCGATCGATTCGAGCGGCACCCAGCCGCGGGTGCGGGTCGCGAAAGCGACATAGGCCCAGCGGCCGGACTCACGGATGATCTCGCAAAGCGAGCCGGGCGGGGCGTCGATCACTTCCGGCGCGGTGCGTGCGGCGGCGGTATGTAGCACCACCTCATCGCCGATGATCACGGCCTGGCGCGCCACGGGGGCGAACTCGGCGTCGTTCGGGAAATGCCTCCAACCGCGCCCGCTCGCCGCGGCTAGCAAGGGGGCGAGCACCAGCACCGCGACGGCCGCGATGCGCGAGCGGTCGCCCGGCCGCGTGGCGGGAAACACCAGCAGCGACAGCACAATCAGCCAGAGGCTGGCCCACAGCGCGCCCTGCCAGACCGGGAGCGGAACGCGGGCGAGCACGTATTGGTAATCCGGCCGCTCGACGGTGATCGAGCCGTGTTTGCGTTCGAGGAAACGCAGGTTCTGGCGCGCCTCGGCGTGCGAGGGATCGCGTTCGAGCGCGCGGCGGAAATAGAGCGCGGCATGTCCCGGCGAGCCGGCGCGATAGCAGGCATTGCCGATGTTGTAGAGCACATTGGCCGATAGATTTTCGAATTCACCGGCGGCCAGCCAGTGCTTCACCGCCTCGTCGTAGCGGGCCGCGTCGTAGGCCTCGCGCGCGGCGGCGAGCGGATCATATTCCGCAGCCCGCGCGGAAGCGAAGCCGAGTGTGAAGGTGCAAACGACGGCCAGCCAGATTCCCAGCGCGCCACGCAGCGTGCGCAGGATCGATTCGCGCCGGCCGGCGTCGAGCCAGCGGCCGGCGGGCTTTTGGCTGCGGAAGCAATGGCCATCGCGCTCGGAAAGCACTTCGCGTAGTTCGGGTGGCGGGTTGGCACCGAAGCGGCGTTCGATGAAGGCACCGGCGGCGAGGAGGAATTGCTCGTCGGATTCCTGTTTGCCGAGCCGCTGGATTTCACGCAGGGCGTTGCGTTTTTCGCTGCGTTCCGGGTCCGGGCGGAACCACTCGGGGTGCCGCATCGCGAGAGCTCGGGCGAGCAGGGCGAACGCGGCGAGTCCCGCAAGCAGATGCCAGATCCAGAATGGCGGGGCATGGCGGGCATTGCGGGTCGCGCCGGTGACATCGAGCAGGCCAAGGATGTCGGTCATGCGTTCCACCGGGATGGCGAGCGCTTGCGGCGGCGCGATGCCCTCCACCGCTGCGGCGGGCGCGGGTGTCATCTGCAGCGGAATCGGTTCACTGAGGATCGTCTGGTATTCGCGGGCCCGGGGATCGAAATAGACGAAGCGGAAGGCGGGAATGGCGGACTTGAGTTCGAGCGGACGCATGAATTGCCGGAAGGTGATGCTGCCGGAAAGCTCGCGGCGCTCATCGCCGCGAGATTCGGCGGTGGCGTCGTAGAGCCGCCAGCCGGATGGATCGGCGGGCTTTGGCGGGCGCAGCGTGTCGAGGTTGCCGCTGCCACGGATGCGGATTTCCAGCGGGATCGGATCGCCTTCCTGCACGTCTGTCAGGCTGCTTGTAACTTCAAGGGCGAAATCGCCCACGGCATTGTCGAAGCCCTCGGGCGCGCCCTCCGGCAGCGGTTGCGATTGGAGTTCGAGCGACGGCACATTGAGAAAGACCTCGCGGGTCACGCGCCGGAGAATGCCCTCCATGACCACCTCGGTGGTCATCAGCCTCACCTTGGCCGGGCCGATCGCCACCGGTCCGTCGCGCGTGGGCGTGAGTGTGCTCGGGTAGGCCACCGAGACATAAGGCAGGCCCAGCAAATTCACCTGGCCGCGCATGGCGGATGGCTGGAAGCGCCATGCAGTGAGCCCGTCGCGCTCGAAGTCCGGAATCCCCCAGTCTTCGACGAACAGATCGCGCGGCACATAGATCTTGATTTCCACCGGCGTGGTCTCGCCGTTGTAGGGATTCTCCTTGAGCACGCGGAAGGCGCTGGCATAGCGGAAGCGGGTGCTTCCCGCCACGGCCTCCGACCAGCGCAGGTCGTCGGGATTGAAAATCGTGAACTCGACGGGCTCGGTGCGGAACGTGGCACCGCCCGCCCGGACTTGCAGCGATGGAATCGTATGGCTGCCGGTTTCGTAGCTGGAAATGAGATAACTAAAGACATGTTCGATCCGCCTGCCGGGCATCAGCCGTGTCTGCGCGCCGCGGCCGGCGGGGCGGATATCGAGGTCATCGACGGCCGGCATTTCAGGATACGACTCCGGCTGAATGCCGGTGACCGCCACTTCCAGCAGCGCCTGTTCTCCACGCGCCAGGAAGCGGCTGGAGAGAGTGCTGGCCGCTTCGGCCGCGGCGTGGACGCACAGTGCCGCCCAGACCATGCCGGCGGCTGCGAGAACGCGTATGGGGTGAGTTTGATTCATATCCTTACCAATCTTTTTCCGGTGGGCTGAATTCATGGCGTCCTGGCACGGGCGGTCCTTTTTCGAGATCGGCGTTTTCCCCGAGGATGCGGCGGGCACGTTCCTCCGGCGATTCATTCGGGTCAACCGGCTGTTTCCCCTGCTCATCCCCCTCGCCCTCGCCATCGCGTGGCTGTTCGGATTCGCGGGCTTGCTCGCCGCCTTCGCGTGGTTCGCCGCCTTCGCGCCCGCCTTCGGATTCGCGGGGTTGGTCCTCGCCGGAGCCATCCTGCTCGCGCGGCTCGCCGCCTTCACCTTCCTGCGGCTCGCCCTCGGGCTGCTCGCCCTGGCCGGACTGCGGTGGTTCCTGCGGCAATGAGTCCTCGGTCTGTTGGCGGTCCTCCTCGATCAATTCCATCAGCCGCTTGAGATAGGTCATCGTGACATCACGATTGTGGCGGGCGGCGGGCAGGCTGCCGGCGGACTCGAAGTGGCGCAGCGCGTCGGTCCAATTGGTGACCAGCGATTTCATGCGCCGCATCTCCTCGGTGGAGTCCTCGCTCTGGCGGATGGCATCGAGTTTGGCGCGGACCATTTCATCGAAGTCCTCCATCGTGGGGATATCCTCGGTGCTTTCGGGATACGGGGTGCCGTCGAGCACCAGCCAGCCGAGTTGGAACAGCGAGCGTCCCATGCCGAGATGGGAGTTGCCGCGGACCTCGGGATTCCCGGAGAGCAGCGCGCCACTGAAAGCATCGCGTGCGGCGCGGAAATCCCCGGCACGCAGCGCGGCGGTGGCCTCGCCCAGCCGGAAGCGCGCGCGCCGGGCATCGAAAGGCGTGGTTTCCGCCAGATCGCGGTAGGCCTCGCGCGCCGCCGCGTGATTTCCGGACTTCAGTGCATCACGGGCATCGGAAACGCGGTCCGCACGTGCGCCGCCGGTGGATGTGAGAAATGCAGCTGCCGCGATGGCGGCGGTTTGCACGGCCCGCCAGCGGGTGGCCGCGATCGTGGAAGCGATCATGAACAGAATGGCGGGCAGCAGCAGCCATTGGTAGAACTCGACGGCGATGGCGCGCTCGCGGCCTTCGATTTCGAAGGTATCGAGATCGTTCACCACATCGCGCACCATTTCCGCCATCCCGGCGGTGCCGGAGGCCACGGTGTAGCGGCCACGGGTCTCGCTGGCGAGTTGGCGCATCACGTCGGACTGGAGGCGGCTGATGACCGGTTGGCCATCGCGGTCCACCATGCGGCCCTGCGGGAAATCCGGATTGGGAACGTAGTCGCCATCCTCGGTGCCGACGCCGATGGCGACGATGAACACGCCGGCCTGGACCGCTTGGTCGATCAGATCATCGAGATCGTCGTCGTGTTTTTCGCCATCGCTGAGGATGACGAGCGCGTTGTTTTTCTGGCCGGTCTCCTTGAGCGTCTCGATGGCGAGGCGGAGGGCATCGCCGAGATTGGAACCGCCGCGGGTGATCCAGTTTTCGTCGATCTGCTCGACCGTCTCACGGACCGCGCGGTGATCGATGGTGAGCGGCGCATAGACGTAGGCCGTGCCCGCGAAACCGATCAGTCCCATGCGCTCGTTGGGCATGCCTTCCATTAGTTCGTAGATCGTCATCTTGGCACGGCTGAGGCGGTCGGGTTTCACGTCCTGGACGCGCATGCTGCGCGAGAGGTCGAGGGCAAAGAGGACGTTGCGGCCGAGTGATTTCTCGCTGCGGGTGCCGGCGTTTCCCTGCGGCCGGGCCATTGCGGCGATCATCGCGGCGGTGGCGGCGAGCAGGAAAACGAGCGACAGCCAATGCGGCAGCCGCGTGCCGCGCTTGAGCAGCGTGCCGCGCAGGCGAGGTGCGATGAAGGCCGCCCACTGCCCGCCGCGAAGGCGCGCCGCCAGCACCGCGGCCACGCCGAGCAGCGGCGGCAGCATGAGCAGGATCAACCAGACGGGATGGGCGAAGTTCATGGCGACGGCGGCGGATGGAACAGGATCACCCCGGCCGCGGCGAGCGCGGCGAGCAGCGAAAGCCCGAGAAACCACGGGAAGAGTTCCTTGTCCTCGATGACGGTATAACTCCGTGCCTCGGTCTTTTCCAACTGATCGATGGTGGAGAAGGTGCGGCGGAGTGACTCGGTATTCTGCGCCCAGTAGTGCTCGGCACCGGTGATGCCGGCGATCTTGCGCAGCGTGGGGATGTCGAATTCCTGATAGGGAAAGCGCTGGATGCTGCGGTCCACGCGGCCTTCCTCGGTGCCGATGGCCACGGTGTAGATCTTGATGCCAAGCGTCTTGGCATGTTCGGCCGCCTCGATCGGATCGATCTTGCCCGAGTTGTTCGCGCCGTCGGTGATGAGCAGGATGATCTTGCTTTTGGCGTCGCGCGAATCGAGCCGGGTGGCGGCGGCGGCGAGCGCGGAACCGATCGCGGTCCCCTGATCCTTGATCGTGCCGCGGTCGAACTGGTCGTTGAGCCGCAGGCTCTCGAGCGCCTGGCGCAGCCAGGCATGGTCCAGCGTGATCGGGCTGGCATCGCGCGGCCGGCCGGCGAAGGCGACCAGGCCGATCCGGTCGTCCGGGCGGCGGCTGATGAAATCGTCCACCACCATCTTGGCGACATCGATGCGTTTGACGCGGCGGCCGGCCTCGATGAAATCGTCAATATCCATCGAGAGCGAGACATCGAAGGCGATGACGATGTCGATGCCGCTGGCGGTGCGGCTTTGGAACTGGTTGCGCCACACCGGCCGAGACATCGCCAGGATGGCGAGCAGGAGTGCAACGATGAGCAGAGGGAAACCGACACCCGCGGCGGTGCGGCGGACACGGCGTCCGAGGCTGAGCAGCACCGAGAGGTTCGGAAACGTCACCGCGGCGTCCGGCCCGCGGCCGCGGCGCAGGAACACGAGCACCAACACCGGCAGGATCAGCAGCAGCCAGCCGGGATGCGCGAAGCGGAAATGATCGATGAACTCGCTCATGCGGCGAAGCCGTGGTGAAGGGTTTCGAGAAGCTGCCGCGAGTCTGTCAGCACGGCGGCGGCATCGGCCTGCGGGCTGATCGGCGCGTATTTGAGCGCGGCAAGGCGGGAGAATCCCTCGGCCGCGGCGGTGCGGGCGTTTTGATTGAGTCCGGCCAGTGCGTCGTGGCGGGCGATGAATTCCTCATGCGTCTCGAACAGGGCGGGGTCTTGTGCGGCCATTGAGAGATATTTGCGGAGAATCAGGGACGACCGCACCGCGGCGTCGCGCGAGTCGGTGGTTTTCACGCCGTCGAGCGCGGCGACGGCTTCCTGTCGTGCCTGCTCGCGGATTTTCAATGGATCCACGGCGGCGGGTTTGCGGCGTTTCAAGTAGAACCACAAGATCAGCGCGATGACCGGCAACCCGGCGGCGAAGCACCATGGCCAGAGGCCGATGCCCGGCAGCAGCGGATCGGGCGGCGGGGCGTCGCGCAGTTCGAGGATGGTGGCGGCGGGCATGGTCAGCGGAGGCGCCTGCGGCTGCGGCGCTTGAGCAGGCGGTGAAGCTCGGCGAGCGTGTCGCCATGCGTCGCGAGGTCGGCGAAGTCGATGCCGTGCTTGCGGAAAATCCGCGCCGCGCCTTCGTGCTGGCGGGCCATCAGTTTCTGATAGGCCATGCGGAGATTCGTGTTTCCGGTGTTGACGCGCGTTTCGAAGCCGGTTTCCGGATCGATCATCACCACCCTGCCGGCCTTGGGGAGCTTGGTTTCCAGGGGATCGGACACCCGCAGGGCCACGGTTTCGTGTTTGCGGGCGAGCTTGCCGAGAGGCTTGTCGAGCGGGTCGGCATGGAAGTCGGAAATCAGGAAGACGAGCGATTTGCGCAGCGGCGCGCGGACCAGGAAATCGCAGGCGGCGGCCACCGAGGTGCCGGGCTGTTCGGGCGCGGCGACCAGGATCTCGCGGATCATCCGCAGCAGGTGGCGGCTGCCTTTTTCCGGCGGCACGAACAGCACCGGCTCCGCGGCGAAAAGCAGCAGCCCGACCTTGTCGCCGTTGTTGAGGGCGCTGAAACCAAGCACGGCCGCCGTTTCCGCCGCGACCTCGCGCTTGCTGAAATGCACACTGCCGTAATCGGACGAGCCCGAGACATCCACCGCCAGGACGGCGGACAGCTCGCGTTCCTCGCGGAATTTCCGGACAAACGGCGAGTTGAGCCGCGCGGTGACGTTCCAATCGATGAAGCGCGTCTCGTCGCCGTGCTGGTATTCGCGGAAGTCGTCGAAATCGAGCCCCTGGCCGCGGAACGACGACAGGTATTCCCCGGCGAACGACTCGCGGACCAGCCGGCGCGCCTTGAGTTCGAGCTTGCGAACCCGCGCCATGGTTTCCTCGATCTGCGCGTCTGTCAGCATGGTTGGATATGAAATTCCAAATTTGAAATTCGAGATGCTTCAGGGCACCGGGATCTTGGAGACGATGCGGTCGATGATGGTGTCGGTGGTCATTTCCTCGGCCTCCGCCTCGTAGCTGAGCAGGATGCGGTGACGCAGCACGTCGTGCACCATGTCCTTGACGTCCTGCGGCGTGACGAAGGCGCGGCCGTGCATGAAGGCCAGCGCGCGGGCGGTTAGCGCGAGGTTGATGGTGCCACGCGGAGAAGCGCCGGCGCGCACCAGGTTCTTGAGCGGCGCGTCCACCAGCCCGGGATAGCGGGTGGTGTGGATGATCTGGACGATGTATTTGCGGATCGCAGGATCGATGTAGATCGAATTGACCAAGTCGCGCGAGGCGGACACCTCGGCCGGGCTGGCCACGGTCCTGGTCTTGTAGGGCGGCGTCGAGGTGGCCATGCGGTCGAGGATCACCAGTTCCTCGTCCTTGGTCGGATAGCCGACGTTCACCTTGAGCAGGAAGCGGTCGAGCTGCGCCTCGGGAAGCTGATAGGTGCCTTCCTGGTCGATCGGGTTCTGCGTCGCCAGCACGAGGAACGGCTGGGGCAGCGGGTAGGAATGATCGCCGAGCGTGACCTGTTTCTCCTGCATCGCCTCGAGCAATGCGGACTGCACCTTGGCGGGCGCGCGGTTGATTTCGTCGGCGAGGATCAGGTTGTTGAAAACCGGCCCGAGCTTGGGTTCGAACTTCATTTCCTGCGGGTGATA
Organism: Luteolibacter sp.; assembly: GCA_049430545.1. Taxonomy (GTDB): domain Bacteria; phylum Verrucomicrobiota; class Verrucomicrobiia; order Verrucomicrobiales; family Akkermansiaceae; genus Luteolibacter. The sequence continues at coordinate 10,932 of JBMTCD010000067.1, forward strand.
GACCATGGTGCCGATGAGGTCGGCGGGCAGCAGGTCGGGTGTGAACTGGAAGCGCGCGAACGAGGCGTCGAGCGATCCGGAAAGCGCCTTGACCGCAAGTGTCTTGGCCAGGCCGGGGACGCCTTCGAGCAGGATGTGGCCATTGCAAAGCAGGCCGATGAGCAGGCGGTCCACCAGCCGGTCCTGACCAACGAGCACCTGGCCCATTTCCTGTTTCACGGCATGGATCCAGCCGCTGGATTGCTCGATGCGCTGTTGGATTTCTTCGGTCGGGATTTCTTCGGTCATGGTGGAGAATGTGGGCTGAATCTGGCATGGTGGCCATGGCGCGCAACCTGTAAAACGGCGCATGCCCGCGGCTTCGTGTCGGGATTCCTTTTCACTGCGCGCGCAGGGTTTCCAAGTAGGCCTCGATGGCTGCCGCGCAGCCGCGCTTGGCGGCATCATTCATGGCGGGACGGGCGGTGACGCAGAAGCCGGCAATCGCGGAAACGAGAAACACCGCCTCGGCCTGCGGCTGGATGGATCGGTGGATCCAGCCCTCCGATTTTCCGCGTTCCAGCATCGCGGCCAACGCCTCGCGCCATCCGGTGAAAACCGCTTCCAGCGCAGCACCCAGAGCGTCTTCGTTGGAGGAAATTCCGGTCGTCATCGTGACCAAAGCGGAAGTGGCATCCGTCGCCTCCATTTCCTGGCATCGCGCGCGGAAAAAGCCCTTCAGCGCATCGAGCGAAGCCAGCGCCTCGATGGGCGCGATCCAGTCATCCGCAATGGCCGGAGCCAGCAGTTCCTCGATCCAAGCGGCCGCCATTGCCCGCTTGTCGGCAAAATGGTGGAACAAGGCACCCTTGGTCAGTTCCGCCCGTTTCACCACCGCTTCCAGTCCCGCACCGACGTAGCCGTGCCGGGCGAACTCCGCGCCCGCCGCGTCGAGAATCGCGCGGCGGGTCACCGCGGGTTGCTTTCTGCGTGGTGGCATGATGCGGGTGATACCGACCCCGCGGTATGGACGCAAGAGCGCAATCCGGCTGGCACAATGAAAGTGCGGCCCATTCCCGATGCCGATTCCCGATGCTTGACGCGGAGTCACTCAGGCATTTCATTCTGCCGTGCGCGGCGGCATGCCTGTCCGCCATCCCGATACACCCCTTCAGTTGTCACCGTCATGAAGTTCCATCCATCCCTCGGATTCGCCGCTGCACTCTGTTTCGCCGCAGTTTCCTGCTACCCATACGATTACTACGAGCGCAACAAGAGCCACCGGGGCCTCCAGCAGCGGACCGCTCAAAAAACAGAGAACAAACAGAACGAACTCCCTGACAAAAAGCAAGAAGAGCTGAAACAGCCGGTTCAGGAAAACGTGGTTCCGCCCGAGAACACGACGAACCGCAACACCACCACGGAAAACCCGGGCGCCAACCCCGGCACTGCCGAGCGACGACCGGATTACCCGTTCGCCAACAAGGTGCCCGGCAAGGACGGCTTCGTCTTCAGCCCGTACAACAACAAAGTGGTGGACGTGCGTGACATCCCCAGCGGCACGCTGGTGCAGGATCCCACCTATCCCGCTTCCGAGAAGAAGTATTTCCGCGTCCCCTGAAACGGGCAGATGACCGCGGATTTTCCGAACGTCGCAATCCTCGGCAGCGGACTGTTAGGCGGCTCGCTCGCGCTGGCATTGGAGCGCTGCGGCGCGCGCCCGCGCTTGTGGGCACGCCGCGGGGAAACGGTCTCGGCCGCGCTCGACCATGGGATTTGCCGAGCCACCGTCGATCTCGCGCAAGCGGTGAATGGCGCGGACTTGGTGGTGCTCGCCGTGCCGGTGGGAGCGATGCCGGATTTGGTTTCCCGGGCACTTGCAAGCGGCTTGCAGAAGGGCTGCATGGTCACTGATGTCGGCAGCGTGAAGGGTATGCCGCACCAGACCATCCCGCCGGTGCTCGCGGGCAGCGGCGTGGATTTCATCGGCAGCCATCCGATGGCCGGCTCCGAGCGCAACGGCCTGGAAGCCGCCAGCGCGGATCTTTTCAATGGCGCGGCCTGTCTCCTCACCAACGACGAAAACGTCGCCGCCGACCGCACCGCGGCCTTGGAGCATTTCTGGCAGAGTATCGGCTGCCACACCGCCTGGCTGGATGCGGCGGCGCACGACGCGTTGGTCGCCCGCATCAGCCACCTGCCGCACATTGTCGCCGCCAGTGCCGCGCGCGTGTGTTTGGAAAACCCGGATGACGGCCGCTTCGGCGGCGGCGGCCTGCGCGACACGACCCGCGTCGCCGCCGGCAATCCGGAGATGTGGGCCGAGATCCTCACGGAAAACCGCGCCGCGCTCGTCGATCCGCTGCGCGCCACCATCGACGACCTGCGGGAAATCCTCGCTCTTTTGGAAAACGACGACATCGCTGCGGTCCGCAAGTGGCTGGCCACCGCCAAGCATCGTCGCGATCCGCTCAATCCGCCGCGGTCCGCCTGATTTCCACCCAACTCCCCCACCCCACGCCGTTTTTAATCATGTCGGAATTCCGAGTCACCGCCATCAGCAAGCTCCACGCGGAATTCCGCGTTCCCGGAGACAAGAGCATGTCGCACCGCGCCGCCATCCTCGGCGGGCTTTCCAACGGCATTTGCACGATCGACAACTTCCTGCCCAGCGAGGATTGCGTCAACACGCTCAACGCGATGAAGGCGCTCGGCGCGCGCGTTGAGGTCTTCGACGAACTCACCGGCCACGGCCCGGTCCGGCTGCGCATCCACGGCCGCTCAATGAAACTCGCCGCGCCCGCCGCGCCGATCGATTGCGGCAACTCCGGCACCGGCATGCGCCTGCTCGCCGGCATGCTCGCCGGGCAGCCATTCACCTCCGAGCTTTTCGGCGACGCCTCGCTTTCCTCGCGCCCGATGGGCCGCATCACCCAGCCGCTCGGCGAAATGGGCGCGAAAATCGAAACGCTCGGCGAAAAACCCGGCTGCGCGCCACTGCGCATCCATCCGGCCACGTTGTCGCCCATCCGCTACGAAATGCCGGTCGCCAGTGCGCAGGTCAAAAGCGCCGTGCTGCTCGCCGGGATGTTCGCCGATGGCCGCACCACCGTGGTCCAGCCCGCCGAAACGCGCGACCACACCGAGCGCATGCTCGAATCCTTCGGCGTTCCGGTCCAGCGCGACGGCCACGCCATCTCGATCCGCGGCGGACTCGTCCCGCAGGCCTGCGATTTTACCGTGCCGGGCGATATTTCCAGCGCCGCCTTCTGGCTGGTCGCCGCCGCCGCCATGCCCGGCTCGCACCTGCTCGTGAAGGACGTGGGCCTCAACCCCACCCGCAACGCCATCCTCAAGGTGCTCGTCCGCATGGGTGCCCATCTGACGGAAATCGTCCACCACACCGAAGGCGAGCCGATCGGCCACATCGAAGTCCATGGCGCGCCGCTCAAGGCAACCACCATCTGCCCCAGCGAGGTGCCGAACCTGATCGATGAAATCCCGGTCATCGCCGTCGCCGCCGCGCTCGCCGAAGGCCGCACCGTGATCCGCAACGCCAAGGAATTGCGCGTCAAGGAAACCGACCGCATCACCACCGTGGTCAACAACCTCCGCGCCATGGGCGGCGTGGTCGAGGAGTTCGAGGACGGCATGGAAATCGTGGGCGGCCACCCGCTCCACGGCGCGGTGATCGACAGCTTCGGCGACCACCGCATCGCGATGGCCTTCGCCATCGCCGGGCTTTTCGCCAAGGGCGAAACCGTCATCCGCGGCACCGAGTGCATCAACACCTCCTACCCCGGATTCAGCCACCACCTCGCCGCCGTCCAGCGCGGCGCCGCCCAGCCTGCCGATTACGAACTGCCCACCGTGCCCACAGCGCCTAGCAGCACCAGCGGAAAAAATTTTGCCATCGCCATCGACGGCCCGGCCGCCTCCGGTAAAAGCACCCTCGCTCGCAAACTCGCCGACCGCCTCGGCCTGGTGATGGTGAACTCCGGCGCGATGTATCGCGCCGTCACCTGGCGCGTGCTCAAGGAACAGATCGACCCGCGCGACGCCGCCGCCGTGATTGCCCTGCTCGACCGCATCGAGATCCAATGCGGCAGCCGCGACAACCAATCCACCATCGCCATCGACGGCATCGAACCCGGCGATGAGCTGCGCAGTGATGCCGTGAACGCCAATGTTTCCAGCGTCTCCGCGATCCCGGAAGTGCGCAAGCGACTCATCCACCTCCAGCGCGCCTACCTCGATCACTCCAGCGTCGTCATGGAAGGCCGCGACATCGGCTCGGTCGTGTTTCCCGACACCCCCTACAAGCTCTACATCGACGCCGCCGAGCATGTCCGCGCCGCCCGCCGCGGCAACGACGGCGAAACCGACGCCATCGCCCAGCGCGACGCCGCCGACAGCAAACGCAAGACCGCCCCGCTCATCGTCGCCGACGGAGCCACCGTGCTCGACACTTCCGATCTCGACATCGAGGCCGCCGTCGAAGCCGCCACCGGCATCCTCCGGGCACAGGGACTGGAAACGATGTAGGCGCATTCGGCAGAATGCCTCTTCCCGCGTTCTCACGAACGCGCCTACAACCGCAGTCCGCGAGCTTTCCCGTTCGACATCCCCCGCCCCCGCGTCCCACAGTCGCCGCGCATGGCAGGACTCATCATCGCTCCACGGTCGCGCGTTTTCCACGGTCACGACTGGGTTTACGCCACGGAAATCAAGAAAAGCTTCGGCAACCCGCAGCCGGGCGATGTGGTGACGCTCAAGGATTTCCGCGACCGACCGCTCGGCTCGGCGATCTACAATCCGCAATCGCAGATCGTCGCCCGCCGTTTCTCGCGCCGCAAACA
>JBMTCD010000068.1:0-15563 GCA_049430545.1 Luteolibacter sp.
GCAGGCAGCAACCGGTTTCTTAACCGTGGTCGCGCTAAATCCGACAGGCTGCTAGCAGTGGGAATCACGGCTCAGCAAAGCGACAACTTAGAACGCAATAAGAGAGACGAATTCTACGCACGACAGAAGGAGTCATACTCCCGATTTGCTGCGCAAGTCAGTGCGGAGCCCTCCGTAGTTCTCAGTGATCGCTGGTACGAGGATTTTTCTGCGGATGACCACGCCAAGGTGTCGGCAAGGCGCATGGTGTTAGAGGACTCCTTCCGCCCGGATCGTCTGGTTGTGCCATATACTGGGGATCAGTTACGAGAGCTATCCATGAAGGCACGGGAGAAGGGTCTATTGGTCGTTAGTCACCCAAGCTGCCCGCCGGACTTGATAGAAGCGATGTGGTCAGCAGTGCTGTCTTCGCGGGAAGCGTGGCTTATCGGGGCAATGATCGACAATCCAGCCACACCGAGACACCTATTTGAAGCCTACCGGGCGGAACGGCTAAGGGCGAACCGAGCCGTTTCGGGTTGGATCGACCGCGAGATCGAAAGGCGAATAGAAGAAACCGAATCGGGTCCCCGGGAGTGATTAGCTCCCGGGTCCCACACCACCCTGCGTACGGCTTTGACTCCGTTCCTCCGTCCATGCGGGTTGGCTTCGCGTTTCCTCTGAGGCGCTACAGCGCCCGGGGCATTGAATAGGGCGGTTCCAATCAGACGCGGGCCTTTGGGTCCGTAGTGAAAAACGATCCAGACGTTCTACCTCCCCCGCCACTTGCGGATCATGCTCACAAAAGACATGAGTCCGACCGCCAGGCCCACGACGAGTGAGGCGATGCGCAGGTGCCATCGCCTCGGTGGGCACGCCCTCGTCGCCACGGTTCACGTCGTTCTCGACGACCACGAGGAAGGTGCGCGTGCTGGTCGGCTCGCCCGTTCCCTCGCGCCACGTGATTTCGCCCATCAGGGTGATTTCGGCGAGTTCGTTGCCGGTCGATGATCCCACGCCGAGCGCGGAGTCGAGTTCCACCGTGTTGAAGCTCGGCGAGCATCGATAGACCGGCGGCTCGTCACCGGAGGCGGGCATCGTCCACTCGGTGGAATGGACCAGGTATCGAAAACCTGGGTGGCCGTCCACTTGCCCTCGCGGTCCACGGCGAGCGAGTAGTTCGGTTGCGGGCATAGTTCCCGGCTGGATCGAGATGTGCTCCGGCATCTTGGCCTTGGGGTGGCCTCAACCGAATGCGGCACTCAGCAGAGTGAATCGAGCGGAAGAAACATTCTCAGTGACTCATCATCCACACGTCTGAACCCGTGTTTGGCATAAAAGGCCACGAGTCCTTCATCGGCCGGATCCACCGCCATGCCGATGCCACCCGCTCCACGCATCGATGCCGCTGCGATCTGACGGGCTGCGGCAAGCAGCAGTCTCGCGATGCCCCGTGCTTGCCAATCTTCCGCCACAGCAATCCTGCCGAGGAGCACCATGGGCACTGGCATGGATGGCAGACCTTTCGCGGCTCCCGGCCAGTTGGCGGCCGATGCCACAGTGCTGGTGAGGGTGAAATAGCCGAGAACCGGTTTGGGCTTGCGGGCGTTTCGCTCAACCAGCACGCGGGTGATGCTCACTCCTTTGGTGAGATGCCCTCTGGCCGTTTCACGCAAATAGCGTTCCAGGGAATCCTTGCCGCAGCGGAACCCCTTCCTGTCGTGATCATCAGACAGCAGCTCAAGATCGAATTCGGACATGGGCGGCAAGGTCTTGGGCGGCTTTTTTAGCCGCTGCATTGATGCCGGGCGGCTTGGCGAGCAACTTCTGAATCGTCTCCGCCGCCCGGGCGCTCATGCTCCAATATCGCTCCTCCGCAAGAACCCGCTCGGCCTCGCGGGAAACCGTCTCTAGAATGAACGCGGCCACGGACTGCCCCCGAATGGCCGATGCTTCCTTGAGACGCTTGGCTGTGCTTTCTGGGAAACGGGGGTTCACCCGCACGGTTTTGCCGCCCGTTTTGGTTTCCAATGTCTTCATGAGCACAGAGTGGCGGAGATCTTCCGTCGATCAACCAAAAAATGACACCAATTTGACACCACCATTCAACCGAATGCCGGCATGAGCGTCGAGAACAGGCCCGGGGCTGTCTTGCTCCGCGCCTCCATCATGCCCGCGGACTTGCCGTCCTGCGAGGTCATGGAAACGAAGGCCTGCTCGATCTGCGGGAAGCCGACCTGGCCGGATTCAACGAGCTTCTTCACCTCGGAATCCGACACGCCGGACTGCCTGGCCAGTTCCCCGATGATCGGGATGCCGCAGGCCGCGAATGACAGCGTGACCAGAGTGGGCGTCATAATAACCGGGCATTCCTTCCTCGTCAGGAATCCGTTCAAGCATCACTGGATAACGCATAAAGAGGATCTGCATGATGGAGCGGGGCTTGTCGAGGGCGGGCTTGGCGCTTGCAAAGCGCCGCCACGTTGCCGCAACCAGCAATTCCAGCATGTCCGTGACGTGGTTGGACAGCCGCAGGCCAAAGATCAAACGCTGGCTCTTCGGGAACCCGGCTCCATGCAGCCACGGGCGGAGCCCCCCCTTCCCGGCACCGCAGGGCAAGGCGCGCCGGAACGGGCGCGGTCTCACTCAAGCGCCGAGCGCAGGTCCGCGCCGGCGCTGCTGGCGCTTTGCGGATTGGCAGGGGCGAAGGAGAAATCGTCGTCGGGCTCGGGCAATTCCACGGATGGGGCGGCGGACAGCAGGGTGCGCGGCAGTTTGTCCACGGGCTCGATGACCGGCAGGGCGGCGGCTTCGGGGGCGGCCTTGAGTTCCTCGAACTTGCGGGCGGTGGTGAGGACGCGGGTCTCGAGCGAACCGACGGCGTTGTTGTAGTTTTCCACGGCGCTGCCGAGCGAGCGGCCGAGCTTGGCGAAGTGTTCGGCGAGCTTGCCGAGGCGTTCGTGAAGCGTGCGGCCGAGTTGGGAGATTTCGCGGGCGTTTTCCGCGATGGCCTCCTGCCGCCAGCCGTAGGCGACGGCGCGCAGCAGCGCGATCAAGGTGGTGGGCGTGGCGAGGATCACGCCTTGATCGACACCGCGCTCGATCAGGCCGGGGTCGATTTGCAGGGCGGCGGAAAAGAACGACTCGCTGGGCAGGAACAGGACGGTGAACTCCGGGGTGTGGGCGAATTGCGTGGTGTAGTTCTTCGAGGATAGCTGCTGGATGTGCGCGCGCACCTGGCGCGCGTGGCGGTGCAGCGCCTCCTCGCGCTGCGCGTCGTCGGCGGCTTCGAGCGCGTCGAGGTAGGCGTCCATCGGGGTCTTGGAATCGACGACGATGGTTTTTCCGCCGGGCAATCGCACCACGAGGTCGGGCCGGAGTTTTTTTCCTTCGTCATTGGTGGTCGAGTGCTGGGTTTCGAAATCGCAGTGTTCCTGCATGCCGGCGAGTTCGACGACGCGGCGGAGCTGCAGTTCGCCCCACTGGCCGCGGCCGGTTGGCTGGCGCAGCGCCTTGACGAGCGAGGCGGTCTCGCGCTGGAGGCCGAGCTGGCCTTCTCCGAGCGAGCGGACCTGTTCCTTGAGTTCGGCATAGGCGCCCTCGCGGGCTTTTTCGATCTCGCCGATGCGCAGCTCGAATTTCCCGAGCGACTCGGCGACCGGCTTGACGAGGTTTTCGATCGCCTGCTTGCGTTTTTCAATGTCGCCGCGGGCTTCCTCGGTGTGGGCGGAGAGCGAGGTCTTGGCGAGTTGCAGGAATTGCTCGGAGGAACTGCGGAGGGCTTCGGCGGAGAGCGCCTTGAAGGTGTCGGAGAGCTTCGCTTCGGCGCGTTCAAGAAGCGCTTGTTTCTCGGCGGCGGCCTTGAGTTCGGCATCGAGGCGGGTGCGGAGTTCGGCCAGCTGGTTGCGGTAGGCCTGGGCTTCCTGCTCGTGGCGCTGGGATTCCGCGGTGGTCTGCGCGAGGCGGGCCTCGATTTCCGCGGCGCGGCGTTCCTCGGATTTGAGGCGTTCCTGGGCGGCGGCGGCCTTGGCGGCGGCGGCGAAATGTCTCACCGCCCATCCGATGAGCAGGGCGGTCAGGGCGATGGCGGTTTCCGGCAGGTAGGCGAAGAGTTCGGGCGGCATGCGGATTTTGTCTTGCGGGTGAGGGAATGCTCGTTTTCGTAATCGCGAGCGGGGCGGCAATTCCTAGCGCCCGCCCCGAGGACAAGCAACCAAACTACGATCATGGCACACACTCTTCCCGAACTTGGCTACGCCTACGACGCGCTCGAGCCCCACATCGACGCCCGCACGATGGAAATCCACCACTCGAAGCACCATCAGGCGTATATCACCAATCTCAACAACGCCATAGCCGGCAAGGCCGACCTCGAGGCGAAATCGATCTGCGATCTCGTCGCCGACCTCTCGGCGGTGCCCGAGGACATCCGCACGGTGGTGCGCAACAACGGCGGCGGACACGCGAACCACGCGTTTTTCTGGAAAGTGATCGCCCCCGGCGGTGCCAAGGCTCCCACCGGCGATCTCGCCGCGGCCATCGACAAGGCCTTCGGTTCCTTCGACGCGTTCAAGGAAGCCTTCGCCAAGGCCGGCGCGACGCGCTTCGGTTCCGGCTGGGCATGGCTGGTGAAAAAGGCCGACGGCTCGCTCGCCGTTTGCTCCACCGCCAACCAGGACTGCCCGTGCATGGGCGCGGCCATCGCCGGCTGCGAAGGCAAGCCGCTCCTCGGCCTGGACGTCTGGGAACACGCCTATTACCTCAACTATCAGAACCGCCGGCCGGACTACATCGCCGCGTTCTGGAGCGTGGTGAACTGGGACGTGGTCGCCGCGAACTTCGCCGGTTGAGCGCGGGTGTAACGCCAGTATCGAAAGTCCACATCCAAGCCCGGGTCGCCCACGCTGGTGTCCCGGGCTTCAAGCGTTTGCGCTGAACACACCGGTCATCACCAGCCCGCCGATGACCAGGCCGATCGCGATCCGATACCAGCCGAAAATCATCAGCCCGTGCCGCTGGAGGTAATGGATCAGCCATTCCACCGCCAGCACCGCGGAAACGGTGGCCGCGATCATGCCGACCGCCAGCGGGCCGAAACCATAACTGTCCCACATCAAGCGCGCGCCGCCGAACCAGGAGTCATAGGCTTCCAGTCCGCTCACGCCCCACACCGCCTTCTTCGCAGTGGCCGCGGTGAGCGTGAGCACGCCCAGCAGAAACGAATACTCGACCGCCGAGCGCACCGAGAGGCCGACGAGCAGGCCGCCGACGATGGTCATCAGGCTGCGGCTGGTGCCGGGCCACATGGCGATGCATTGGAGGAAACCGACGACAAGCGCCATTTTCCACGTCATTTCGAACAAATCGAGTCCGCCGTGCGGGGCGGGATTGCGTTTCCGCCACCTCACGGCCGCGAGGATCATCACGCCGCCGACGATCCATGCGAACACGACCGGCCACAGGCCGAAAAGTTTTTCCTCGATCAGGTCATTGAAGATCACGCCGATCACTGCGGCGGGCAGGAAACCGACGAGGATGCAGATGGCGAGCTTAAGTCCCTCCGCATCGCGGCCGAAGACGCCGCGGATCATTTGCATCACGCGTTTGGCATAAATGCCGAGCACCGCGAGGATGGCGCCGCCCTGGATGCAGATGGCATAGGTGTCCGCCGCGGCCTTGGCGCCGATGGCGCCGGTGTCCAGGCCCATCAAGCGCTGCGCGACGAGCAGGTGGCCGGTGGAGCTGACGGGGAGATATTCGGTGATGCCTTCGATGATCCCGAGGACGATTGCTTGCCAGTATTCCATGATGCCGGCGCAATCTGCGTGGCTTGCAGCGGGCCTGCAAGGCATTTGCAAGGACGGTTCCGCCTCGCGGGAAAGCGCCGTTCAACCCTTGGCGAGCGCGACCACGGTTTCCTGCTTGGATTTCACCACGCCACCGGGTTGTTCCAGCGTGATCACAAAGGCTTGCGGGTTATCGATCGGCAGTTTCGCGGTGATGGGAATGACCGCTCGGGTGGCGTCGCGCGGGATGTCGAAAACACCGCCGTCCACCGGCGCGTCCGCATCGCGGGCCGGATCGACAATCCAGAGTTGATACTGCGCCTGGCGCGGGTCGTTGGCGGGGACGCCATCGAGGATCATGTAGCCGCGCTGCCGGCTGCCGCTCCAGATCACCATCCCGCCGGCCTGTTGGTAATCACCGAGACCTTCGAAGCGGCGCTCGATCAGGTCGTTTGCCTCGGCGCGCAATTCTTGCGCGGCCTGTGCCGGTGGCAGCGGCTTCTGCCCGCGGGTGATGAGCAGCGAGGAAATCAACACGGCCGCGGCCGCCGCCCAGCCGGTGAGCGGACTGTGAAGGATTTTCCGCCATGCGGAAGCGTGGGGACGGATGACATTTTCCACGGATGCCCCGGCGGCGGGCATGGCGTCCACCCAATCGTGCAGGCGTTTGGCGAGGTGCTCGGGCAACGGACCGGCGGCACCGGCGAGCGCGTCCGTCTGCACGGCCGCGGCCACGAGGTCGAACGCGGCATCCGGCGAGACCCCGAACTGCTGGCAGAGATCGGCCAGCTCACGCTCCTCCTCCGGGCTCAGGTCGCCGATGGCGCGGCCCGCGCAGAGTTCATCGAATCGGTGTTTGATTTCGGATGGAATCATGACGCCGGTTGGAAGCGGGTTGCGCCGGAGCGCTGCAGGTGCTCGCGCAGCGTGATGAGACCGCGCCTGAGGCGGGTCTTGACGGTGCCGATCGGCAGGCCGGTTTTCTCGGCGATTTCCGGGTGGGTGAAGCCCTCCTCGAAGTGCATCCGGAACAACTCACGGGTGTCTTCAGGCAGGGCGGCGACGGAGGATCTAACGGTTTCGGGATCGCAACCGGGTGGTGGCACAGATGGTGCGTGGGCAGGCAGTGACGCGGCGGCATCCAGTGGCTCATGCCCGGGCCGGCGGCCATTGCGGCGCAGGTGGTCGATAGTGCGGCGACGCGCCACGAGTGCGATGAAGGTCGCCTCGGGTGCCGAATGCGGATCGTAAAACCCGGCCTTTTTCCAAATCTCGGTGAATATTTCCTGCACCAGATCCTCCGCTTCGGTAGCGTTGCCGATCGAACGCCGGACGATGCTCCAGATCAAGCCGCCGAAACGATCGATGCATGCATTCATGGCACGCGGTTCACCCGCCGCGAGTCGCGGCAGGATCGGGTCGGGTGCGGTGGGGACATCCGGCATCACGTGCGTCGCATTACAGTAGGAAGCTTCAACGGTTTGTCCAAGATTTCCTTGGGCGGCACCTCGCCGCGACTCCGCGGCGACGTGTTCCCGGCCGCGGTCAACCAACCAAGCCGGCCTGATGGTCGCTCCTTCGTTCAGGAAACCCCGCCTCCTGGAAATTTCCGGGAGACGGGGCCATGTGCGGTCGGTTCCCATGAATGGGAATGTTGCTGGATGTTATTCGCCGGGTGGCAGCAACACGGCGTCGATGATGTGGATCACACCGTTGGAGCAAACCACGTCGGCGGCGGTCACTTTGGATTCGTTGAGGTGGAGGGCACCGTCCTTCACCTGGAGCTTGATCGTCTTCTTGTTGAGGGCGGTGGCGCTGTCGAGTTTGACAGCCGCTTCCGAGCGCACGTCGCCGGACACGACGTGATAGGTGAGTATGTCGGTGAGTTTTTGTTTGTTCTCGGGCTTCAACAAGGTCTCCAGCGTGCCCGCCGGCAGCTTCGCGAAGGCCTCGTCGGTGGGGGCGAAGACCGTGAATGGACCATCACCCTTGAGGGTATCCACCAGACCGGCGGCGGTGAGCGCCTTGGCAAGCGTTTTGAACGATCCCGCGGCGACGGCGGTATCGACGATGTCCTTGGTGGCGGCCTTTTCCGCGGCAGCGGCGGGTGCCAGTGCGAAGGCGGCGATGCTCATGATGCAGGCGAGGGATTTCATCAATGGTTTCATAGTCTTTGTGGTGTTGGTTTGGTTGGAATGGCACCCGCTTGGTGCCGGATACAATCATGCATTCGCCAGTCGGCCGGATTCGGATTCAGGATTTTACGGAAAATTTTTCCGGGTGGGTCGGTTCGGCTCCGGCTTTCAAGGCGCGGCGAACCGCTGGGTCCCGCCTCACCTGCGAACGCATGCTCCAGATCCGGAATGCCGCGCTGGCGGGCATGCACCGCGCGCAGCGGCAAAAAAGACCGCCCCGCGAGCCTGGCCGCCAGCAAGACACACGCTTGAGGCTTCGCACTTGCCTCGCCGCAGGCCGCCGCCAGACTCGGGCCGTGAACGTGCTCGTCACCGCCGGCCCGACCCGCGAACCGCTCGACCCGGTCCGTTTCCTGAGCAATCGCTCGTCGGGAAAAATGGGCTACGAACTCGCGTCCGCATTCCAGCATGCCGGGCATTCGGTGTTGCTGATATCCGGCCCCACCGCGCTCGATGTGCCTGGCGGCGTGGATTTCCTGCCGGTGGAAACCGCTGCGGAAATGCATGAGGCCGTCTCCCACCACATCACGCGCATGCAAATCGCCGTCTTTGCCGCGGCCGTGGCCGATTACACACCGGCCGCCAAAGCCACGGAGAAGATCAAGAAATCCACCGCTACCCTCTCGCTCGAATTGGTTAAAACCCGGGACATCCTCGGCTCCGCGCGCACAGCGATGGGTTTCACCGGCACGCTCGTCGGCTTCGCCGCGGAAACGGAAAACCTGCTCGCCCACGCCCGCGACAAACTCGTCCGCAAGGGCTGCGACCTCATCATCGCCAATGATGTCTCCACACCCGGCATCGGCTTCGATTCCAATCACAACGAAGTCACCCTCGTTTATCCGGGCCACGACAATCCCCTGCCCCGCGCCAGCAAACACGACCTCGCCCACCAGCTTGTGCAGGCCATTCTTGAACTTCATCATTCGCTTCGACGGTCATAGACCGCCGCTACAAAACACCACACGCCCATGACCGACCTCCAACTCGCCATCCACGCCGCGCACCAAGCGGGCAAGCTCCTCCGCGAACACTTCGGCTCCGATCCAGAAGTGGATGAAGCCACCCACCACGACATCAAACTCGCGCTCGACAAGCAATCGCAGGAACTCATCACCGACATCCTGTTGGGCGCGCGTACCGGCGACGCGCTCTACGGCGAGGAAGGCATCGCCGGAAACCAGGACTCGGACCGGCAATGGATCGTCGATCCCATCGACGGCACGGTGAACTATTTCTATGGCATCCCGCACTTCTGCGTCTCCATCGCACTGCGCGTCGCGGGGGAAATCACCGTCGGCGTGATCCACGATCCGATGGTCGGTGAAACCTGGAGTGTGGAAAAAGGCTCGCCCGCATTGCTCAACGGCAAGCCGATCCGCGCCAGCACGCGCGACAAGTTGGAGCAATCCATCCTGTTCGTCGGCTGCGGCAAGGACGAGGAGGCGTTGCGCACCGGCATCGAGCGCTTCCACCGCGCCTCGCTCAAGGCGCGCAAGATGCGCATGATGGGATCCGCCGCACTCGGCATGGCCTACATCGCCTGCGGCCGGCTCGACGCCTACATCGAATCCCGCATCTCGCTGTGGGACATCGCCGCCGGACAACTGCTGCTCGATGCCGCCGGCGGCAAAACCGATCTCACCCCCGTGCCCGGCATGCCCGACTCATGGTCCATCGTCGCCACCAACGGCCGCATCCCGTTAGGGGAAATCCTCTGATTTGAAATCACAAATCTCAAATTTGAAATCCCCGCCATGACCGGCATCGGCTACGACGTCCATCGTTTCTCGGAAACCCGCCCTCTGGTGCTCGGCGGCGTGACCATTCCGCACAGCCATGGCCTTGAAGGGCATTCGGATGCGGATGTGTTGTGCCATGCGATCGCCGACGCACTGCTGGGCGCCATGGGCCTGCCGGACATCGGTTGGTATTTTCCTCCCGGCGATCCCGCCTGCGAAAACATCGTTTCGCTCAGGATTCTGGAAAAATGCCGTGAGCTCGCCGCAGAGAACGGTCTGACCATCGCCAACGTCGATTCCACCCTCATCGCCGAGGCGCCCAAGGTGCTGCCCCACCGCGACGCCATGCGTGCGAACATCGGAAACGCGCTCGGCATCGATCCGAAACGCGTGGGCATCAAGGCCACCACCAACGAAGCCATGGGATTCATCGGCCGCAAGGAAGGCATCGCCGCGCTCGCGGTGGCACAGGTGGATGAGCGGCGAGAGAATCATCGCGCTCAACGCCTGTGAGATTCACCGGCCCGCCGAATCTGCCAAGCCGGGTTGCTCGGCCAATCTGCGGTCCGCAGTCGCGCTGAATGGATGGGACGGCAGCCATTTGCGGAATTGCGGGGAAATTTTCCTCGTTTCCGGTGGAGGGCGGGCTGTAAAAGCGCCGCGAGGAATCATGGCGGGCAAATTGACTTACCAGCAGGCCGGGGTGGACACGCGCAAAGCGGCCGCCTTGGTGGGAGACATCGGAACACACGTGCGGCGCACGCAGCAGAACCGGCAACTCTGGGGAGCCTTCGGTCTGTTTGCAGCCTGCTACGATCTGAGCGACTATCGTGAGCCGGTGATCATGACCGGCTGCGACGGCGTGGGCACGAAACTGGAACTGCTTCTCGAGCACGACCTGCTCGAAACCGCTGGCAAGGACCTCGTCGCAATGAGCGTCAACGACATCCTCACCACCGGCGGAGACCCCCTGCTGTTCCTCGACTACATCGGCATCGCGGCGCTCGATGAGGAGAAAATCACCCGCCTGATCGCCGGCATGGCCGACTATCTGGAAGCCTGCGATTGCATTCTCGCCGGCGGCGAAACCGCGGAAATGCCCGGCATCGTGCCGCCCGACGTGATCGAATTGTCAGGCTTCTGCATCGGCTGCGCTGAAAAGTCCGACCTGATCGACCCCACCAGCGTGCGGATCGGCGACGTGCTCGTCGGCTATGCTTCGGACAGCGTCCACGCCAACGGCTGGTCGCTCGTGCGGCGCGTCCTGCGCGAGTTTTCCGGCGAGGTCGCGGGTGACGAACTCGCCGCCTGGCTCAAGCCCACGCGACTTTACCACGATGTGGTCCGCGACCTGAAGCAATCCGCCGTCCGCCCGAAGGCAATGGCGCACATCACCGGCGGGGGCCTGCCGGAAAACCTCGAACGCCTCTTCCGTGGCATGGGCGCCGATCTGGAAATCCCGCGCTGGGAGATGCCCGGCGTGGATAAACTCTACGCCCACGTGGACGCCACGGACCGTTTCCACACCTTCAACATGGGCATCGGCTGGGTGGCCATCGTCGCTGAAAACGATGTCGCCGCCGCGCTCAAAGCCGGCCCCGGCGGCACCGTGATCGGCAGGATGGTCCCGCAGGAAGGCGTCCGCGTCAGAGTTGATGGAGAGTGATTTTTCAATGCACGGATGGCACGGATAAACACCGATTTTATGGATTTCAAAGAGTTCGCTCACATTCAAACGCAAACATGGCGCAGCCAAGTCATCCATTCGGCATCCGTGTCCATTCGCGTCCATCCGTGGTTCATTTCATCTCTTAAGATGCCCCCCCACCCCGGCGACCATGAGTGATTTCCTGAAACACGAATGCGGGATCGCGGCCGTGCGGCTCCGCAAGCCCCTCGCCTATTACCACGACCGCTACGGCTCCTGCCTGTGGCCGCTCAACAAGCTCTTCCTGTTGATGGAAAAGCAGCACAACCGCGGCCAGGACGGCACCGGCATCGGCTGTGTCAAGCTCGACATGCCCATCGGCCTTCCCTACGTCCACCGCCAACGCGGCATCGAGCGCGATGCGCTGGCCGAGATTTTCCGCAAGGAAATCAAGAAATTCCACAAGATGGCGCGAAAGGGCGTGCTCGATCCAAAGAACCCGGAGAGCGTGAAACGCCACTTCGATTTCGGCGGTGAAATCCTCGTCGGCCACCTGCGCTACGGCACGTCCGGCGAGTTCGACGAAGGGTCCTGCCACCCCTATCTGCGCCGCAGCAACTGGCCCACCCGCACGCTCATGGTCATGGGCAACTTCAACATGACCAACGCCGCCGAACTCAACGAAACCCTCATCCTGCGCGGCCAACACCCGGTCTTCGGCACCGACACCCAGACCGTGCTCGAGGAAATCGGCTACCACCTCGACGAACACCACACCGACCTGTATCGCGCGCTCCGCGACCAAGGGGTGCCCGGTGCCGAGATCCCGGAACGGATTTCCGCCGCGCTCGACATCCCCCGGATCGTCGCCGAATCCGCCGCCGCCTGGGACGGCGGCTATGCCATCTGCGGTGCCATCGGCAACGGCGACATGTTCGTCATGCGTGACCCCCGCGGCATTCGGCCGTGCCACATGCTCGTCACCGACGAAATCATCGCCTTCGCCTCCGAGCGCGTCCCGCTGATGACCGTCTTCGAAGCCGATGCCTCCGAGGTCAAGGCCATCGATCCCGGCTCGATCATCACCATCAAGTCCGACGGCACCATCACGGACACCCCGTTCGCGCCGCCGCAACGCTACACCCCGTGCTCGTTCGAGAAAATCTACTTCTCGCGCAGCAATGACCCGCTCATCTACCGCGAGCGCAAGGCCATGGGCGCGGCCCTCGTCCCACAAGTCGTGGAAGCCATCGGCGGGGTCTTCGAGAAAACCATCTTCTCGTTCATACCCAACACCGCGGAAATCGCCTACCACGGCCTGATGGAAGGCCTGCGCCTCCACCGCCGCAAACAGGTGCGCGATGCCATCCTCGATGCCTCCGCCAAGGGCGGACTCACCCCCGAGCTGGTGGACAACCTGATCCTGCGCAACTGGCCGCAGGGCGAGAAAATCGCCCACAAGGACATCAAGCTGCGCACCTTCATCAGCCAGGAAAAAGGCCGCGACCAACTCGTTTCCCACGTCTATGACATCACCTACGGCGTGGTGGAGCCCGGCGACTGCCTGGTAGCGCTCGACGACTCGATCGTCCGCGGCACCACACTCAAGAAATCCATCCTCAAGATTCTCGCCCGCACCAAGCCGTCCAAGATCGTCATCTGTTCCACCGCCCCCCAGATCCGCTACCCGGACTGCTACGGCATCGACATGTCCGAGCTCGGCAAGTTCATCGCCTTCCAGGCCGCCGTGGCGCTTCACCGCCGCGCGGGACACCAGGCGCTGCTCGATGAAGTTTACGACCAGTGCCGCGCCGAGCTGGACAAGCCCGCCGCCGAGCGGCGCAATCGCGTCCAGCGGCTTTACGAGGCATTTGCCGAAGACGAAATCTCCGCCGAGATCAGCCGCATGGTCTATCCGGAAAACATCGAGTGGCACGGCAAGGTGGAAGTCATCTTCCAGACCATCGCCAACCTCCGCGCCTCGATCCACGGCAGCTCCGGCGACTGGTATTTCACCGGCGACTATCCGACGCCCGGCGGCTACTCGATGGTCAACCTCGCCTACATCCGCTGGTTCGAGGGAGTCGGCGGCCGCAGCTACGACCTGCCGCTGTGATCACCCGGTCAGCGCCGGTTCGCCGCCTGCTTGAGGAAAAGCGGCAACAGGTTTTCCTCCATCCAGGCGAAGGCCGCCTCGAGGCCGCCATCCTGATAGATTTTCCCGATTCCCGCCTCCACCCGCGTCGGGTTGCCGAAGGCGCTCAAAAAATCGTTGGACGTCAGTCGCGTGAACCACTCGCCGTCCATCGAGTCGCGCTCGCGGAGCACGAACTGGCGGGCGAACAGCGCCAACACCGCGTCGCCGATCCAGGCGGCCTCGCGCTCCCGTTTCAATTCCTCGTCCTTGCGGCTCATGCCGGGAGCATGCGCATCACGGGAAGGGCGGCACAAGTTTTTGCATGCGCTCGCGCTGGATCCGCTCGCGCAGCCGCTGCTCGGACTCCGCATCCCAGTAGCCGGGCCGCATCTCCAGAAAAACCGAGCAATAGGGCAGCGCCGATTGCGTGCGGATCACCAGCACGTCGAAACTCCGGTTGGCATCCTCAATCAAGGTCAACAACGACTGCTGGTCCAGCTCGGTGAAATCGTGCCCGTGCATCGCCTGGCGCAGCCTCTCGCGCAATTGATCAATGCCGGGTGCATATTCATTTTCCACCGCCCGCAACTCGCGCGTCCGATAGACCTGAGGCCGCAGGTTCTCGGTGCGCTCGAGCGCTTGCAGCACATAGTCCAACGCCTCCGGCACCTCGACCGGCGCGTTGACCAGCCGCAGCCCCGGACGGTTGTGCAGCGGAAACGACGCCTCGGCCACCACAATCCAGTTCCGATATCCCAATCGCGCCACCTGCCGGTCCACTTCCGCACGCCAGGAATCGCCGCCGACACCAAAGGGCGCACAACCCGCCGAAAGGCATACGGCCAACAATCCCGACAACCAACCCGCCACATTCATCGACGGCAGTAAAATCGCGCCCCGCCACCCTGTCAACGCGGCGCCGGACATTGACCAGACCGGCCGGGTCATCGGGACCATTGACAGCTTGCCGAGTGCCCGGCAGCCATGCAGCCTGCGGCCATGCACGACGCACCGCAGGTTGGCATCATCATGGGCAGCACGTCGGATTGGCCGACGATGGAACACGCCGCGCGCACCCTGCGCGATCTGGGCGTCACATGGGATGCGGAGGTCGTGAGCGCCCACCGCACGCCGGAAAAACTCTACTCCTACGCCTCCGCCGCCCGCGCCCGCGGGCTGAAATGCATCATCGCCGGTGCCGGCGGGGCCGCCCACCTGCCGGGCATGACCGCCGCCATCACCGATCTGCCCGTGCTGGGCGTGCCGGTGGAATCCAAGACGCTCCATGGCGTGGACTCGCTGCTTTCCATCGTGCAAATGCCCGCCGGCATCCCCACCGCCACCTTTGCCATCGGCAAGGCCGGCGCGGTGAATGCCGCGCTGTTCGCCACCGCCATGCTTGCCAACGAATCTCCCGCCTTGGCGGAAAAACTCGCCGCCTACCGTGCCAACCA
Source organism: Luteolibacter sp. (assembly GCA_049430545.1). Lineage (GTDB taxonomy): Bacteria > Verrucomicrobiota > Verrucomicrobiia > Verrucomicrobiales > Akkermansiaceae > Luteolibacter. Next base: position 14,942 of record JBMTCD010000068.1, read on the forward strand.
GACCGCCACGGTGAAAGCCGCCACACTGCCATTGTTGGATTGAACCCATGGCCACCCATCCCATCCACCCTCCCCACTGCATGTTGGGCGTGATCGGCGGCGGCCAGCTAGGCCGCATGCTCGCGCTCGCCGGCCGCCGCATGAACGTGCGCACCGCCGTCTGGACCGGCGGCCTCGAAGCTCCGGCCGTGGAAGTGGCCGACGAGGTGATCGACCTGCCCTTCGACGACCCGCAGGCACTCGAACACTTTTGCGAGGTTTCCACGGTGGCCACCATCGAATTCGAAAACATCCCGCATGCCACTCTCCTCGGAGTGGCCGAGCGCCTACCGCTCCACCCCTCGCCCGCCGCAGTGGAAATCTGCCAGAACCGCGAGCGCGAAAAAAACTTCCTTCGCCGCCATGACATTCCATGCACGGACTTTTGGGTCGTCTCCAGCGCCGTCGAACTCGCCACCGCGATGCGTGAACTCGGCGGCCAGGGCGTGCTGAAAACCGCGGCCTTCGGCTACGACGGCGGCGGCCAGATCAAATTGCGTGGCGACGAAAACCCGGAGGAAATCTGGCAGGCCTTCAACTCCCCGCGCGGCGTGCTCGAGGCATGGGTGCCGTTTGAAATGGA
>JBMTCD010000069.1:0-15420 GCA_049430545.1 Luteolibacter sp.
TCGAGTTTCTCCAGGACCTGGTGCTCAAGGGCGTTCAGGAAGCCATCCAGACCGGCAAGGAAAAGGCTGCGGCGGAAATGAAGAAGCTAACCGGCGGCCTCGGCATCCCGGGGCTGTAGGAATTTGAAATTTCAAATTTGAAATTTCAAATCCACCACCATGCCCAACTTTCGTCTCAGCGCCGGATGGACCTTGGTGGGCATGGCGCTGCTGTTGCATCTCTTCACCGTCTATGCGTTCTCGCGCCAGCCGGATCGGCTCGCGGCCTTCACGGTGCTGCCGATCTGGGTCTGGGGCGGCATCGGCCTTTCGGCTTGCGCGATGGCGTTTTATTTCCTGCGCGCCCCGCTTTCGCTGGTCATGACCGCGGTCTGGGCACTCACCTTGCTGGTGGGTGCGGATGAGGCGCGGGTGCTCGCCCATTTCGGAAAACAAGCGCCCCGCCCCGGCGCGCCGGCCGCCCATCGTGGAGAAACCGTCATGCGGGTGCTCACACTCAACTGCGCGGGCATGAACTTCGGCGATCCGGCCACGGACATCGCCGCATGGAAGCCCGACCTCGTGTTGTTGCAGGACATCCCGCCTCAGCAAATCCGTCGCTTCGCCGACCTGCTCTACGGCGGCCGCGGCGATTTCCGAGCCCACGTCACCCGCAACAGCGGCATCGGCGTGGTCACCCGCTGGAAAATCCGTCGCGAAATCCGCAACCCCGCGATGCGCAGCCAGCAGGTCACCGTGGAGCTGCCCGGCGGACGACAGATCGAGGTGGTCAACGTGCACCTCCTAACCGCCGCCACCAACCTGCGCCTCTGGCGGCGCGACGCGTGGCGCGAACACCGCGTCAACCGCGCCATCCGCGTGACCGAGACCGCCACCATGATGCAAGTGCTCGAACAGACGACTCATTTCCCCAACACCCCCACGATTCTCGGCGGCGACTTCAACGCTCCGGCCAGCGACCCCGTGCACCGGAGACTGGCGAGCGGTTTCAATAACACTTTCGCCGCCGCCGGCACCGGCTGGGGCAACACGTTCCAGCGCCGGTTTCCGATTCTGCGCATCGACCATGTTTACGCCACCCGCCATTTTACTCCGGTGCGCTGCGCCGTGGCGGTCACCCGCCAAAGCGACCACCGCATGGTCGTGACGGACTTGGCTTTCCCCTGAACCGCAGGTTCAGCGGTGTTCCCTCTCCACTTCGTCGGCAGCCTGCTTGATCGACTTGCCGCCGTCCACCCGCCGGGTGAAGTCGAGGAATTTCTCCAACTCGCCGCGGATCACCGGCAGCAGGAAGTAAACGCCGATCAGGTTCGGGATGCTCATCGCAAACAGCGAGGCATCGGAGAAATCGATCGCCTTGCCCATCGATGCGGCGGAGCCGGCGACGATCACGATGCAGAAGATCAGCTTGTAAACCAGCGCTGTCTTCGGGCCGCGGCCGAAGAGGTATTGCCATGCCTGCAGGCCGTAATAGCTCCAGGTGATCAGCGTCGAAAAGGCGAACAACAGCACGCAGGCGAAGAGCACGTATTTGAATCCCTCATGCACCGTTTGGAACGCCTGCGAGGTGAGATTGATGCCGAAGGCCGTGCTGTCTCCCGCAGTGTCGCCCAGCGTGAATTGGCGGCCGTTGATGACAAAGTCGCCGCTGTCGCCGTTGAAATACATCGAGGTCACCAGCACCAGCGAGGTCATCGTGCAGACGACCACCGTGTCGAGAAACGGTTCGAGCAGGGCCACCACGCCTTCGGACGCCGGCATCCGCGTCTTGGCTGCGGCGTGGGCGATGGGTGCCGAGCCGATGCCCGCCTCGTTGGAGAAGGTCGCGCGCCGCATGCCCCAGATGAAGGCGGCGAGAATCCCGCCGGTCACCGCCGCCCGCGGCTGGAAGGCTTCGGAGACGATCATGCGGATGGCTTCCGGGATATGGCCGGCGTTCGCCGCCAGCACGATGACCGCGCTGATGATGTAGATCAGGCACATCGATGGCACCAGCCGCGCGGTCACCTTGGCGATGCCGCGAATGCCTCCAATGATGACCAGTGCGGTGACGCTGGCGATCATCAGTCCGAACAGCCACTGCCGCCCCGCGAAAAAGCTGTTTTCACCGCCGGTGACATTGAGCAGTTGCGCGGTCGCCTGGTTGACCTGGAACACATTGCCGCCGCCGAACGAGGCGAAGATGCAGAAGAAGGCGAACAGGCCGGCAAGGAAGGCACCCAGCGGTCCCAGCCCGCGCTCGGCGAAGCCCTTGCGGAGATAATACATCGCGCCGCCGTGAATATGGCCGTTGGCATCGATCTCGCGGTATTTCACACCCAGCGTGCACTCGGCGAACTTGGTGGCCATGCCGAGGAAGCCGGACAGGAACAGCCAGAACGCCACTCCCGGCCCGCCGATCATGATGCCAATCGCGACGCCCGCGATATTGCCAAGACCCACCGTGCCGGAAACCGCCGCGCTGAGCGCCTGGAAGTGGCTGATTTCGCCCGGGTCGTCGGTGTGGCTGTAGCGGCCGCGCAGCGTGCGCAGCGCGAGCCGGAAGGCACGCAGGCTGATGAACTTGAAAAACAGGGTCAGCAGCACGCCGGCCAGCGCCAGCCAGATCACCACCACCTTCACCGGATAGCCGTTGATCGGTATGTCGGCGAAAATACCGTTCACGACCCACCCGGTCGCCCAGCCGAACCACTCATCGATCTTGCGGTCCAGCCCGCCGGTTTCCTCCGCCGCCGCCCGGCCCGCCAAGATCAGCCAAAGCCAAACCGGCGCGAGCCGCGCCCCGAGTGTGAGAAACATCCGCCCGAACATCGGCCCGGAAGCTGACAAGCCGCCCGAATCACCGCAAGCACCAATCCCAGCACCAATCCCGGCCGCCGCAGCGGAAGCCAGGGCGTCATGGCCCGATTTCGACGATGACCCGTAGATCGGACCATTCACGGATCACAAAGTCAGGATCGCAGCTGCCTGGCCGCTGGGATCCGGGATGGCCGACGAACCAGGCCGTGCGCATACCCGCCATGGCCGCGGGCACGATGTCTTGCAGCGGATCGTTGCCGATGAACAAGGCCTCGGCGGGCGCGATGCCGCGGGCATGCAGACGCTCGCACAGCAGGACGAAGATTTCCGGCGAGGGCTTGGCGATGCCGTGGCGGTATGAAAGCACGGTCAGGTCCGGCTCGAAACATCCCGCGAGTGGGCCGAGCGAATCGAGCGTGTTGCACTGCGCGTTGGACAGCAATCCGAGCGGCATGCCCGCCGCGAGCAGGCGGCGGATGGCATTGCCGGCACCCGGCATCCATCGCGCGGGATGCCACAGGTTTTCGATGCCGGTCACCAGCGCGGTGGCGTCGTATTCCACTGGCAGGCCAAGCACCTCGCGCCACAAGACGCGCAAATCGACTTCGGGATATGGCAGACTGGAGGCGGCATGGTGTCCGAGCACGGCCTGATGGAGCGCCCCGCTCGGCGAGTCGGGCGGGACATGACCGTGCCCGGCCAGCCATTCGCGCAAGAGCGGATCGACGGCCGCATCGGGCTTCACGCCGCCGGCGCCTGCATCCAGCAAGGTGCCGTAGATATCGAAAATGACCGCGCGGAACCGCAGTGCCGGATTTCCGAGAGGAGCGGTCAGGATCTCGAAATTCCGTGGCTGCAATCCGCTATCAAGGATCGCTGCCGTATCGAGTGCGAAGTTGGCGACAGCGGTTTCCGAACAAAGTTCCTGATAGATCGCGGCCAGCCGGCTGCGGCAATGGTCCGGTGACCACGGTGCGAGATCGGCGGGGCAGGCATCCGGCGCACGGTCCGCAAGCGCGCTTGCAAGCCATTCGCATGCGCCATGCAGACCGGTGGCGGTGCGCACCGTGATGCCGGCCGCCTCGCCGGGTTCCATCGCGCGGCGGATCACCTGTCTTTGCATCGTCTCGGGGAGTCTGGCAAAATCGAAATGCTCGTCATGACACGCGCGAACCAACGCATCATCCGGTGGTTTTCTTCCCCATGCGGCATGGGCATCCGCGAGGCCGCGCTTGATGATGGATTCGAGAATTTCCCGGTCCACCCAATCCGCCGGCACCCGCAGCGCGGTGTAGAGCCGTGAGTGGCGGATGCCGTCCGCGGCATGCTCCGCCATCAGGTGTGGCAGGCTGCGCCCCAGCAGTGGCCGACCCCACGCGACGGCTTCGAGATAGGGCAACCCGAAACCTTCAACCACCGAGGTGGTGACGATGTGGGTGGAGTGTTCGAGCCAATCAGCGAACGTGCATCCCGCATCCGCGGCCGGCGCGATGCGATCCACCACATTGAAATCGACCGCCAATGACAGGTCCGCGGCGAAGCGGCGCCATGTGTCATGAATGACCCGTGCGGCTCCGTCGCGAGGCTCGCGGGTGACAGCCACGCGTGAACCCGGCGGGGCAAGAAGCGACAAGAGCAATAATTCACCGAGATTCTTTCGGCGGATGCCTCGCACAGGCGACAACAGCCACGGATGCCTCGCGAGAGAGGCGCCGAGCGGCGCTGGCGTCACGGGATTCCGCAGCAACAGCGCGTGTTCCGGCCGCAGGCCGGCGGCGATGAAACGCCCGCGCTCGCGGCGATTGAGAAAGGCATAACGGATGCGCGGCCCGGCGGGATAAAGCCGCGGACAATCCGTCAGGCAGCGGGCATTGCCGGGGCGGCCGTCCTCGGCGAGATCGTGGATATGCAGCAGCAGCCGCTCGCCCGCTCGCGCGAGGAGATCGACAATCCGCGCAACGAGCGGATTTTTCCCCAGCGAGTGGTTGTGGAAATGCCAGACATCCGGCAAGCCGCCGAACTCGCGACGTGCCGCCGTGCACAGCCGGTCCATCAACTCCTCCGCCGTGAGCGGCGGACTGCCGTATCCCAAGCCATCGACCGCGCGGTGCCAGCCGGCCCGCAGTCCTTCACCGCCGGTGAAAACGACCTGCCGGATCCCCTTACCTGCCATGGCCGGGCGCAGGCGGCGGATCACCTCGGCCACGCCGCCATCGTGCAGATGATAGTGAACAACAGCGACCTTCATCCTGGAATCCGCAGTTGCACGGATACGGCTCAGGGGGCCGGTTGCGGCTCACCGGCGTCGCCGGAATCCGCCGCTTCATCGAGATCGTCGTCCGGCACATCGTCGTCGAATTCCTCCTGATCGACGTCTTCGTCGTGATCGTCGTCGTCCTCTTCCATGAGTTCACCGTGGAAGAGGTGGAACTTGCGCTTGCGCTGGTGTTGGGGCAGCGGCGAGAGGATCATGGCGACGGCGCGGCCGTTGAGGCGCGGCGGCTGGTCCACCTGGCCCATGGTCTTGAGATCCTCGATGATCCGGTTGAGCACGACGAAGCCAAGGTCCTTGTGGGCGTTTTCACGTCCTCGGAACTGGAGCACGAAGCGGCACTTGTGGTTGGTGTCGAGGAAACCCTCGGCGCGTCCCATCTTGATGTTGTAATCGTGCTGGCCGGTGCCCACGCGGAGTTTGACCTCCTTCATGCGCGTCGCGCTCTTGGACTTCTGCTTCTTCAGCTTGGACTGCTCGTATTTGTATTTCCCGTAGTCGATGATCTTGCAAACCGGCGGATCGACCTGGCCGGCGATCTCGACGAGGTCTAGACCCACCGCCTGGGCCTTGGCGACGGCCTCGCGGGTGTTCATGATTCCGAGCTGGCGGCCGTCCGGGGCCACCACGCGCACGCGGGGAGCTCGGATTCGGTCGTTGACGCGCGTCATATCGCGGTAACGACCCCTGGGTTGGTTTTTATTTGGCTTAGCGATGGCAGTGTCCTCCGGTGGGTGGATGCGACGCGGCATTCCGATCACGGCCGTGGCCGCTGCACGGTGGTGCCGCGAAGAGGGATGTGGAACGAGCAGCCGGCCGCCGGGTCATGGCAAACAAGTGAGACGGCCAGACCCGCCGCGCTTCGGCGCGGAAGGTGACGGGATGGGGTATCGTTCCGGGAAAATCATACGGCGGCGGTATGCCGGGCATGCATTCGCACGCGGCGAATGCGCGGCAAGCACTAGGAAAAACACGGATGTCGGGCAAGTTTCTTTTTCGAGCGCTGTGGAATATTGTGCCGGACAGGGTGTCGGAACATGCGGATTTCATCCTTGCCAGACTGAAGCGGTGACAGCTTGGCTGTGGCGCATCATGGAAAATCTGGAGATCACACAACCCGGCGACCGGCGCATCCATGACATGCCGCATAGCGATCGGCCGCGCGAGAAACTCGCCCAGTTGGGACCGGCCGCGCTGGACAATGCCGAATTGATGGCCTTGTTCATTTCCACGGGAACCAAAGGACGCAGCGCCATCCAGATCGGCCGCGATTTGTTGCGCCGCTACGGTTCACTCGGCGCACTCGGCAGCCTGCCGGTGACACAGCTCGCCAAGGAGCATGGCATGGGCATCGCGAAAGCCTCGAAACTCGCCGCCGCCTTCGAACTGGGTGGCCGGGTGGCGCGCGAACAGGTCAATCTAAAGCCGCTCGATTCGCCGGAATCGATCTACGAATACTTCGGCCCACAACTCGCCCACCAGGCACAGGAACAGGTGATGGTGGCGGTGCTGGATTCACGATTGCGGCACATGGGCACACAAATGATCTCGATGGGCACGGTCAACGAATCGCCGGCCCATCCGCGCGAGATCCTGCGCCCGGTGATCACCCGCGGCGCACACGCGTTCGTGCTGGTCCACAACCATCCATCCGGCGATCCGTCGCCAAGCCGCAGCGACGAGTCGATCACCCGGCGGCTCATCGATGCGGCGGCGCTGATGCAGGTGAGGTTCATCGACCATGTGATCATCGGCCGTTCCTCGCCAGGCAGGCAGGCGTATTTCTCGTTCCGGGAAGCCGGCATCGTGCCGTGAGCGCCGGGCTGCGGTGCCGGTTGATTTCGCGGCAATTCCATCTACGCTGACCCGGTCGCATGTATGACCTGCATCTCACCCGCAACCTTCGCTCGCTCGCGTTCGTGCTGCTGGCGGCAGTGATCGTCGCGACGGGCGCGCTGCTGTGGTGGGCGAACCGCACCGGCTTGCCGGATTCGTGGCGGGCATGGATCGAGCACGAAATCGCCCGCGAGGGATTGCACATGGAAATCGGCGCGCTGAGCTACCTGCCACTGCGTGGCGTGATGGCATCGGAGGTGAAGGTGTTTTCCGATGCGACAGGGCGGAACCAGATTTCCCATCTCGAGCGCGTGCTGCTCGATATCGACAAGACGAAACTCGCCCGCGGCGAACTGCGCCTCAACAAAATCGAACTGCGCAACGCCAGCCTCTCGCTGCCCATCGACGAGGAACATCCACAAGCCGGCGGCTTGCAGGTCGAGAATGCCAGCGGCACCCTGCTGATGCCGGGCGGGAACCGTTTTGAGATCCGCGATGCGCGCGGCAGGGTTTCGGGCATCGACGTGACGGTGAACGCACGGCTCACCGGCCGGCAGATGAGCGGCAAAACCGGTGAGAGTGCGCACGACCGCGGCAAGCGCCGGGAATTGCTCGCCAGGATATTCGAAGAACTGTCGCGTTGGGATTTCGACCCCGCCAAACCGCCGCGCCTCCGCGTCTTTCTGGTGGCGGATGCAAACCGCCGTGACTCGCTCGAGGCCAGGATCTCGCTGGAAGCGGACGACATCGCCAAACACGGCCACCGGCTCGATAGCTTGTCCGCCGATGCGCAAATCCTCGGCGAACTGCTCACCATCACGCGCATCGAGGCGGCCGATTCCCGCGGGCGGCTCGACGGACGGCTCGATTACGACATCGCCGCCCGGGAAGGCCGCTTCGACGTTTCCACCAGTCTGGCCATCGAGCCGCTGCTCGGTGCGTGGTTCAAGCTCCCGCCGCTTCCCGGCCAGATGGTGATCGGCGGCAGCCAGTCGCTGGATGCACAGGGCGGCTTCCGGCTCGCTGAAAACCATGTCCCGGACGTGCACATGACCGGGCGGCTTCACGCGGAGTCCGTGATGTTGCGGGGCGTCTTGTTCGATCATGTGGAAAGCGCCTTTGCCTGGCGCGGCGGCGGCCTTTTCCTGCGCGACCTCCGGCTCGTCCGTCCTGACGGCCAAGCCTCCTGCAAAGTGATGGTCCAATGGCCGCTCGTGCGGCTGGCGCTGCACAGCACCCTGCCAGCAGGTGTGTATGAACCGCTCTTCGCAGGGCAGCCACTGGAGCATGTGCTGCAGGACTTCAAGCCACGCGATGCGGCCTCCTTCGAGGTGCGGCTGGAAGGCGGATTCGACGCCACTGATCCCCATTCATGGGCCTACGTCGGCGGCGGCACCGCTGCCAATTTCAGCTTCCGCGGCGTGCCGCTCGCCGCGGCGGAATGCCGCTTTTCACTCAATCACCGGGAGCTCGATTTCCACACAGGCACGGTGGTGTTCGAGCACGGCGATTACGCCTTGCGGCGTGATTTCGGCGGCCCGGACCGGACCACGGCGCGGGTCGGCCGCATCCGTTATGTTTCCAGCGACAAGCTGGTGCATGTCGAGAACGTCACGGGAGACATCTGGGCCGCGCCGCTGGTCCGGCTCTTCGCGTCGCAATTGGCAGACCATCTGGAAACTTACCGCTTCCACAGGCCCCCGAAACTCGCTGGGAATGGAGTGGTGGACGTCACCCGCAACGGGCGCACCCGCCTCGATATCTCATTCCAATCGGCTGCGGATGTGAACTACAGATTTCTCGGCGAGGATTTCCGACTCTCGCAGCCCACCGGCAAGGTGCGGGTCAGCGGATCCAAGGTATTCGTGAACGACCTCCGCTTGAACGTCTTCAACGGGCCGGTGACCGCCAACTTCACTCAAAATGACGACGGCAGGCTCGGCGGGGAAATCGCCTGGACCCGCCTCGACCTCTCCGCGCTCACGACCACATACGGCCACGAGATGAAAAGCGGCGGACTCTTCACCGGCCGGATCGAATTCGATTTTGCCGGCGGGCGGGTGGAAACCATGAATGGCGACGGGCTCTTCGCCCTGGAAAAAACCGAGCTCTTCTCGGTGCCTGTTTTCGGGCCGCTGAGCCCGCTCATCAGCGGCGTCCTGCAGGACCGCCGCGCGGGCTTCGAGCGCGCCAAAAGCGCCTTCTGCACCTTCCGCATCCGCGATGGCATCCTGCGCAGCAACGATTTCCAAACCTCCACCACCTCGCTCAACTTCGCCGGCGAGGGCGAAGTGGACCTCGTTCGGCGGACCATCGACATGACCATGCGCATGAACGCCAGGGGGCTGCTCGGATTGATCACCCTGCCCTTGCGGCCATTCTACGGCATGTTCCAGTTCCGCGGCACCGGCCCGTTGGAGAATCCGGTTTGGGAAAACGTCATGTTCAGCGCCCCTTCGCCCGCCCAGGAGGAACTGCTGCGCCAGCCGCCCAAAGCGGAAATCGTCGCCGATCCGCAGTGAGCACTGGGGGGGAATTCCACAAGTCGTGCCTTGCGCCTCCCGGCGATAGGTGTCATCAGTCCGCTTGTAACGGCGTGAACATGACGACGCGCCCGCAACTCCAACAAGCCATGTCCAATTCATTCTCCACACCCGAAAATCTCGACCCGGAAGCCGGTTTCACCCAGAACCCGTCCATCGGCCAAGCCGCCAACGACTTGCGCACCGCCGCCGGCGAAAAAGCCCGCGAATTCGTCCATGCCGCCGAATACAAGGCAACTGAATTCAAGGAACGCGCCAGCGCCAAAGCCCAACACCTCCGGGACAGTGCCAACCACCAGTGGCAGGACACCCGCGTCCGGGCCCGCGAGCTGCACGTCACCGCCGAGGATTACATCCGCCAAAACCCCACCAAATGCGTGGTCAGCGCACTCGCGCTTGGCTTCCTCGCCGGCCTCATCGTCCGTCGTTGAGCCCATGGCGAATACGCCATGGGCCATCCTCCAAGGTCCCGGTCCAGATCCGGGTGCCGCGAGATCCAGTCGCATGAACCAACGCCCGGACAATCCCAGCCAGTTTCCATCACCGGCCGCTGCGGCGACCCCCGCCAATGAACACGCCGGCTGGGTCGAGGCCGTTGCCTGCCTGGTCTCCTCACGCATCGCACTGATCCAGCTGGAGGCGCGCGCTTCCGCCAGGCGCACCGCCATGCGTGCGGCGAAAATCGTCGCGGCGGCACTGTGTGTCCTGTTCACTTGGATTCTTCTTGTAGCGGGCGGCATCGGCGCGGTGGCCGCAGCGACACAGTGGCCGTGGCATTGGCTTGCCATCGCCGCCGCACTGCTCCATCTCGTCGCGGCGCTGGCCTGCATCCACCGCGGCAAACCGCAAGAAGAAGCCCCCTTCCCACTGACACGCGCCGAATTCGAAAAAGACCGTCAATGGCTCGAAACCCTGAAGAAGAAAAACGCATCGGGGAGCTGATCCGGCAGTCCGCCGCCGCCCGTGCCCATCTGGGTGCCCAAGCGCTGAAGCTGCGTCGGAATCTGGATATTCCCGCACGCCTGCGCGGCTCGCTCGGTGGACACCCCGGCCGTTGGATGGCCGGATCGCTGTTCTCAGGCATGGCCGCCAGCCTCCTGCTGCGCCGGAAAACCAGACACGCACCGCCCAAATCCAAGGGCTTGTTGCTCGCCCTCCTCGCCATGCTCGCCTCCGCCGCCAAGCCGCTCGTCAAGGCATGGCTGGCCGGCCGCCTCAAAGAACTCTTGCTCCGGTCGCAAACCAAGATATCACCCGGGCGTCCGGTTGCCAGACCGCTTCCACGATAATCCCACCGCCGCAGTCACTCCTCTATGTCCGCACACAAGGGTCTCGACCACGTTGACCAATATCTCGCGCTCGGTCGCGAATACGAATGCTCCGACATCCACCTCGCCACGGCCTTTCCACCGGCATGGCGCCGCTTCGGCCAACTCACTCCGATTTGGAACGATCACCAGGTCCTCACCCCGGCGGACACCGAGCGCCTCGCCCGCTCGTTCCTCGGCGAGGCCGAATGGAAACGCCTCCAGGAAAAAGGCGATGTGGATTTCGCCTATTCCTCCGCCATGGGCCGCTACCGCGCCTCCGTGGTCAAGCAGCGTCTGGGCCTCGACATGGTATTCCGCATCATCAATACCCGGATCCGCTCGATGGAGGACATCGGACTGCCGATCGATCACATCACTCCCCTCACCCGCTACCAGAACGGACTCATACTGGTCACCGGCTCGGTCGGCTCCGGCAAGTCCACCACGCTCGCCGCACTCGTCGATTTCATCAACCGCGACCGCGAGGACCATATCCTCACCCTTGAAGACCCCATCGAATACGTCTTCGAATCCAAGGGCTGCCACGTGAACCAACGCGAGGTCCACACCCACACCGATTCCTTCGGCAAGGCCCTACGCGGCGCCCTGCGCGAGGACCCCGATGTCATCATGGTCGGTGAAATGCGCGACCTGGAAACGATCCAGCTCGCGCTGACCGCCGCCGAGACCGGCCACTTGGTGCTCGGCACGCTCCACACTGGCAACGCCCCGCGCACGCTCGACCGTGTGCTTGACGTGTTCCCCACCGACCAGCGCGACCAGATCCGCATCATGGTCTCCGAGTCGCTGCGCGGCATCCTCTCGCAACAGCTCGTTCCCAAGGCCGACGGCTCCGGCCGCGCGCTCGCGCTCGAACTGCTCGTCAATACCGCCGCCGTCGCCAACTGCATCCGCGAAGGCAAAACCTACATGCTCCCCGGCATCATGCAGACCGGCAAAAACGTCGGCATGATCACCATGGACGAGTCGCTCAAGCGCCTTTACATCGACGGCGTCATCACCCCTCAGGAAGCCCTCTTCCGCGCCACCGACAAGGTGGAGATGAGGAAGTTCTTCCAGTCCTGAGTCGGAAGAATTCCAAATCCCGAATTTCACATTTCAAATCCCAAAATGGCCCGCATCGACGCACTCTTCCGTTACCTGATCGCCAACAAAGGTTCCGACCTCCATCTCTCCGAAGGCCAGCCGCCGAAAATCCGCATCCACGGATCGGTGAGCGCCATCCCCGGGCAGGAAGTGCTCGCGGGCGAGGATTTCAAGGACATGTTGGCGGAAATCTGCGACCCGGCGGCATTCGAGCGCTATCTGCAAACCGGCGACCTCGACTTCGCCTACGAGATGGACGAGGACTCGCGCTTCCGCTGCAACTACCTCAAGCAGCAGAATGGTCTCGGCGCGGTTTTCCGGTTGATCCCCACCGAGATCGCCTCGCTGGAAGACCTCGGCGTTCCGCCGGCGGTCAAGGAGTTCGCCTACATGCGTTCCGGCTTGGTTCTCGTCACCGGCCCCACCGGCTCGGGCAAGTCCACCACCCTCGCCGCCCTGCTCGATTACATCAACACCAACTACAACCGCCACATCATCACCGTCGAGGAGCCCATCGAGTTCGTTCACTCCAACAAGAAATCGATCATCACCCAGCGCGAGGTGCCGATCCAGACACCGTCCTTCGCCGATGGCCTGCGCGCCGCGCTGCGCGAGGACTCCGACATCGTGCTGGTGGGCGAGATGCGCGATCTTGAGACCATCTCGCTGGCCCTCACCGCCGCCGAAACCGGCCTGCTCGTCTTCGGCACCCTGCACACCAACAACGCCCGCAAGACGGTGGACCGCATCGTGGACGTCTTCCCCGCCGACCAGCAATCGCAGGTGCGCACCATGCTGGCCGCCTCGCTGCGCGGCGTGGTCGCCCAGTTGCTGTGCAAGCGCATCGACCGTCCCGGCCGCACGGCCGTGCACGAGATCATGTTCGCCACCCCGGCGGTCTCCGCCATCATCCGCGAGGGTGCCACACAGAAGCTCTACGACGTCATCACCGGCGGCAAAGGCGAAGGCATGCAGTTCATGGACGAGTCCATCTGGAGCAAGCTCCGCGAGGGCATCATCTCGCCGGAAGAGGCTTACATGAAGGCCATCGATAAAACCCGCTTCAAGAAATTCCTCCCGAAGAGCCTCGAACACCTCGGCGACGCCTCCGGAGAGAGCCCGCTGGACCACTGATCCGGCCGGCGCGCCGCGTTCATCCGCCCGATGGCAGCGCGAAGCGCCCGTCGCCACCGCGATCCGCCTCGAAGGTCATCTCATGACCGTGGAGCGGGTGGCGGATGGTGAGTTTGCAGGCGTGCAGGCAAAGCGGCGGCGCTGCCGGATCCAGCGTCTGGATGCCGCGTGGATCGGCGGTGTAGATCGGATCGCCGCACACCGGATGGCCGAGGTGGCGGAGGTGGATGCGGATCTGGTTGGTGCGGCCGGTGACGGGGATGGCCTCGAGCAGGCTGGTGCCGTCATCGCCGCGCGCAAGCACGCGGAAATGTGTCAGCGCCACCTGCCCCGCCTGTTCCGCGACGCAGCGGGTGCCGGCTTCCCCGGGCACGCTTGAGATCGGTGCGTCGCAGGTAAAGACCTCATCCGGCGGATGGCCGTGGACGCGGGCGAGATAGGTCTTTTGCACCGTGCCTTCGACGAACTGGCGTTGCAGCAGCTTGCAGAAGTGGCGGGTGGTGGCGAAGGCGACGACGCCGGTGGTATTGGCATCGAGCCGGTGCGCGGCGCGCGGCACGAGCGGCGCGCAGGCGAGGTTCATGAAATGCTGGAGCGTGTTGCGGTGATAGCGGCCACCGGAGTGCATCGGCAGCGGCGCGGGCTTGTCGAGGATGACGAGTGCCTCGTCCTCATAAAGCACCCGGATGTCGGTGGCCACCGGCGGCTCGGCTTCCGGCGGGAAAACCTGCAGCACCCGCTCGCCGGCGCGGACGATGTGGTCCCTGTTTCTCACCACGCCGGCGTAATTCAGGAAGCGCCCAGCCTCGCAGCGCGCCTCCCACTCGGCGGCCGGGACCTGGGGAAACAAATCGACGAGCGCATCGAGTAGGCACCGCTTGTCATGGCTGGCGGGGATATGGATCGGGCGGCGGTTTTCCCGCGGCAGCACGCCGGGAAGCGGGTTGCAGACCCGTTGCAGGGCGGCTTCCCGCGCGGCGATGCGCTCCGCCATGCGCTCGGGCTCGCTTTTGAAACAATGCGGGCAGCTCATGCCCTCGGAATACCGCGGATCCTCGAGGTCGCCTTCGTCGAGCGGCGCGAGGCAGGCGAAGCACACCGCATGGCTGGTCTCGCGCAGCGCGGGATCCACGCCCACGCGCTGGTCGAAGACAAAACAATCGCCCTCGTAGTGGTCGCCGCCGCATTCCTCGAAATATTTCAGAATGCCGCCGTCGAGCTGATAGATCTCGCGAAACCCCTCCAGTTCCATGAACGGTCCGGCCTTTTCGCAGCGGATGCCGCCGGTGCAGAACATCACGACCGGCTGCTCCTTGAGCTGTGGCGGCAGTTTCCGGACCGCCTCGGGAAACGAGCGAAAGGTCTTGATCCGTGGATCGATGGCACCCTTGAAGGTGCCGAGTTTCACCTCATAGTCGTTGCGGGTGTCGAGCAACGTGACCGGCCGGCCTTCGTCAAGCCAGCGCTTGAGTTCGCGCGGCGCGATTTTGGGCGAGGTGCGATCGGCGGGCCGCACCGTATCCACCCCGAAGGCGATGATTTCCTTCTTCAACCTCACCAGCATGCGGTTGAACGGCTGGGACTCGCTGAGGCTCACTTTCGGCGTGAGCGATTCGAGCCCGGGGATGGCGCGCAGGCGGGCGATCAGCCGGTCGATCGACTCCGCGGCTCCGGCTACAAACAGATTGATGCCTTCCGGGCTGAGCAGGATGGTTCCCTTGAGCTGCCACGCATCGCAGGATTCCAGCAACTCGGCGCGCAGGGCCTTGAGACCACCGAGCGGGGCGAAACGATAGCAGGAAATATTGGTGACGGATGCGGACACGCGGCAAATCAGCACACGCGCGATCCCGGGTTTCAAGGTTGAATGGAGACTGAACGTCCGGCCCGGATGGCCATGCCGAGCCCGCCGATAACGAACAGGGCGGGAAACCAGATCGAATAGCCGGGCGCGAGCGAGTCCGGCTTGAGCACGGCGAAGTCCGGATCGGCGGGATTCACGCGACAGGTCGTTTCCAGGCCGGGCGGATATTCATCGGCGCGTTTCTCGGCGAGCGGACGCTTCGAGGTCCACGGGTTGCCGCGAAGGCTGAGGCGGTCGCCAGTCCGGTTCCCGCCCTGCCATTGGTAACCGTAGAGGAGGTCAAGCCGGTATTCGACGGGCGATTGCGGATCGTGCTGCCGCTCGACAAGCGTGCTGCTGAGAATGGTGCACGGCACTTCCGGCCAGGCATGCATTTCCTTGGCGCGGAGATAACTGCGCGCCATCAACCAGACGAACAAGGCGCCCAACAACGCGGTGGCCAGCCCGACGGCGACGAGAAACCAACGGCCGGCGGACGACGGAGCTTGCGGATGGCGGGTGGCGGATGGCATCGCACGGAGGAAATGACGCGGGAAAACGGTGCGTGCGAATGAA
>JBMTCD010000070.1:0-15417 GCA_049430545.1 Luteolibacter sp.
CGCTGAGCCCCAGCTCGGCGCGCGAATCCCTGGCGTATGGCTCAAGCGCCGAGCTGGGGCTCGGCGCTCCCGGGAATCACGCCAACTCGCAGGCGAGACGGATGGCCGCGATCATTGACAACGGGTCGGCCAGATCCTTGCCGGCGATGCCGTAGGCGGTGCCATGGTCCGGGCTGGTGCGCGGTTTCGGCAGGCCAAGCGTGACGTTCACCGCGTTGTCGAAGTCGAGCAACTTGATCGGGATGAGCCCTTGGTCGTGATACATGCAGATCACCGCATCGAAGTCGCCGCGCGCGGCATCGCGGAAAATGGCGTCCGGCACCGCGGGTCCGCTGAAATCCGCAGTGTCCGCTTCGTTGAGCCGCGCGATGGCGGGAGCGATGATGCGGGATTCCTCGTCGCCGAAGGCACCGTTTTCGCCAGCGTGCGGATTGAGTCCGGCCAGGGCGATGCGCGGGCGGGCGATGCCGCGTTTGACGAGAAACTCGGCAGTGAGCTTGCCGATGCGCTCGATCCGGTCCGTGGTGAGCAGCCGCGGCACGGTGGCGAGTGCCTCATGGATGGTGACGAGTCCCACGGTGAGGTGTTTACCGGTGAGCAACA
This sequence comes from Luteolibacter sp., assembly GCA_049430545.1. Lineage (GTDB taxonomy): Bacteria > Verrucomicrobiota > Verrucomicrobiia > Verrucomicrobiales > Akkermansiaceae > Luteolibacter. Next base: position 604 of record JBMTCD010000070.1, read on the forward strand.
TGCCGTAGTTTTCCACCCCGAAGGCGCTGGCATAATACTCGGTCTGCCCGGGAAACGGAAATCCGAGCGCTTGCAGGCGGTCCTTGCAGACCGGGCCGGTGACCACCGCTTCGGCGCGGCCGAGCTTGAGTTCGGTCACCGAGCGCTCCAGGGCGGCAAGTGCCGCAGCGGCGGAGCGCTCGTCCGGCTGGCCGGGAATACCCGCCTTGCGGTCGCCGATGATGGCGAATTTGAAGCCCTCCGGCAACTGACCGGAGGCTAGCGCTTTGTCGATGACTTCCGGGCCGATGCCGGCGGGATCGCCGAGGGTGATCGCGATGCGTCGCACGGGCGGCATCATGGCGGCCGGTCGATGTCATGCAAGCGGGATCCCCTGGACGAATGTGCCCGGTGGCGGCTTCGCGTGGCGGAATCGCGGGTTGTGTTTTTCTGAATTCTTTCCAAATTGCGCCGCATGCGTTCGTTATTGCCGATTTTGCTGGCCGCCGTGCTTCCCGCTGCCGGGCAACGGGTGAAAGTGGATGACCTTTATTCCAAGCACTGCGCGAGCTGCCACGGCGCGAAGTTTGAGGGCGGCCAAGGCGGCTCGCTGGTTGACGGCGTGTGGAAACACGGCTCCAGCGACGCCGAGATTTTCCGCTCCATCGCCAAGGGCAACCTGCAATTGGGCATGACGCCGTGGGAGGGCATTCTCACCAATGAGCAAATCCGCAGCCTGGTGATTTTCCTGCGCGAAAAGGAAAAGGAAACGCGCGTGGCCGGCATGGAGTTTCCGGTGCCCGCACCGGACAAGGTGACGAAAACCGCGCTGCACGACTACCGCATCGAAACACTCGTGAAGGACGGCCTGGAGCGGCCGTGGGCGATCGCTTTCCTGCCGGACGGCCGCAAGCTGGTGACCGAGCGGCCGGGGCGGTTGCGCATCGTCGGCAGGGACGGCAAACTCGATCCTCGGCCGGTGAAAGGCCTGCCGGAAATCGTCGAACATGGCCAGGGCGGGCTGATGGAAGTGGCCGTCCATCCCGATTACGAAAACAATGGTTGGATTTACCTCGGTTTCGCCGACGGCGAACGCGAGCCGAAGCCCCTTGTGATCACCGCCGTGGTGCGCGGCCGCATCAAGGGCCATCAATGGACCGACCAAGAGTGGATTTACCGGCCCGACGAAACATTCCGCTCCGGCGCGGGCGTGCATTTCGGCACCCGCTTCGTGTTCGACAAGGGATATATCTGGTTCGTCATCGGCGAGCGTGGCGGCATGATGGAATCGCAGGATCTGAGCCGGCCGAGCGGCAAGATTTTCCGCCTGCACGACGATGGACGCGTGCCCAAGGACAATCCCTTCGTGAACGATCCCGATGCCATTCCCGGCATCTGGTCATACGGCCACCGCAATCCACAAGGCCTTGTGATGGACCCGCGCGACGGCGCAATCTACAGCACCGAGCACGGCCCGCGCGGCGGTGACGAGTTGAACCTCATCCTGCCCGGCCGCAACTACGGCTGGCCGGTCATCACCTACGGCATGAACTACAACGGCACGCCGATGGTCGCCATCACCGAGAAGAAAGGCATGGAGCAGCCGCTCATCCACTGGACGCCGTCGGTCGCGGTCTGCGGGCTCGATATCGTCTCCGGCGACCGGTTTCCCCGCTGGAAACACGACCTGCTCTCCGGCGGCCTCGCCCAGCAGGAAGTGCGGCGCATCCGCATCGAAAACGGCAAGGTCACCCAACAGGAAATCATCCTCAAGAACATCGGCCGCGTCCGCGATGTCGCCTGCGGGCCGGACGGCTTGATCTACGTGATACTCAACAGCCCTGACCGCGTGGTGCGCCTGAAGCCGGCGGATCGCTGAACCCCGGCGTTCAATCGCATGATTGGCCGGCTGATTTATTGAATGGCGTTTTACTCGCATCCACGAGTCTCATGGCGTTTGTTGGTCCAAGCCTGAAACTTTTGCATGGGTGGTGGTGGATGGTCCAAAATGGGTGTTGACGGCCCGGTGGAGTGGCAAAAATTCGTCTCTCGTCCGCCATTGCGGATACGATTGTTCTTCATTGTCCCATGTCCGGGTTTCTGTCCAATCCAATGCTGCCTCCTTCCAGGCCATCTGTCATGCTTGCCGGCCATGGGGTCCCCTTGCTCATGGATCACCGCATGCCATCGGAAGCCGCTGAAGTGGCCGGCTTCCGCGCGGAACTTGCGCGGCTGGAACGTCACCCGGCGCTGATGTCATCACCTCGCCAGAAGCAGTTGCTGCGCTATCTCTTCGAGGAATGTCTGGCGGGACGCTGCGATCATATTTCACAATACACCATCGCTTTCGAGTGCTTCGGGCGGGGCCATGAGTTTGACGCCGCCGCCAACACGGTGGTCCGTTCCCACGCGCTCAGGCTGCGAAAGACCTTGAAGAAACTGGCCCGGCCCGATGGATGCCACCGCATTCTCATGGCGGAGCGGGGATACGGGCTGAGGTTTGGCTGCGCCATGGAAGCTGAGGCGCGAACCACGCCCCCCCTTCCAACGCGCCAGAGTCGGGGTCATGGAGCTCGAGCTGAATGCCGGACTCGGAATTGATGCCTCGTTTCCAGCGCGACTCGCCGCTGCCATGGTCGCTGCCTTGGCTGCCAAGCATGACTTGCTTGCTCCTGTGGGGCCCTTGCCATGCGGGTGGGTGGCGGATCCAAGCGAAACCAGAAGCTCGTTCTCTCCCAGCCCGCTGGCGGACTATTTGCCAGGAGGCGAAATCATCGCGCTTGGTGGGAAAACATCCATCCTGTTGCGGATCTTTGAAACCGCCGGAGGCCACTGCCTTTGGTCAAAAACCATCGAATGCACAACCACCGCCCTATCGCCACCCCGGCTCCAAGGCTTTGCGGAGAAAATCATCTCCAGGATCACCGGGTGTGCAGCAGAACCGCAGCGTAAAACACTGAGATGAGATAGGCCACCGCCCAGATGGCCCAAGAGGAAAGCGAGATCGACCGGCTGTAACGAGTGCGCCACAAGTGCCGCCATTGGGGAATGTAGGCCACCAGCACAAGCAACGGCACAAGCGACTCGGCCACATTGGCGGTCGGAATCAGATGGGAGTGCAGGATGTCCATGGGTGTGGATGGTGGCGGTGCTCCAATATGCTGTGATTTCTATCAGAAGTCTGATGATTCGATTGCTGAAGGCAATTGAAATGCTGGATCATAACCCTCTGCCGCGCCAAAAAGACCGAGTGCACACGAACCCTTGGCGAGTTCCAAAGTGTGAATGGTCACGGCCGGCAGCAATCCATCAGTTCTTCACTCCACCACCACCAGGGTGCCGGGCTTCACCTTGGAGAAAACGACCGGCACGGTCTTGCTCGGGCCGCGGATGCAGGCGTGCGAGGCCGGATAGCGTTTCACCGGGCCGATGTGGTGGCCGATGCCGTCGTGGGTGAGACGCATCCAGTAGTGCATCGGCGCGCCGACGAATTTCCCGCCCTCGGGCAGCGGGTCGTTGAGGAAATCGGCGTCGCCATTCACCAGCGTGCCTTCTGCATCATAGATCCTTCCGTAGCGGTTCGAGCTTTTGTCGACGATTTTCTCGATGATATAAAACGTTCCCTGCGGCGTCGGGTGGCTCTTGCGGCCGGAGCAGATCGGGTAGTCGATGACCACCTGGCCGCCATTCATGAGCATGCCACGCTGGGTTTTCAGGTCGATCTTGAGATGCGAGTTCGAGGCGTCGGTGCGGGCGAGCAGTTCCTCGTTTTTCCAGACCGAATGGGTCTTGGGATAGGACGGCTCGGCCTTGAAATGCTCGTAGGTGCCGGGTGGATATGGATTGCCGGGCTTGCCGTTGTCGGCGGTGGCCGGCGTCTGGTTCGCACAGCTTGCGATGCACCAGGTTATCACGGCTGCGCAAATCAGGTGGATGTGGCGGCGGAGGGGCATGAATCGGGTAAGGAGTGGGCAAAATGCTGGGAAATAACGGGTTTGGCAAACCCGCAGGTGGGTCAAACTAGCAATTGGTGTTCCAAGCAGGCGAAGGCGGCATCGTCGAGCACCGGGCGGGCGTTTTCACGCCATCCGGCGGGCGGTTCCGCCAAGGTGATCCAACTGCGGCAGCCGCCGAACGAAGGTTGATAGCAAAGTTCCCAAGGCTCGGCCAGCTCGCGCACGCGGACCAGCGCCGCATGGATGCTGCCGGCGCTCATTCCTTTTCCCTCCCAATCGAAGCGGTCGCGCACGGTGGCCTCGGTGTAGATGTGCAGCGGCTCGAGCGCGGCCACTTTTTCCCAATCGACGAGCGTCACCGCGCACACCGCCTCGGCGTGATGAGTGATGCGGATGGGGTCGCCCGGCTGCCACTCGGGCATCTGACGCACCGCGCCCTCGCGGACTTGATTGCCTTGGGCGTGGAAGCGGGTGGGAAACAGGAAAAACGATTGGTGCGCGAAGGAAAATCCCTGCCGGCCCTCGTGGATGCCGCCCTTGCGCAGCAGGATCGATTGCCGTCCGCGCCCCAAGGCATCGCAAACGACCTGCCATTCCTTGAACGCGATGCGGGGATCTTCCATGGCGGGGCGGTGGCTCAAGCGAGGTCCTGCGCGGTCACGCTGGTCTGCTCGCGGCTGCCCAGCAGGCGCGCCTGCTCGATGACGCGCCGTGGCTCGGCGTCGAAGCGGTAGCTGTGGCAGTTCGGGCACAGCGTGGTGCCGCTGCCGACGATCGAGTCGCAGCCCTCGCAAACCTTGTATCCCGCCGGGTTGGCGGCGATTTTGGCAGCGGTGGCCGCGCGGTTCGGTGGAGGTGTGGATTCAGGCATGGGCAATGAAAAAAGCGGGCCGGGGCTCCGGTCCGCTTGTTTCTCGATGACCGGATGCTGGCGGCCGATCGGGTGATGGGCTCAGGCGAGGGCCGCGATGGCCTTGGCGGTCTTGCTCTTGAGGTTGGCCGCCTTGTTCGGGTGGATGATGCGGCGCTTGGCGGCCTTGTCCACCACCGAGGCGAATTCGGCGCTGGTCTTGACGGCTTCCTCCTTGTTGCCGGCAGCCACGGCGGTGAGGGCCTTCTTGCGCAGGGTTTTCATGCGGCTTTTGGCGGCGCGGTTGCGCTCGGTGCGGACGATGGTTTGACGCGCGCGCTTGATCGAGGATTTGTGATTGGCCATGGTCGGTATGGAAATGAAACGAACGCCGCGAGGCGGGCGGGGAAAAATAAGGACTCGGCCTGCGGTGTCAAGCTCGTCTTTGGCTGATTTTACAGCTTTCACGCCGCATTCCGGCATCGCATTCCTCCCAGCCGATGAGGATTCGATGATCACGGATTTTTGACCGCCAGCGGGCGGCCGTTTCCGCCTCCCATGGTCGGATCAAGCATTAGGAAAGGGCCGGAAATTGGCACTTGCCCTGCATGCCCGGATATTGGGATGGTGGATGTGTTCGCATGATTACACGATTGTTTTCAGCCGCCTTGCGCGGAGTCGAGGCCCAGGAGGTCGAGGTGGAGGTCAACGCCCGAGGCGCGGACAAACCGCTGGTCGTCATCGTCGGTTTGCCGGATGCCGCAGTGCGTGAGTCGTCACAGCGGGTGACTTCCGCGATCGGCGCATCCGCGCTGTTTCTCGATGATGGCGTGAAAACCGTGAACCTCGCACCGGCGGATTTGAAAAAGGAAGGTCCTTCCTTCGATCTTCCGATCGCGCTGGCCATGGTCGCGGCCTGCCGCACCAAGGCGTTCAATGCCGACGACTGCTGCGTGGTCGGCGAATTGGGACTCGACGGCGCGGTCAGGCCGGTGAAAGGCGTGCTTTCCATCGCTTCGGAGGCCAAGCGCCGTGGCAGGAAACGCCTGCTCGTGCCCGAAGCCAACGCGCCCGAGGCTGCGGTGATCGATGGCATCGATGTCTATCCGATCCGCTGCTTGAAGGATGCGTGGGATTTCCTCGAAGGCGAGATTGCCATCACTCCCTTCCGCCTTGACCGCCGGGCGTTCTTCGAATCGCACCGGAGTTATGAGGTCGATTTCGACGAGGTGAAGGGCCAGCATTTTGTGAAACGGGCACTCGAGGTGGCCGCTGCCGGCGGACACAACCTGATGATGGTCGGCCCCCCGGGCACCGGAAAATCGATGCTTGCCAAGCGCATCCCCACCATCATGCCGGACATGGGCGAGGACGAGGCGATCGAAACCACCAAGATCCACTCGATCAGCGGGCTGCTCGATCCGAAGCGCGCGTTTCTGACCACCCGGCCGTTCCGCTCGCCGCACCACACGATCTCGGATGCCGGTCTGCTGGGCGGCGGCACGAACCCTGGCCCCGGCGAGGTCTCACTGGCGCACCACGGCGTGTTGTTTCTCGACGAATTGCCCGAGTTCCGCCGCTCCACGCTGGAGGTGATGCGCCAGCCGTTGGAAGATGGAGAAGTGACGCTTTCCCGTGCAGCGGGTTCGCTGACCTTTCCCGCGCGCGTCATGCTGGTGGCGGCCATGAATCCATGCCCCTGCGGATTCTACGGCGACATGAAACGCCAGTGCCGCTGCTCCACCCGGCAGATCGAGCAATACCGCCAGCGCATCTCGGGGCCTTTGTTGGATCGCATCGATCTCCACGTGGAGGTGCCGCTGGTCGATTTCCGCGAGCTTTCCAATGACACAACCACCGGCGAGAAGTCCGAAACGGTCCGCGCGCGGGTGATCGGGGCGCGTCGCATCCAGCACGAGCGCTTCCGCAAGGCGCCCAACCGCACCAACGCGGCAATGGGGCCGCGACAGATGAAGGAGCATTGCAAGCTCGACTCGGAAAGCCGCGGCTATCTCGAACATGCCATGGAGGAAATGAACTTCTCCGCCCGGGCCCACGACCGCATCCTCAAGGTCGCCCGCACGCTCGCCGATCTCGCGGGCGCGGAGCACATCCGCCCCACCGACATCCTCGAGGCCATCCAATACCGCTCGCTGGACCGGAAGCTGTTTTCGTGACCCTCTGCCATGAAACCACCGCTCAAATCTGCACCAAACCACGCTGCACTGCCAGCATCGCCGCTTCGGTGCGGGTTTGCACGCCGAGCTTCGCCAGGATGTTGCGAACATGCGCTTTGACGGTGAATTCGTTGGCGACAAGGACGCGGGCGACGTCTTTGTTGGATAGTCCGCGGGCAATCAGCGCCAGGATTTCCAACTCCCGGGCGGTGAGCGTTTGGAAGGCGGCCCGTTCGGCGAGGCGCTCGGCGACGGCGGGTGGCAAATACTGGCGACCCTCGATCACGGCGCGAACCGCGGCTTCGAGTTGGATGCTGGGAATGCTTTTCAACAGGTAGCCACTTGCCCCGGCAGACATGGCACGGTGGATGTCCTCATCACCATCATAGGTGGTCAGCATCAGCACCCGTGCATCGGACCTGGCGTTGCGGATGATTTTCAATGCGTCGATGCCCGTTCCATCGGGCATTTGCAGATCCAGCAATGTCAGGTCCGGTTGATGCCGGGCGTGGGCGGCGACGGTTTCAGCCACATTGGCGGCCTCGGCAATCACCTCGAAATCAGGGCGCAGGTCGAGCACCACCCGCAAACCCTGGCGGAAGAGTTCGTGGTCGTCGGCAATCAGGATACGGATCATGGCGGTGTCTGGTGGATCAGGCTGACTGAGGCAGGCGAACTTCGATGCAGGAACCCCCACCGACCTCCGATTTCACCGTCAACGATGCTCCGATCAGTTGAGCACGCTCGCGCATGTCCTGCTGCCCGTAATGGGGTCCGTCATTCGCCACGGGCTGGCTGGGGTCGAATCCATGGCCATTGTCCTTCACCGTTAGGACGATTCCGCCGTGCCCGCGCAGCAGGGTGATTTCCAGTGTGGTGGCGTTGGCATGTTTGAGGACGTTCGCGACGGCCTCCTGGGCGATATGCAGCAACTCGCATTCCTGTTCGTCGGTAAGCCCGGCATCAGCCTCGTACAGATCCAGGGTCGAGACGATGCCGGTATCTTCGGTGAGCAGCCTGACGGAATCACGCAAAGCTTCCGCGAGGCTGTGTTTCTCAAGTGCCAGACTGCGCAGCCCCCAGACGGTGCGACGGACCTGCGTTTGGCTCAGGCGCAGCAGTTCCGTGGCTTTTTCCATTTGCCGGCGGGCGGGTTCCAATTCGGCGGCATCCGGATGCGGCAGAAGGTCGCTGGCGGCATCCATGCGCAGGGCGGCACCGGCGAGGGTTTGCTCAAGCGAGTCATGCAGGTCACGGGCGAGGCGGTTGCGCTCGGCCGTCACGGCGGAGTATTCGCTCAGCTCGTCGCGCCGCGCGCTGAGTTGTGCATGCAACTGGCCGGTGCGGGTTTCCACTCGCTTTGCCAGCGCGTCTCTTGCAGCCACAAGTTCGACCTCGGCGGCGACGAGGCTTTTGTTTTTGCGGGTCAGCAGTCCGGCGAAAAACATCACGGTCACCAGTCCAGAACCAGTCGCGGCGAGTGCGACAGCAAGGCGTAGTGGCGTCCACCACGGAGCTGGTTCCACCACCCGCACGTCGGTGAGATTCCTCAAATGAATCAATAGATCGCGGGATTTCAAGTAGCCCTCTTCCTGTTGCGGTGAGCCAACCGACCCTTCCGCGATCCCGGTGACCGTGATGATGGCGCCTGGCGCGGCGGGGAGCGCATCACGGGGGATGCTGCCGCTGAATTCGGCGGCGAAAAGCAAATGCTCGTCCTTCAGCAAAAGCCGGGCGGGGCTCACATCGGTCTGCGTTTCAATCAACCGCCCGGTGACGCGAACAAGCCGTCCTTCATGCGAAAACGCATCCCGCGCCTTCGCCATGACTGCGGGTTCCAGTGCGGTGCTGTTACCCAGGATTCGGAACTGACCATCTTCAATCGTCGGGCTGAGCGGGCCAGGCGTTGGGAACCCAAGCACCTCCACCATGGAGTTCAGTGCGAGTGGCTCGACTTTGCCCGTGGTTTGAACCCGCACCCCTCGCTCTTCATCCTGAATTTGAAAGGACTCGTTGTTTCGAGAATGAGTGACCGTGCCCCGTGTGCGGATCCGATGGCCGGGCGCACCACTGAGAGGGTGACCTAACAAACCCTTCAGAGGCGTGAGCGGCAGACTGGACGCATCCCGCGGGGCTTCCAGAACCTCGATGAATTCCGGGTTGGTCACCCGCATTTGCGCGTTGAGAACCTGCCCGACCTCGTTGACGGCGACGGCGTTGATTCCCTTGATTCGCACCACCCCGTCCACCAATCCGGAAAGTCGTCCGAGTTGATCCCCGGGGGTGAGGACCAGAATCCGGGTGCCCTTGGCATCCAGGTGCATGATGGCGTGGTCTCGGCCCAAGGCCGACCAGGGCTGCACCGCCCGCACGATGCCGGAGAGTTCGACAAAATGGCAGTCATGGAAACCACTAAGCAACTCGCTTCCGGTGACACGCTCAGGCTCCGGAAGGCCGGGCTCCCCGACTACCTCAAGGGTCTTGACAACGAAGTCTGGTGCGAATCTTCCTTTCTGGAGGTAGCCCCCGACCTCGACTTTCTGGCCAAGTTTGAGATCACGAGGGCGATTCACGTGCATTGGCAGCCAAATGGCGGCCTTGCCGTCTTGAATAGCGATCTCGGTTTGCTGGTCGCTGATGTGATTGATGATGCCGCTTGTTTTCGCCTCAATGTGGAGGCCCTCGTCATTCGAGAACTCGCGTAAGTTGCTGATGCTCATGAATGGAGCGCCCTCAGCCACGGCCCGCGGAATGACCGGGCCAGAGGCGATCCAAAAAATCAAAAGAACTTTGACTGCTGCACTCAACCCAGGCCCATACAACCACAAATCCCGCTGCATGAAAAGCCGCGTCTGACGAGCCTCCCTAGTCATTTCGGACTATGGCCCGATCGGAAAAACCGGGGTAACCACCCTTTATGCGAGGCATTCGAGCACTTCCGGCACTTTTCCTCGTCATGCTTCCCGGCTTTGCCTGCGGACAGTTGTTGCAGGTTGACGGCACCCGGATCGTCAACAGTGCGAACGATCAGGAGGTGATCCTCAATGCGGTCAACTTCGGCAATTGGATGGTCATGGAGGGCTACCTGATGAACTCCACCGCCCAAGCTCCGGCCCAGCACGATTGGAAACAAAAGCTGACCTCCCTTGTCGGGCCGGCCAATGTCAAGACCTTCTACGGCGCCTGGCTGGCCAACCACGTCACCCAGACCGATATCCAACAAGTCAAGAGCTGGGGTTTCAACGCTGTCCGCCTGCCTCTGCACCACGAATACTTCGTCAACCGTGACACGCCCGATGAATGGAACGAACAGGGTTTTCTCCTATTGGACAATGTGATCTCATGGTGTGCGGCGGCAAGCATCTACGCCATTATCGACCTGCATGCCGCCCCGGGAGGTCAGAGCAACAACGCGATCAGCGATTACGATGAGACCCGTCCATCGCTTTGGGAAAGCGTGGAGAACCAGGACAAAACCGTGCGCCTCTGGCAGCGGATTTCCGAGCGCTACAAGAGCCAGCCATGGGTCGCCGGTTATGATCTGATCAACGAGCCCGCCTGGGATCTTCCCGGCGGCACGCTCCTGCGCTCGCTTTACACACGCATCACGGATGCCATCCGTGCGAACGGCGACAACCACATCCTCTTCATCGAGGGAAATTGGTATAGCAACGATTACACCGGCCTCACTCCCGCGTGGGATCCACAAATGGTCTATGTGTTCCACAAATACTGGTCCTCGGCCGAGTCCCCGAATGAAATCCAGTGGGTCCTCGACCTGCGGGCCGCCGAGAACCGTCCGATCTGGTGCGGCGAACATGGCGAAAACAGCAACGAGCATTTCACCAGGATTGTCGAACTGCTCCACAGTCAGAAAATCGGCACGTCGTGGTGGCCGATGAAAAAGTTCAAGAGCATCAATGGCCTCGTCGATGCCTCTTTCCCTGCCGGATACCAGGACCTCATCGATTACCTCGGTGGTACGAAGCCGGATTTGAACCCCGCTTCCGCATTCGCCACCCTGATGGAACTTGCCGACAGCGTGCGACTGCAAAACTGCCGCGCCCAAAACGAGGTGATCCGCTCGATCCGGAGCCAGCCCGGCAACCGCGATACAGCACCCTTCGCTGAGCACAAGATCCCGGGTCGCATCCATGCACCGGACTACGACCAGGGAATGAATGGCCACGCCTATCTGGATACCGCATGGGAAAACTACAATCTCACCACATCCAACTACACCGCCTGGAACGAGGGGTGGACTTACCGCAACAACGGGGTGGATGTCCAACCCTGTGCCGACGCCCTGTCCAACGGCTACAATGTCGGTTGGTTCGTGGCTCCGGAGTGGATGCGCTATACCGTCACGGTCGCCAAGCCCGGAACCTACCGGATCGAACTGCGGATCGCGAAGGGCGGCGGCGATGACGGCAAGTTGGAGATCCAGGACGGCGACGGGCTGCGGGTCCTCGCCAGCGCAACGATTCCTGATACCGGCGGGGACACATCCTATCAGACGGTGGTTTGCAGCGGGGGCTTCGCCAGCGCTGGCACGCAGGCGATCCGTATCGCGAACGTGGCCGGTTCCTACAACATCGCATCGGTGAATTTCATTTGGGAAAGCGCCACCGTGCCGCCGACCATTCCGGCCAAGGTGCCGGTCCGGACCGTTACCCTGAAGGGCAGCAACGGGCTCTACGTGACATATGGCAAGGGGAACGGACTCGCCTCTGCCACAGTCGCCACCGCGGGGGCGAGCGAGCGCTTCACCTTGGCCGATGCAGGCACCGGACGCGTCGCATTTCGTGCTTCCAATGGCAAATATCTCCGATTCAACGCCACCGACAACAAACTCTACGCCGACGCCGCAAGCATCGGCACGGATGAACATTTCCTTCTGAGAAATCTAAGTGGAGCGTTCACCTTGCAAGGGCCTAACGGTCTCTACGTTTCTTCGGAAGGCGGGTCCACCGACGGCCTTACCTGCACACGCACCAACCCATCGGGGTGGGAATATTTTCGGGAGTCGGTCGTCGCTATCAGTTGGGTCCCGGCCGCAGCAGCACCCGCCGCGCCTCAGGGCCTTGAGGCGGCGGTTGCGGACCAGGATGTGACGCTCTCATGGAATCCCGTGTCCGGCGCGGCGCACTACACGGTGAAACGGGCGACCCAATCCGGCGGCCCAAAAGGTTTGACAAGTCGAGCGACACGGCAAGCTCGGCATGTCCAAAAGCACAACACCCGCCTGCCGCTGACCACCGGCTTCATGCTGGCCAACAAGGGCAGCCTGGAGTAACAACTCAAACGCCGCCGTGGAGACATCCTCGACGTGAAATTCATCGTCGGAGCGGAGGGCAAAACGTACCGAACCAATCATTCATGGCTGAGTCCGAAGCCAAAGGGGTAAAGCGGGTCCTCGATTCTCTTCCGGCTGTGTCCCAGTGGAACTTGATCCGTTGAACGCGGCCAGGTGAAAGACAGCTTCCCGGTGGCAGGTGCGGCACCTGTGAGCACGTCGATCACGCCGCTACCTTCCGTCCCCGGGAGCCATGCCGCGAGGATGGCATCCGCTTTTTCCGCCACTTCTCCCAAAATCATCGGCCGGCCAGATAGCACGATCACCACCACCGGCACGCCGCTGGCTTTCACTGCCGATACCGCTTTGATGTCTTCCTTGGAGAGCGACAGATCATACCGGTCGCCTTTCATTTCGGCATACGGCCCTTCGCCCACCACGACGATGCCCAGATCGGCACCGTCGGACCCGGATCCGTCTGGCGTGAATGTGACTTCAGTCTCCTTTCCGGCGATTGCGTTGATCGCGTCGAGGATGGTGGTTCCACCCGGTGTAAGGTCGCCACGCTCTCCCTGCCAGCTGATCGTCCATCCGCCGCACTGCATGCCCAAGTCGTCCGCACCGCTGCCGGCCAGATGGATGCGGCGTGGCAGGGTCCTGACTGGCAGAACCGCATTCTCGTTCTTCAACAAGACCACCGACTCGGCAACCGCCTGACGGGCGACCTTGCGGCGGGCCTCCGAGCCGAATTCCTTCTGCAGGTCCTTGTCGGGCCAGAGATTCGGTTCCGCACCCATCATTCCCATGGCGAATTTCACCCGCAGAATCCGGATGACCGCATCGTCGATTCGCGACATTGGAACCTTCCCCTCCTCCACCAGCTCCTGCAACAATCGGATGAACTCCTTGTAGCGGTCGGTAAGCATCACCATGTCCATGCCCGCATTGATCGAAATCTCGATGCACTTCTTGTAATTCGAGCTGCGGACTTGTCCCGCCGCGTTGTTGCTTTCCGGCGCGGAATCGTCGGACTCGGGACTGACCAACTGGTCGATTGCGTTGTAGTCGGATATCAGGAATCCCTCGAAGCCCAATTCCTCTTTCAGGATGTCGGTCAGGAGATGCCTGTTGCCCGAGCACTTCACGCCGTTCCAACTGCTGTAGGACGGCATGATGGTCACGACACCGGCTTGGATGGCGGCAGGATACCCCGCCATGTGGACGGCCCTGAGGGTTGCCTCGTCGATCCTGACGTCGCCTTGATCGAGCATGCCTTCTCCCCCACCGGGCTTGAATTCCGTTCCTCCATCGCCGATGAAGTGTTTGGCACAAGCCGCGACCGATTCCTTGTCAGCCAGATCCGCTCCCTGGAGGCCACGCACCATGGCGGTGCCGAGAAGCTCAACCACGGCCGGGTCCTCTGAAAAACCCTCGTAGGTCCGCCCCCAGCGGATGTCCCGCGGCACGGCGACGGACGGAGCGAAGGTCCATTGAATCCCCGAAGCCCGGACTTCCCGCGCGGTGATCCGCCCGATTTCCTCAACCAGTTTCGGATTGCGGGTGCAACCGAGGCCGATGTTGTGAGGAAAGATCACCGCGCCAAGGATGTTGTTGTGGCCGTGAACCGCGTCGACCCCGTAGATCAGGGGGATGCCGAGACGTGACTTGAGTGACTGTTTCTGACGCTCCGTGTAAAAATCCGCCCAGTCCGAGAGTTTGTTCCCGCTCTCCGGGTCGGAACTTCCACCGCTGAGCATCGACCCCAGAGCGAGGGTGGCGATGTCGTTCAGGTCCTTGACAGATCCGCTGTCGGGCTGGGTCATCTGCCCGGCTTTTTCGGTCAGGGTCATTTTCTCCACGATGGCCTTGATCTTGTCGTCGTTGGCCGTGAGCCATGGCGGAGATGCCGCCATCGCCGAATGGCTCAGAACCATCAGCACGGAGCCGAGCGCGCAGTGGACTGCGGGGACTAATGATAGCTTTTTGTATTTCATGATGGCAGGAATTTCTCGATGTATATGAGGGGGTAAGTGCGGCGGCGAAAAGGATCACGAGTGTTCCGCGTTCACAAGTGATGACTGGAATCCGGCCTAGTCATTTCGGACTATAGCCATGACGGGAAATCCCAGCCAATGCTTCGATTCTGGCACCGCTCGATCAACCATCGGTTCCGCAATCACATCAAAACCATGAAACCTAGAGAAACTTCACAACGTCCGGATCTGCCGCCGGTCCAATCGACCTGCCGCCTTGTGCGGAAACTCACAAAATCAAGGTGGCTGGGCTTCTCCGCCGTAACCATGATCTCATTCATGCTTCTTCCAGACGCTGGTGGAGCCACGATCTATGCGGACGGCAACGACGGAATGGCGGAAATCCGTTCTGATTGGACCGAGCCGGCGATTCAAAACAACGACTCCTGGGAGGGCAACGTCGGGGAATGGTATGGCAACGGTCTGACCACTATCGTGATGCCGTTCGAACTGCCAAACCTCGGTGCGGTGGCGAACCCTTTCCTGAGCGCCGACTTCAGCGTGATGGTCCACACGATTGGCA
>JBMTCD010000071.1:0-15062 GCA_049430545.1 Luteolibacter sp.
GCCACCGAAGACGATGAGCACCTGATCCTTGCCGGCGACTTCCACGGCGGAGTGCGACTTCGCGCCGTTTACTGAAATATCGCCTTGATCGAGGCAGCGGGCGAGGAAATCTCGGGGTTTTTCCGGGAACGAGCGGGCGAGCGCATCGAGCAGCTTCACAGGTTCGTCGCCCTTGACGCGGCGGAACCGCAGCGCCGCGCGGCCGTCGTGCCAGAGTTTCCGCTTCACGGCGCTGTCATACAACTTGGTGAGCCGTTCGCGCTGCCCGTCATCCAGTCCGGCGAAGTCGATGACATGGCCGAACTCGTGGATCAGGATGCTTTCCAGCAGCATGCCTCCCTCGTATTCCATCACATCCTCCTCGGCGAAGAAGACGACCATGCGGCCGTCGACGCGGGTGAGGAAACCACGCTGGCGCCAGTTGTAAAAATCGAGTTCGCGGCCGGTCTTGTCGCTCTTGAACTGCGGGACGTCGGAGGTCAACTCGTCGTGCGCGGCGATGATGCAGAGCACCTTGTGATCGCGGATACGCCGCGCGACATCCGGATGGATTCCGCGCATGATGCGGTCGAACAACCACGCGGCCTCGCGGTGGGTGAAATCGGAGACACGCGCGGATGTGCCGATCAGAATGCCCTGCACCTCGGTCGTTTTCCGGTAAAACGCGGGATCAAGCCCGTATTCGGCTGCGATTTCCGCTGACGGCGGCTTGATTTCCAAGGCAGGAGCCAGCGGTGAAACCGTGATGAAAACGGACACGATGCAAAGCAAGGTCCCGAGCGGGAAACGAATGGATGGATTCATGGCAACCGGAAACCGTCAGATACGGCGCGCGGATCTGGATTTTTCAGCGAGCGGAGGCACGACTTGAATGATTGGACGGGTGGTCTTTCCAACGCTATGACCACCGCTGCCATGATCCGTTGTTGCATTCTTCGCTCGTTCGTTGCTTTCATCGCCCTTGGTTCCGCCCATGGCGCGGACACGCTTGACCTCTCCGGCGAGTGGCGTTTTCAGCTCGATGCGGAAAACGCCGGGGTGGATGCCAGATGGTTTTCCAGTCCGCTGAATGACACCATTTCCCTGCCCGGAACCACCGACGAAGCGAAAAAAGGCCCCGGCCGCGACGAGCGGCCGGTCGACCGCCTCGCGAGGCCGTGGGCCTGGGTCGGCCCGGCGTGGTATCAACGTGAGGTCACCATCCCCGAGAACTGGTCCGGCAAGCGCATCACACTGGAACTCGAACGAAGCAAATACACCCGCGTGTGGGTGGGAGCGACTTCGTGCGGTTGGGACAACACGCTCAGCGCGCCGCAGGTTTTCGATTTGTCCAAAGCACTCGCTCCGGGCCGCCACACGGTCACGTTGTTGGTGGACAACTCGAAGCTGCCGCCCGTGGGCCCCGCCCACCAGGTGGACGAGCGCACGCAGACGAACTGGAACGGCGTGGTCGGCACCATCGAACTGCGCGCAACCGATCCGGTTTGGATCAAGGACGCGCAGGTCTATCCGAACGTTGCGGAGAAAAACGCCCGCGTGCGGGTGGTCATCGGCAACGCCACCGGCGCGCCCGCCAAGGGCGAAATCAAAGTGAGCTGCCGGAGTTATAATATCGATGCGCCTGAGGATTTCGCTGCGCTGGCCGTGGCGGTGGTCGCGCCGGGCGAGGAAACCGTGGTCGAGTTCACATACCAGCCCGGCGAAAACGTGCCGCTGTGGGACGAGTTCCGGCCGGCGATGCTAAGGCTCTCGCTTCAGCTTGATGCCCGGGCCGGCGGCAAAGCTTACAGCAATGCGCGCCCGGTGAATTTCGGCATGCGCGATGTCACCATCGATAGCAATCTGCTGAAGGTGAATGGCAGCGTGGTTTTCATGCGCGGACGCCTCGATTGCGCGAACTACCCGCTCACCGGCTACGCGCCGATGGGCAAGGACGAGTGGAAGCGGATCTATGGCATTCTCAAGCAATGGGGACTCAATCACGTGCGCTTCCATTCGTGGTGCCCGCCGCGCGCCGCGTTCGAGGCGGCCGATGAATCGGGCTTCTATCTCCAGCCCGAGCTGCCCAACAAGCGCAGCGCCTTCAATGCCGACGACAGCAAGGACGCGGCCTATTACAATATCGACTTCATGCAGGGTGATGACATGGACGAAAGCATTCCGCTCTACGACTATGCCAAGCGCGAGGGAGAACTTATCTTCCGCCACTTCGGCAACCATCCGTCGTTCGTCATGTTCACTCTCGGCAACGAACTCGGCCGCAACCAGGGCATGTTCGATCTGGTCCGCCATTTCAAACAACTCAACCCGCGCTGCCTTCACGCGCAGGGCGCCAACAACATGCACTGGAACCCGAGCCTGGCCGCGGGCGACGAGTTCTGGGTCACCGGCAAGGTCCGTGGCGACACCCGCCCGCTCCGCGGGTCGTTCTACATCCACGACTATCGCCACGGTGCCGTCGAGTCCCATCCGCCGGGCACGCTCGACGATTTCAGCGAATCGATCCAGGGCGTTCCGGTGCCGCTCATCGGTCATGAAACCGGACAATATCAGGTTTATCCCGACTTCCGCGACATCGATCAATTCACCGGCGTGCTCAAGGCGCGGAATTATGAAATCTTCCGCGAGCGCCTCGAAAAGGCCGGCATGCTCGACCAGGCGCACGACTTCGTGAAGGCGTCCGGCGCACTCGCCGCCATCTGCTACCGCGAGGACATCGAACTCGCCCTGCGCACGCCGGGCTTCGGCGGATTCCAGTTGCTGGATATCATGGACTTCCCCGGCCAAGGCACCGCGCTGGTCGGCTTGCTCAATGTGTTCATGGAATCGAAAGGCGTGATCGAGCCGGAGAAATGGCGCGAGTTTTGCGCGCCCACCGTGCCATTGCTGCGCATCAAGAAACACGCATGGACCACCGATGAAATCCTGATCGGCAAGGTCCAGATCGCCCACTACGGCGCGGAGGACCTGGCGGGCGCGAAAGTCAAATGGACGCTCGCCGATGCCTCGGGCAAAAAACTGTCTCAACATGTCTTCGATCCAGTCACCTTGACCAAGGGGAGGCTCACGGACATCGACTTGTTCGCACGCCCGCTCGCCGATCTAACAGGACCACGGCGCCTCGCCCTCACGCTGGCGATCGAGGGGACCGGCATCGAAAACAGCTACCCGATCTGGATCTATCCGCCGGATGTGGCAACCGAGCCTGCGGACGGCACGATCATTTCCCGCAGTCTTAAAGATTCGCAAACCAAGGAACATCTCGCCAAAGGCGGCAAGGTGCTTTTGTTGCCTGAAGCCCCAAAGCTGCCGCACAGCGTTGGCGGCTCGTTCCAGACCGAGTTCTGGTCGCCGATGTTCGCGCAGAGTGCCAGGAAGCGCGGCATCGAGGAGCCGCCCGGCACACTTGGACTACTGTGCGATCCGAAGCACCCCGCGTTGGCCGCGTTTCCCACCGAATTCCACAGCGACTGGCAATGGTGGCATCTGGTGAAAAACTCGCGGCCGGTCATTCTCGACGGCACGCCCGCCGGATACCGGCCGATCGTGCAGGTGATCGACAACTTCGATCGCAACCACAAGCTCGGCCTGTTGTTCGAGACCAGGGTCGGAAATGGCTCGCTGCTCGTCTGCCCGATCGACCTGCCAGCCATCCAGGACCAGCCGGAAGCTCGCCAGTTTCTTCACAGCCTGTTGGCATACGTCGATTCACCGGCGTTTTCGCCGAAGCAGGAAATCGACCCGGCGTTGCTTGAAAGGCTCTTGCCGTGAAGCAGCCGCCGTTCCATGACGACAGGGTCGTGGGTGAAAACGACCATGCCCGCTTGTCTTTCACCGGTGTGGGTCACCGCAAGGTCTTCGCCGCGGGTTGCGGCCAATGGGCGGAGCGCCCGCGGGCGGTCAATCGCGTGATTTCCCGCGCAGTCTTTTCACCGGCAGATAGTGGGGCATGATGGCCGAAAACAGGTGCGCCAGCGGATAGGCGAAGCAGGCCAGGATCACCCCGGATGTGAACATCCCGAGCAGATAGCTAGCCGCGTTCAATTGCCCAACGCCCGAAACGTCGAACTGCACCCGCACCAGAAACCCCGGCATCGGCACCGCCAGCACGTCGCGCATCCACTCGCCCAGCTTGAATTGCCCGTAAAGCACCGCAGGCATCGTCAGCGGATTGGTCACCCAGCAGGCGGCGATCGCGAACGGCACGTTTGCCCGCATCCGCATCGCGATGATCGCCGCCGGAATCATCTGGAACGGCATCAGCATCATCGAGAAAAACAAGCCGATCGTCAGCCCGGCAGCCACCGTGTCGCGGCACGGCACCCACAGCGCGCGGTCGCCGATGCGGCGGGTCAGCGCCCGCCACCACGGCCGGTGGCGGAGTTGCGGGTGGCGCAGCGACTTGAGCGCCTGGCGCACCAGTTTCAGGTAGCGTTTCTTCATTCTCCTTGCGAGAGTCCCACACACCGTGGGACGTGCCGAAACCATCCTTCGGGCCTCCCCGGCAGGCAACCGCAAAGCACGCATCTTGTGAGAGCGCGAAATCCGGCACGCCGTCTGCTGTGCCACCACCAACCCATGCAAATGTTCAAGGGCTACGATCCCGGATAATTCCACGACGAGATGTTCGCCGCCGACGGCTCGGTGCGGTCCCATTGCGCCGACCTCATGGAGCGCCTGTCCGGCATGGACGACGACGATTTCCTCTCACGCAAGGAGATTTCCGAACTCTATTTCCTGCGCCAGGGCATCACCTTCAACGTCTACCACGACGACCGCGGCACCGAGCGGATCTTCCCCTTCGATCCGGTGCCGCGAGTGATGCCGGCCGATGAATGGGAGCACATCGAAGCCGGCCTCACCCAGCGGATCACCGCGCTCAATCTGTTCCTTCACGACGTCTATCACGACCAGCACATCCTCAAGGACGGCGTCATCCCCGCCCATCACGTCGAGCACGCGAAACATTACCGCCCGGAATTCCGCGGCATGGACGTGCCGGGAGACATCTACATGCACATCTGCGGCAGCGACCTGATCCGCGGTGCCGACGGGAAATACTACGTGCTCGAGGACAACGGCCGCTGCCCGTCGGGCGCTTCTTACCTGCTGGAAAACCGCAATGCGATGAAGCGCGCCTTTCCCGCGCTTTTCCAGCAGATGGGCGTGCGCTCGGTGGATTCCTACCCGCGCAGCCTGCTCAACATGCTCCACCACATTTCGCCGCGCCGCAGCGAGATCCCCGTCTGCGTGCTGCTCACCCCGGGTTGCTACAACAGCGCCTATTTCGAGCACTGCTACCTCGCCCGCGAAATGGGCATCGACATCGTCGAGGGCGGCGACCTTGTCGTGCTCGACAACATCGTCTGGATGCGCACCACCCGCGGCCTCAAGCGTGTGGACGTCATTTACCGCCGCATCGACGACGACTTCATCGATCCCGTCGTTTTCCGCAAGGACTCGGTGCTCGGCGTGTCCGGCCTGATGAATGCCTACCGCGCCGGAAACGTCGCCCTCGCCAATGCCGTCGGCACCGGCGTGGCCGATGACAAGGTGATGTATTACTTCGTCCCGCGGATGATCGAATACTACCTCGGTCAGGAGCCGATCCTGCCGAACGTGCCGACCTACCTCGCCAGCGAGGAAAAGGACCTCAAGTTCATCCTCGGCCACCTCCCGGAACTGGTCGTCAAGGCCGCCAACGAATCCGGCGGCTACGGCATGCTCATGGGACCCACCGCCAGCAAGGAGGAGATCGAAACCTTCCGCGAGCGCATTGTCGCCGATCCCCGCAACTACATCGCCCAGCCCGTCATTTCCCTCTCCCGCTCGCCCACCTGGTGCGACGGTGTGATGGAAGGCCGCCACGTGGACCTCCGCCCTTACATCATCTACGGCGAGGAAGTCCGCATCGTCCCCGGCGGCCTCACCCGCGTCGCCCTCAACAAGGGTTCGCTCGTTGTCAATTCTTCCCAGGGTGGCGGCAGCAAGGACACCTGGGTGCTCCGTCATTGAGAAAAAACCATGCTCTCCCGCGTCGCCAACACCCTCTACTGGATGACCCGCTACGTCGAGCGGGCTGACAACCTCGCGCGCCTGATCGATGTCAACCGCCAGTTCCTGCTCGACAGCGAGCGGCTCGACAGCGCCCGCCTGCGCGCCTTCTGGCAGCCGATCATCCTCAGCACCGGCGATGAGGAACTCTTCCATTCACTTTACGAAGAATCCGGCGGAAACGAGGTGATCCGTTTCCTCACTGACGACCCCCGCAACGCCAACAGCATCACCTCCTGCATCGCGCTCGCCCGCGAAAACGCCCGCACCATCCGCGACCAGCTCTCCGACGAGCTGTGGGAGGAACTCAACTCGCTTTACCTCTTCACCCGCTCGCCCGAGGCCGGGCACCTCATCGCCAGCGATCCCGCCCGCTACTACGGGAGCATCCGCCGCGCCGCCTTCACCTTCCATGGCACCGCCGCCGCCACCACCCCGCGCGACGAACAATGGGATTTCATGGAACTCGGCCGCCATCTGGAACGGGCCGACAAGACGACGCGCTTCCTCGATGTCGCCAGCTACCTGCCGGATTCCGGCGACGCCTCCCGCTCGTCCACCCTCCATTGGGCGTCCATCCTGCGCTCGTGCGGTGCGCTCGGGGCCTACCGTGCCGGCGAGCGCGTCATCACCGCCCGTGGCGTGATGAAACTGCTCGTTTTTTCCCACACGGTGCCGCGCTCGGTGCGCTTCTGCATCGAGCGGGTGGACGTCTGCCTGCATCGCGTCTCCGGCACCCGCCGCGGCGGCTGCTCCAACGATGCCGAGCGGGAAGCCGGTCGTCTGCTTGCCGATCTCAGCTATGGCGCGGCCGACGAGGCCTTCGCCGCCGGGCTTCACGATTACCTCGACAACCTGCAAACCCGCTTCAACGCCATCGGCGACGCCATTTTCCGCAGTTATGTGTTGATGCCGGAAGTCATTGAGATATCTCCCCCCGCGGACCCGCGCTCGATTTCCGCGGCCGCCGCATGGCAGCAACAACAGCAGCAGCAGTGACCACCCACCCCGGCACCACCTCGGGGGAGGGGACGCGTCTCGCCGTCCTCCACCGCACCACCTTCCAGTACGGCGGGCCCGTCCGCGACAGCGTCAATACCCTGCGCCTCGAGCCCCGCACCTTCCCCTACCAGAAAACCCTCTCCGCGCTCATCCGCGTCCTGCCCGCCACCCGCCTGCGGCGGTTCACCGACCTGTTCCAGAACGTCAACCACCACTTCGAGCTGCCCGAGCCGCATGCGAAGCTGGAAATCGAGAGCCGCATCCGTGTCCAGAACCTGCCGCTGGTGATTCCGGCCGCGAGTTACGACGCCGGCCACGAGGGCTACCGCGACAACGAGGTCCGCGAGCGCATCTGGCCTTACCTCCACGAAAGCCCGCGGGTTTCCTGCACGCCGGAAATCTGGCGCCAGGCACTCGATGTGACGGCCGGCCTCGGCGCCATCCATGCCAAGGCATCCGCCATCATGGAGTGGATCCACCACGCGTTCCATTATCTCCCGGGGGCCACCAGCGTGAAGGCCCACATCGAGGAATCCTTCGCGCTGCGCAAGGGCGTCTGCCAGGATTTCACCCACGTCATGCTCGGCATGTGCCGCGCCATCGGCATTCCCGCCCGTTACGCCTCCGGATATCTCTACAACGGCCCGCGCGACACGCTTGTCGGCGCCCAGGCCTCCCATGCCTGGTGTGAGGTCTGGCTGCCCGGAGCCGGCTGGATCGGTTATGACCCCACCAACCACACGCTCGCCGACGACCGCTATGTCAAAATCGCCGTCGGCCGCGATTACGAGGATGTCGCTCCCATCGAAGGCACCTACCGCGGCACCGGCCACTGCCATCTCGAGATCAAGGTGGAGGTGGAAAAACTCTGAGCCGTATCGCTGCAATCGCTCGAAAAAACAAAAGAGGCGGCCGAAGCCGCCTCTTGCTTTTTGTGACGATGACCGCCGTGTGATTCACCAGGCGCTTTGCTTGACATAGATCACATCGAAGGGCCGCAGATAGAAGGGCGTGTCGTCAAGGCCATTGAGCGTGTGTTTCATGTTGAGCACATAGCGCTGGGTGCGGCCCTTCTCGTTGCGAACCACGATCACCTGCTTGGGATTGGCGAACTTGGTGAAGCCGCCGGTTTCCATCACCGCCTCGAGCGCGGTCATCGGCCGGTCCAGCGGCACCTTGCCGGGATTCACCACCTCGCCGGAGACATAGACGCCGGCGGCGGCGCTTTCGAGGCCCACGACCACGGTGGGGTCCTGGAGGTGTGGCTGATAGAGCGAGCTGAGCTGCGCCTGGAAGCTGGTGATCGTCTTGCCGGCGGCGCTCACGTCGCCGACGGTCGGCAGGCTCACCCTGCCGTTCGGCTGGATTTTCTGTTTGGTGTTCATTTCCGGCGCGCCGGAGAACGAGACGCTGATTTCATCGCCGGCGGCGAGCGCGCCGGTCGGCCGGGCGGCTGCCGCGGAGGCGGGAATCGGGGTGGCGGGAGCGCCGGTTTCGCAGCCGGTCACGGTGATCAACGCGAGAGCACATGCTGTTGCACTGGCCAGAAGCATGCCCGCGTGAGCGGCGGGTGGCATGGATGAAGTCGATTCATTGGTCGTTTTCATGGTGTTTTATCGGTTTGGGGGAATGGGTAGGAATGCATGAACCGCATGATCAGTCTTCGTGGGAGAGATAGTCGTTCCAATCGGCGGGAAACGGGGCGTTTTCAATGCCGCTGGCGATGCGGCCCTCCCATGCCGGGTTGAATGGGGTGCTGGTGCCGTAAACCATGACCAGGTCAGTGCTGCCGATGCTGCGCAGCGCGTGGGCCACGCCGGGGGGTATCACCACCGCGGCATTGTCCGGTCCCGGCATGTCATCGCCTTGGATGGTCAGGCGCATGATGCGGCGCGCCAATCCCGCGCGTTCGTCCACCAGCAACATCTCGCAGATGCCGGTCAGGAAAAACATCACGTCCCATTGCTCAAGCCCGTAGGGACGGGCGGAGAAGTCCCCGGGATGCTCAATGTAAAGCCTGCGGAGCCAATCGGCGGGCGCGCAGCCCTCCGGCACGTGCGGCGGATGGATGTGGAATCCCTTGGCACTGTCACGGTGCATCAGCGCGCTGGACCATTGTTGGGGGGCGAGGCCGATGCGGGCCAGCGTGCCTTCGTTGATCCGCGCGAGTTCCGCGAAATATCCGCGGCCTTTTTGCTGGAATACCTGGCGGCGAATGATCTCGACACCGGGGATCCACGAACCGGCCAGCGCATCGCGGTGTTGGATGGCTTCCGAGACGGCCACTCCTCCATCCGAAATGCGCACAGCCAGGTCGCCGTGGCTGTAATCACGGGTTTCAAGGCGCTCGCGCGCCGCCGGCTTGAGGCCGGACCAGAAATCGGGGGTGGAGGAGTTCATGATAATTCAGAGGCTTTCAAGATAATCGCCGTAGGGCGTGCCGGCGTATTTGGCGATGGATTCGCCGAGCTTGCCGCGGTCGATGCGGCCCTGATGGTAGGCAATTTCCTCCGGGCAGGCGATCTTCAATCCCTGGCGCTGCTGGATGACCTGCACGAACTGGGTGGCATCGGCGAGGGAGTCGGGCGTGCCGGTGTCCAGCCATGTGGTGCCGCGGCCGAGCAGTTCGACGCGCAGCTCTCCGCGTTCGAGATAAAGGCGGTTGAGGTCGGTGATTTCCAGCTCGCCACGAGCGGATGGCTTGAGGCTTTTCGCCATTCCGACCACCTTGCGGTCGTAGAAATAAATGCCGGGCACGGCATAGTTCGATTTCGGTTTGGCGGGCTTTTCCTCCAATGAAACCACACGGCCGTCACCGTCGAATTCCACCACGCCGTATTGCTCCGGTTGGTTCGTGTGGTAACCGAACACCGTCGCGCCATGGGTGCGCCGCGAGGCGGCGAGCAGCGAGGAACCCAGCTCGTGGCCGTAAAACAGATTGTCTCCGAGGACCAGGCAGACGGGTTCGCCGCCGATGAACTCCCCGCCGATCAGGAACGCCTGGGCGAGGCCTTCCGGCTTCGGCTGCGGCGCGTAGCTGATTTCCAGCCCCCATTGCGAGCCGTCGCCCAACAGGTTGTCGAATCCCGGCAGGTCGCGCGGGGTGGATATGACCAGGATTTCACGGATGCCCGCGAGCATCAGCACCGTGAGCGGATAATAGATCATCGGTTTGTCATAAACCGGGATGAGCTGCTTGCTCACCGAGTGGGTCATCGGGAAAAGCCGGCTGCCGGTGCCGCCGGCGAGGATGATGCCTTTGCGCAGCGCGAGTTCCGATGACCGGAGCTTGAGATGACTTTGTATGGGATCTTTCATGTTCATTCCAGGTTGCCGAGTCGCTCGCCGCGGTAGCTGCCGTTTTCGATGGCTGAAACCCATTCCTCGTGGTCCAGATACCACCGGATGGTGCGCCGAAGCCCGCTGGCGAAGTCCTCACGCGGGCTCCATCCCAGTTCGCGTTCGATGCGCGTGGGGTCAGTGGCATATCTCCGGTCGTGGCCGGGGCGGTCCTTGACGAAGGTGACGAGATCGTCCGCGGAGCGGGTCACCCGGTCCGGCGCAAGCTCGCGCGCGCTTTCGATGATCGCGCGGACGACGTCGATGTTCCTCATTTCACACTTGCCGCCGATGACATAGGTTTGCCCGGGCACGCCGCGGGCGAGTGCCAGGATGAGGCCTCGGCAGTGGTCCCCGACGTAGAGCCAGTCGCGGATGTTGGTGCCGTCGCCATAGACCGGCAGCGGCTCACCCTTGAGTGTCTTGCGGATCATCAGCGGCAGCAGTTTTTCCGGGAACTGATAGGGGCCGTAGTTGTTGGAGCAGTTGGTGGTCACGACCGGCAGCCCGTAGGTGTGATGATAGGCGCGGGCGAGATGGTCGCTGCCGGCCTTCGACGCGCTGTAGGGGCTGTTGGGCGCGTAGGGCGTTGTTTCGCAGAACGCGGGATCGGAGGGACCCAGCGAGCCGTAAACCTCATCGGTGGACACATGCAGGAAGCGCAGCCGCGGATCGTTCATTCGGCCGGTTTCCAGCGCGTATTGGCGGAACTCCTCCAGCAGGCGATAGGTGCCCACGAAGTTGGTCATGATGAATTCCTCGGGATTGTCGATTGAACGGTCCACATGCGATTCGGCGGCGAGGTGCATCACGCCGTCGATGGCATGATCGCGCAGCAGTTTGGCGATCAGCATGCTGTCGCCGATGTCGCCCTGGACGAAGAAATGGCGCGGGTGGGCATCGAGGTCCGCGAGGCTGGAGCGGTTTCCGGCGTAGGTGAGCTTGTCGAGAGTGACGACGCGGCCGA
This sequence comes from Luteolibacter sp., assembly GCA_049430545.1. Lineage (GTDB taxonomy): Bacteria > Verrucomicrobiota > Verrucomicrobiia > Verrucomicrobiales > Akkermansiaceae > Luteolibacter. The sequence goes on from JBMTCD010000071.1 coordinate 11,363, forward strand.
TTTCGATATTGGCATCCCGGGCGGCCGGGCCGAGCAGGTAATGGACGAGATTGGAGCCGATGAAGCCGGCGCCGCCGGTGACGAGTAGGTTCATTGGAAAATGACGTGGAGCGGTGGATTGCCTTCAGCTTATGACGGTTTTGTGGAAATTTGCATCACGAATTCACGTGCCGCCACCTGCCATGGCCGTGGCCTGATGCCGGTGGCTCGAGTGAACTTGGCGGTCGCTAGCGAGCTGTCGAGCGGGCGCTTCGCCACGAATGCGGCCACTGAATCCAAGGGCACGCCGCGGATGTCCCGCGCCATGAGCGGCACGCCGGAATCGCGCGCGGCCTCGATGCACAGGCGACCCCAATCGCGCCAGGTGCATTGCCCGGAGTTGCAAAGATGGTAAATCCCGGCTGCCGGCGCGCCGGAAGTGCCGAAAACCAGCGCGTCGAGCCAGCCGGCCAGGTCGAGCGTGCAGGTCGGGCTGCCGATCTTGTCGGCAGGTAGAGTGACGTCCTCGCTGGCGCGCGCCTGTTGGATGATCCACTCGGGAAACGCCGGGCGTTTCGGTCCGAAGACCCATGAGACCCGCGCGACCAGATGGGCCGGCGAGGCGGCCAGCACCCGGCGCTCGCCTTCCAGCTTGGATGCGCCATAGACGCTGATGGGATTCGGGCGGTCTGTTTCCGAATAGGGCGATCCTTTCAAGCCATCGAACACCATGTCGGTGCCGATATGGGTGACATGGGCGCCCTTGGCCGAGGCGATATCCGCGATGATGCCCGGAGCGGCACCATTCACGGCGAAGGCTTCTTTTTCATGGGTCTCGCATGTGTCCACCGCGGTGAGTGCGGCGGTGAGGAATACGTGGGTGAAATCCATTCCACCCAGCACTGCGGCGATGGAATCGGGATCCGCCAGATCCAGTTGCGAGCGTCCCAAGGCCGTCACGCGATGCCGCATCCCGAAGCGCTCCGCAAGGACCGAGCCGAGGCGTCCGCCCGTGCCGATCACCACGATGTGCGGATCATTCGAGAGTGGCGGCGTCTTCATGATTTATCCGTTGCGCCTGATTCTGCACCGGACGGCTGTGGCGGCAAGCTGTGGGAAAATCCTCAGCAAGATCCATTTGATGAACCACTTCGGTGCTGCAGATTCCGCATACGCCATCCTCATGCAGTGTTCGGCCTTCGCGCGGTCGCCCGCCAGCAGGTGGCTGTTTGACAGCGCGCTGAGCATCGATAAATGACGTTCATGCACGGCTGCGGCCAGTTCCGCGCGGGCGGATGGAACGAGCGATTTCCACTTCGCGTGCATCAGGGCGTCTTCTTCAAGCCGCGCAGGATTTGATGTGGGATGACGCCGCGTGAGCTTGTCGGTTCGCTCTTCTTCCCGGTCGAGCAACACGAGAGGTTCGTTGACATAACAAAACTCCGTGAGCAGCGACAAACGGAAGAGGAGATCGGTGTCCTGTGAAACGGTGAGCCGGGTGTCGAATTCACCGAAGGCTCGCATCACGTCGGAATGGACCACCAAGGTCTGCATCATGATTCCCGAAGAGCGCGCCGCCAGCAGCAATGGCAGATTTCGCATCACTCCCGTGCTGTCCCGTGGTTTGATTCCCGCGATGGCAAGCGTGGTGGTGGTTCCGTGATATCCGAACAAGGTGTCGGTGAAGCACGCCTTGCATGGTGGAAAGCGTGCGAGCGCCTGGAATTGTTTATCCAGTTTTTCAGGCAGCCACAAATCGTCCGAGTCGTTGAAAGCGATCCATTCCGAGGAGGCGATGGGTAGCGCCTGGTTGAGAGCGGAGCTTTTCCCGCCGTTGGGTTTCACCAGATGGATGAGGCGGCCCGGCCATGAGCGGTGTTCTTCGAAGGCCCGGCGGATCGCGTCGCAGGTTCCGTCGGTGGAACCATCGTCGATGACGATGATTTCGGAAACGGGAAACGTCTGCCGGATCACGCTTTCGACCACCGGGCCGATGGTGTCGGCGCGGTTGTATGCCGGGATGATGACGGATACGGAAGGGGGAATGCTCATGCAGCGCTGCGCGGGTTTGGTGTTGATTGCCGGGCGATGCCGGTGGATCGCGTCGATATCAAGGAGAACCGATCTTGCGGAGTCCGTTACGCTGGTAGTTGCGCGGACGTGAGCTCTCACGCGCGTGAGCCTTCAGGAGGGAATGGTTCAAGTGGCGCTTCAGTTCGTTTTCCGGGCAGCCATCCTCATTCTCGCGGCCAGGCTGACTGCGGGATTGGAATGTCAATCCTGATACCAGCAGCCTGAACCCGGTAAGCCTGCACGGCCAATCCTCCCAATGGTGGCCGATATAGGCGTGGGAGGCCCCCAGTTGCAGGACCGCCCAGACCCATGACCCACGCTTGAGACGGGCAGGATCGAAATGGTGCATGACTCGTGAGTGAAGGCATTTGCGGATTCGGTAGCCTGCCGCTATCAACTGTTTGGAAAAAAGCAGCTCCTCACAACTCCCGAGCGCCCCGGAGCCGAGTTCGGTGTCGAATGCAGGGACCCTGTCGAGCACATGCCGCACAAAGCTCATGTTGGCTCCGACCATGGAGAGATTTTGCGGTTTCTCCAGCCACTCCGTGGATGCGAGCAAGCATCGGTGCAGGGTTGTCATCCAAGGTCTGAGCAGGTGCGGCGCAATCTCCACGCCACCGCAAACCGCCTCGGCCTGTCCATTCAGAATCGGCCGGGTCATCTCCTCTATCCAGTTTGTCGGCGGGCGAATATCGTCATCCGTGAAGAGAATCATTCCGCCACGGGATTCCCTCAGGCCGGTGTTCCTGCCATGTGAGAGGCCGGGACAAGGCTCGTGGGCGTATCTGGTCTCGATGGGCCCGAGGTCGGATTGGGAAACGACCGCCCGGGTTTCATCTGTGGAGCCGTTGTCAACAACCAGCAGCTCGGCGCGCATCGTGTCAGGCACATGAATGCCGCGCAACGACGCCAGTGTGCTTGCCAGATCGCGCGCCCTGTTTCGTGTCACTATGATGATGGAGAGGTCCATGCAGAATTGTATGTTCAAGAGAAGATGCCCACGCGGTAATGATAAAAGTCGCGCTGCAGTGCGCGCACCCGTTTGGACGGATAGAAGGTTCTGAGAACCAGGGTGGCAAACCTCGAGACGAGATGGGCCGGCATCCGGACCAACAGGCTGCGGCGGCTCATGGCAATTTCAACGAGGGGAAGCCATATGCATAGCAGGAGCTTCGGCAGCGGAATCCATTCGGTATGATAGGACTGATAGATTGCGGTCATCTCCTTGATGGTCTTGTCTCCACCCTCCGTGGTCTTGTTGGTTCCCGTGAACCTGAAGACAGCCAGCGATTCATCGGTGAATCTCCACCTGGATCCGGCCGACCACAGATAAATCCAGAGTTCCCGGTCCATGCAGTAGTGAAGATCGTTGAGCAGAAGCCTCGTTCGCCGGATGAGCGAGCGGCGGAAAAAGCACGCAGGCTGCCAGATGGCGCCGGAGAATGGGGCACCTCGCCAGCATTCTGCATCCGCCGGCATGGTGCGGTTTTTTTTCGGATTCAGGTCATGTTGGAGCAGGCAGGCGCCGGCGATGACGTCATGGCCGGATGGATCGCAAAATCCGTGGGCGACCCGCATTAAGGCGTCACGGGCAAGAATGTCATCGCTGCATACCCAGTTGAAGATTTCACCGGTACAACGCGCGAAA